>NZ_CP133781.1:2603333-2936666 GCF_034350045.1 Pseudomonas sp. CCI4.2 | reverse complement strand
AGCCTTCGGCGAACTGGTGGAAAGCCAGCGCCATACGCCGTCATTAGCGGCCGAAGAAGTGCTCGCGCTGATCGAGGCAAGGGCCGATGTGGTAGTACTCGATGCCCGTCGCTATGACGAATACCAGACCATGAGCATTCCCGGCAGCATCAGCGTGCCGGGCGCCGAACTAGTGCTGCGCGCCCGGGAACTGGCGCCGGACCCCAGCACCCGGATCATCGTCAATTGCGCCGGTCGGACGCGCAGCATCATCGGCACTCAATCGTTGGTGAATGCGGGGCTGCCGAATCAAATCTCGGCGCTGCGCAATGGCACCATTGGCTGGCTGCTGGCCGACCAAAAACTGGAACACGGGCAAGCTCGACGCTTCGCCGCCGTGTGCGAAGACACCCGTAAACTGGCCACCGCTGATGCGCTGAAGGTCGCGCACAAGGCCGGGGTCAAGCGCGGGTCCCGCGCCGATTTACATCAGTGGCAAACCGAGACAGGCCGCAGCACCTACCTGTTTGACGTGCGCACCCCGGAAGAATTTGCCCAAGGCCATCTGCCCGGTTCGCGCTCGACACCTGGCGGGCAACTGGTGCAGGAAACCGATCACTACGCCAGCGTGCGCGGCGCTCGACTGGTATTGATCGACGACGATGGCGTGCGGGCCAACATGTCCGGCTCTTGGCTGGCACAACTGGGCTGGGACGTGTTCGTCGTTGGCGACTTGCAGCCTAAGGATTTCAGCGAAAAAGGCGAGTGGGACGCGCCCATTCCCGAACCGCGCCAAGCCGAAGAGATTAGCGCCCAAACCCTCGCCCAGTGGCGTGATCAAGGTGATGTTGCGGTGCTGGATTTCACCACCAGCGCTAACTACGTTAAACAGCACATACCCGGTGCGTGGTGGGTATTGCGTGCGCAACTGAAACAAGCGCTAGGGAATATTCCCGTCGCGCAACGCTACGTGCTGACCTGCGGCAGCAGTCGCCTGGCGCGGCTCGCCGTGGCGGAGGTCGAGGCGTTAACCGGCCAGCCAGTTTTCCTGCTCAAGGGCGGGACAAGCACATGGTTCGCCGCAGGCTTTGCCGTGGAAACAGGCGAAAGCCAGTTGGCTTCGCCGCGCATTGACCGCTATCGCCGACCTTACGAAGGCACCGACGCGCCACGTAAAGCCATGCAGGCCTATCTGGATTGGGAATTTGGTCTGGTCAGTCAGCTTGCCCGCGACGGCACCCACGGATTCTTCGTGATCTAGAAGAGTCCGAGGCGCTACGCAGTCAAAAGCGCTCCTAGCGCGAAAGGCCATGCTGCACTTGATTACGGCGCAGGGTTGGGTTGCCGGGTGTGGATGGCTTCGATACCCGCCAGCACGTCCTGCGACAGTTTCACGTCGGCGCTGGCCAGGTTGCTGGTCAATTGCTCCAGCGTGGTGGCGCCAATGATGTTACTGGTCACGAACGGTCGGCTGGTGACGTAGGCCAATGCCATTTGCGCCGGGTCCAGGCCGTGTTCGTGGGCCAACGCCACGTAGGCTGCGCTGGCGATTTCAACCTGTGGATTGTTGTAGCGCTGGAAGCGTTCAAACAGCGTCAGCCGACCCGACGCAGGGCGAGCGCCGTTGAGGTACTTGCCTGCCAGCACGCCAAACGCCAAAGGCGAATAGGCCAACAAACCGATCTGCTCGCGAATCGCGATTTCCGCCAAGCCGATTTCAAAGGTGCGGTTAAGCAAGTTGTAAGGGTTCTGGATCGATACCGCCCGTGGCAGGTGAAGGCTTTGCGCCACGTGCAGGAAACGCTGGGTGCCCCACGGCGTTTCGTTGGACAAACCAAAATGGCGAATCTTGCCCGCCCTCACTAAATCGTCCAATACCGACAAGGTTTCTTCGATCTCAACCGGCTGATCATGCGCATCATGGGTGTAGCCCAGCACGCCAAAAAAATTGGTTTTGCGGTCCGGCCAATGCAACTGGTACAGGTCCAGATAATCAGTGTTCAACCGCGCAAGGCTAGCCTCCACCGCCGCAGTGATGTTGACCCGATCAAGCCGTGGGTTGCCGTCCCGAATGTGGTCCATGCGACCTGGTCCGGCGACTTTACTGGCCAGAATCCAGTCATTACGGTCGCCGTACTTCTTGAAGTACTGGCCAATAATGCGCTCGGTCTCGGCGTAGGTTTCGCCGCCCGGCGGTACCGGGTACATCTCCGCAGTGTCAAGAAAGTTGACCCCTGCATCCTTGGACTGACGAATCTGTGCGAAGGCTTCTTCTGCGGTGTTTTGCTCGCCCCAGGTCATGGTGCCCAACGCGATGGCGCTGACCTTAAGGTCGGTCTTGCCCAGTGAACGAAACTCCATCGATAACTCCGTCTGGCTCAACTATAAAAAAGTGCCCTGAGTCGGGCGCTCGAATTGCGATGACTATCAAGCACCTGCCAAGGCCGACGACGCCAGTCTTTTTTCCGACTCGAAGGCTTTTCGCTCGACCCAAGCTTCCAGAACTCAAAAAACGCACACGCAAAAACGCCGCTCATTGAGCGGCGTTTTTGTACAAATGGAGCGGGAAACGAGACTCGAACTCGCGACCCCGACCTTGGCAAGGTCGTGCTCTACCAACTGAGCTATTCCCGCAAATGGCGTCCCCTAGGGGACTCGAACCCCTGTTACCGCCGTGAAAGGGCGGTGTCCTAGGCCACTAGACGAAGGGGACGCTGCCCGGAACATACGCTGTATGTCCCAGTGTCCAAAACATGATCCGAAGACCCTGCCTTGGTTTCACCAGCCCTGTCCTAAAACAAGACTGCTTAAAAATGGAGCGGGAAACGAGACTCGAACTCGCGACCCCGACCTTGGCAAGGTCGTGCTCTACCAACTGAGCTATTCCCGCAAATGGCGTCCCCTAGGGGACTCGAACCCCTGTTACCGCCGTGAAAGGGCGGTGTCCTAGGCCACTAGACGAAGGGGACACGCGTACAACATTCACTACTTATTTGCGCTTCGCTGTGTGCTTTACGCTGTAAGTGGCGCGCATTCTATGGATGCAAGGGCATGTCGTCAACCCCCATCTATAAATATATCTAAATCAATGACTTCCCTGAGCTTTGCGCATGCTGAGCAGTCACCCGGTGCCTGAATATCAGCGCCGTTAGTTTGACGAACACCCGTTGCACCTATCGGCCCACTGGGTTAAACACTACACTCAGCCACACAATTACCTAAATGAGGTTTCAACGGTGACACCACTCATAATCACCCTCTTGGTTATTGCCGGCATCGCTATCCTGATTGCCATTGGTTTCCTCAATCATGTAGCCGAAAACAAGAAACTGGAACGCGCTCGCCTCAGGGTTGAGCTGACTGACCGCTTGCGCCGTTGCGGTGAGATCACTGAAACGTTTCCGGGCCAATTGATGACACCGAGCCTCAAGCTCCTGCTGACGCGTCTGGAGCTCAACGTCAACGCGCGCCTGCAAGCACTTAATAGAAGCGGCAGCGCGTTTCGGGAGCGCATCGCCGAGCTGACAGCGCTGATCGACCTGGGCGATCAGATCCCGATCAACAACCCTCCCAGCCCGATTCAGACCGAAGCCAAGGCCAAAGACGTGCGTTTCTTATTGGAAGCGTTACACGGTCAAATCACTCGCGCCGCCCATGACGGCTTTTTACCGACGACTGAAGCCAAGCAGTGGGTAAAACAAATTCGCCACCTTATGGTGATACTGCACATCGAGTTTTTTAATAACCTTGGGCAACACGCCCTCGCTCTGGAGCAACCAGGACAAGCCCGTTTGGCATTCGAGCGCGGGGTGCAGTACTTGCGCAAACAGCCGGAGCCGGCGCTTTATCATGAGCAACTCACTTACCTGGAAAAGCTCTTGGCACGTTGTAATTCAATGGTGTTAGCAGAAACAGCGGCGGTCGAAGGCGAAGAAAACGTATTGACCGACGGACTGAAGATTGACGATGCAGATTGGAAGAAAAAGGTCGCTTACGACTGATGTTTCAATTCGTGCGGCAGACACAACTGGGCGTGTCTGCCTGCACCGGGCTTAATCGCAGGTCGTGAGCCTTAGGAATATCGCCACCAATTGCTCAACCCCGGCCTGGTCATCTTCGCAGAAGCGTCCGACACTTGGGCTGTCCAGATCCAGTACGCCCATCAATTTTCCGTCTTTGATCAGTGGCACCACCAGCTCGCTGGCGGAGGCGCTGTCGCAGGCAATATGCCCGTCGAACTCATGGACGTCCCTGACCCGCTGAGTCGTCCGACTGGCCGCCGCCGTGCCGCACACCCCACGACCAAACGGAATTCGCACACAGGCGATCTGGCCTTGAAACGGCCCCAGCACCAATTCCTCGCCCCGCGCCAAGTAAAAACCTGCCCAGTTCAAGTCCTCGAGCTGGCTGAACAAGAACGCCGAAAACTGCGCAGCGTTGGCAATAAAATCACGCTCGTGCGCCAACAAAGATTCCAGCTGTGCGGTTAGCAACCTATAGCCATTGAGGCCAGCGCCGCTACTGTGAAGATCAATCATGCTTGCTGCTCCAACAATTTAAGACCCACCCAATAACGCGCGAACTGATAAGCGCAGCGGCCATTGCGATTGCCACGGCCAGTGGCCCAGCGCACAGCCGTGAGGTCCAACTCTTCATCACGCTGCCACGCCAGCCCGGATTTCGCAGCCAATTCACCGATCCAGTGCTCGACCACGCTGAGGAAGTGCTCTTGGGTAAACGGATAGAACGACAGCCATAAGCCAAACCGGTCGGACAGGGCAATTTTGTCTTCTACCCCTTCGCTTGGGTGGATTTCGCCATCGACCTGCTTCCAGTTTTCATTATCACTGGATTTTTCGGGCACCAAATGGCGACGATTGGACGTGGCATACAACAATACGTTGTCGGGCGCTTGCTCCAGCGAGCCGTCCAAGACACTTTTAAGTACCCGGTAATCACTCTCCCCCGCTTCGAACGACAGGTCATCGCAAAACAGCACGAACCGCTCCGACAACCCTTGCAATTGCTCTACGACACGCGGCAAATCACCCAAATGATCGCGCTCGATCTCAATCAAGCGCAGGCCGTCTTTGTGGTTCTCGGCCAGCAATGCCCGAACCAGCGACGACTTACCAGTGCCCCGCGACCCCCACAGTAATGCGTGGTTGGCGGGCAAGCCGTCGATGAACTGGCGAGTATTACGCGCCAGTTGATCGCGCTGCCGATCGACACCAATCAAATCAGAAAGACGCATGTCCAGACTGACTTCCAGCGGCATCAAATAACCCGAACGACCTTCCTGCACCCAGCGCGCGGCGAGGCTGTGAGTCCAGTCCACGGGGTTGCGCAAGGCCGGCAGCAGTGGCTCCAATCGAGCCAAAACGGCGTCGGCCCGCTCAAGAAATGTTATTAACCGAGAGTCCACAATGTCTCCTTAATTAAACTGATTAACCGCTTGGCCCGATCAGCTATGCTTCTTCGCGATGGCAAACGAGGAATGGCTCTGCCCATGGATATATCGTTCACCCACCGCCTGTCGTTCAAGCAAGCGCGTCTGGCAGTATTGGTCGGCTTCATTTTAGGAACCTTGCTTAGCTTGGTTCAAATCGCTCTCGATTATGCCAGCGAAGACGCATCGATCGATCGCGAAATTCATTCTTTGCTGGAAATCAGTCACAACCCCGCGTCGCGAATCGCCTACAACATCGATGCTGAACTGGCGCAGGAATTAATCCTTGGGTTGTTGCACTCCCCCGCGGTGGTTGGCGTTCGGCTCAGCGACAACAGCAACGCCACCCTCGCCAGTGTCGAGCGTCCACGCGCCCAAAGCCGTTACCGGATCGTCAGCGACTTCCTTTTTGGTGCAAGCCGTGAATTCGATGACCCTCTGCGATTGGATCACATGCCCACTGAACCCATGGGGACGTTGCACCTGACGGTGGACACTTTTGCCTTTGGCCGTCATTTCCTGCAACGCGCCGAAATCACCCTAATCAATGGGTTTGTTCGCAGCCTGATATTAAGCATTATTCTGCTGCTGCTGTTTTACATCACCCTGACCAAACCGCTGGTGGGCGTGATAAGCGCACTCAGTGGAACTGACCCGCGCCGACGGCTGCAATCGCCATTGCCCTGCCCCCCCGGTCATGAGACGGACGAAATCGGCGTGCTGGTGAAGGTTGCCAATCAGCAGTTCAAAACCATTGCCAGCGAATTCGCGCAACGGCGCATCGCTGAAAACAACCTCAACGACCATTTGAATGAATTGGAAAACATTGTCTCGGCGCGCACTGCCGAACTCAAAGCCATTAACGCTCGCCTCAGCCAATCCAACGATGAGCTGCTCGTGGCACGCAGTACGGCCATAGACATGGCCCATGCACGCGCGGCTTTTCTGGCAAACATGAGCCACGAGATACGCACGCCGCTCAATGGGTTGCTGGGCATGCTCTCGCTGTCACTGGACAGCCCGCTCAATGCCGAGCAGCGCCAACAACTGTCCATTGCCCATGACTCGGGCAAAGTGCTGGTGGAGCTACTCAACGATATTCTGGATCTGTCAAAATTCGATGCCGGCCAACTGGAACTGGAAAATATTCCGTTCGACTTGGGTGCGCTGGTCGAAGACACGGCCAATCTGCTGTCGCAAAACGCGGCGCCCAGTGTCGAATTGGCGTGCCTGATCGACCCGCTTTTTCCGGCTTCGATCATGGGTGATCCGACCCGTGTCCGGCAGATCGTCAGTAACCTGCTGTCCAATGCGTTGAAATTCACGCGCTTTGGCCGCGTCGACGTCCGCCTGAGCGCCCACGATGGTGGTATTAAAATCGATGTCAGCGACACCGGCATCGGCATTGCGGCCAACGACCAAGCGAAAATTTTTCAACCGTTCACTCAAGCAGCGGTCGGCATCACTCGTCAATACGGCGGCACCGGCCTCGGCCTGGCTGTGACGCACAATTTGTGTGGTGCTATGAAAGGCCGATTGAGCGTGGAGTCAAAGGTTGGCTTCGGCAGCCGGTTTAGTGTCGAGTTGCCGCTGCCCACCCATGCGCCCGCGTCAGCGCCTGGAAAACTCCAAGGCCGAGTTGTTGCTGTAACCTCGGCCGACAGTGGTCTGGCCGAACTGTTAGCCGGCCTGCTACCTGGCTGGGGGATTGATTATCAGCGCCGCAGCATCGGTGACAGTTTGTTTGGATTTGATCCAGACCTGCTGATTACCGATTGTCCAGAATGTTTGTTTGGACTGCGCCCGGCCATCACCGCACCTATCTTGTTGGTGACGGCGTACGGCAATTTCATGCCCAGCGAAGAGGTCAGCGCCCTTTCACCCCTCCAGCAACAAGCTCGACCGCTGGCCCGAACGGCGTTGTATCAAACATTACGCCGCACGCTGTTGCCTGAAGAGTACATCTCGCGAGAACGGCTGTTGCAAGATCGAGCAGCCACTCACCGCGCGCGAATTTTGCTGGTGGAGGACAACCCGGTGAATCAACTCGTGGCCAAAGGCATGCTGAGTAAACTGGGCTGCGAGGTGGTGGTCAGTGGGCAGGGGGTCGAAGCGCTGGAGCGACTGGAAGAACAGGACTTCGACCTGGTGTTGATGGATTGCAACATGCCGGTGATGGATGGCTATGAAGCCAGCCGGCAGATTCGCCAAAGCGGACGCTGGCCGCAATTACCAATCATAGCCCTCACCGCCAACGCCATGCCCGAAGAACGCGAACGCTGCCGCGCTGCCGGGATGAGCGACTACTTGGCCAAACCCTTTCGTCGCGAAGAACTGATCAGCTTGTTGGATCAGTGGTTGAAGCCACGCTGAGCGTCAACAACCTGTAATTGGATGGACTCGCCCAAGCCGAGGCGTCAATGCGCCACGGTGGCAGTCTAAGAAGCCAACGACAGCGAGGGCGAGTCCATGAAAAAGAATACGACGATTAATCAGTCTTTGTCTTCTGCCGCTCTATCGGCCTGCACGACAGTGGCGGTCGATCTTGCCAAGCGGGTATTCCAGGTCGCCGGGGAAGATGCCCTGGGCCATGTACTTTACGAAGAGCGGATCAAGTCGCGCGAAGCGTTTTTTACATTTCTGCGTCACCTGCCGCCAGAGGTCATAGTGCTGGTGGAAACTGGCCCAGGCGCTCAGTCGTGGGCGCGGCAGCTCCAGGATCAGGGCAATCTGGCGCGGATTCTTCCAGCGGGGTTGGTGGCTAATCATCGCAGCGGTGCCAAGAACGATCGCAACGATGCGCTGGCGATATTGCGTGCCGGCCGCGATAGCCGCATTGCGGCTGTGCCCATCAAAAGCACCGCAGCGCTGGCCATGCAGGCCTTGCATCGGGCTCGTCAGGGTTATGTACGCCGCCGTACAACGATCAGTAATCAGATGCGAGGCTTACTGTTAGAGCACGGCGTTGCGCTGGCGCAGGGCGATGTTGCTATCAGCCAAACCATACCCCGAGTGCTGGAAGACGCTACTCAGCCGTTGCCCGATATGTTGCGCGAACTGATAGACGAATTACTGGGTGAATGGCACCACACGGGCGAGCGAATCAACATCTTGACTGGCCGTCTGGAGACTGCTGCGAACGATGACAAAACCGCCAAACGGCTAATGACCGTGCGTGGTATCGGTCCGATTATCGCCACGGCACTGCTGGCCAAGCAGACTGAACCTGAACGCTTCTCCAATGCGCGCATGTTTGCCGCCTACTTCGGCATGGTGCCTGAGCAGCACAGCAGCGGGGAGCAGGTGCGCCTGGGCAAAATGAGCAAGCGAGGCGATGGCTACATACGCAGCTTGATGGTTCAGGGTGCCCATTCGGTGTTGAGGCAACTGCGGCCTGATTCACAGCAGCCCGACGATCTGCGGCTGCTGCGCTGGTTAGGGCGCCTGGGTCGAAAAGAGGCGGCGGTCCGGTTAGCGAACCGTAACCTGCGCATCGTCTGGGCGCTGCTACAGAATGAACAGACTTATCGCCGCCAACCGGCCAATGGCCAAGCTGCGATGGGCCACTGATCCACAGAGTTCTGCCACCGTGGCGCGAAAGCGCTTAAACCCTTGCTAGAAAACATTGACCCCAGGTCAGACCGTCGCGGATTGATGCCTTGGCTCCTACTGGCCCTTGAGGCCTGAATGTAATTGGCATACCGCGAGCTGAACCAATGTTGGCCAGAAGCCGAAGACGGCTTCCTCGAATAGGCCTTATACATAGATGCAACCGGGTAGCGGTGTTTAAAAGCGGGTTGACAGTGGAGGCGAGTCCATACATAGGAGCCAACGTGTTGGCGAAGGTCCTTCGGACCTATCGCAGCCTTCGACAGCTCCTACAGAAATCTGCGCAGCGCCAGAATCTGTGGGACCGAATTTATTCGGGAAGGCTTCAGTCCTGACACCCTGCAACCTCAAACCACACAAAAAGTGCCACACAGTTTGCTGTGCGACAGCGCGGCGTCGAAGACGTGGCGGACCCTCCTACAGGATTTGGATGACGCGGTATGGCTATCTCAATAACGCTTCGATCTCTGCGCTCATGTCTTGCGGTTTGGTCAGCGGGGCGAAACGTTTAACCAGTTTGCCGTCTTTACCAATCAGGAATTTGGTGAAATTCCACTTGATCCGCTCCGAGCCCAAAACCCCTGGCGCCTGCTTTTTCAACTGCACGAACAGCGGGTGAGCCTCGCTGCCATTGACGTCAATCTTTTTGAACAGCGGAAAACTGACCCCGTAATTCAGCTCGCAAAACTCAGAGATAGTGCCTTCGTTGCCCGGTTCCTGATGGCCAAACTGATTACACGGGAAACCCAACACCACCAGACCTTGATCCTTGTAGGTCTGCCACAACTGCTCAAGGCCTTTGTACTGTGGGGTGAAGCCGCACTTGCTCGCGGTGTTGACCACCAATACCGCCTTGCCAGCGAAATCCGCTAAGGTTTTCTGCTCACCTTTGATAGTGGTGCACGGGATGGTCAGCAGATTTTCGCTCATGGCAACACCTACAAAAAGAGTGGAATGTGTAGGAAACATAGTGCGCAATTGACTTGCGCACAATTTAATTCATCCCATCGATATCAAGGCATAAGAGGTCAGACCACCCCCCGGTTACTCGCGCGGGACCAACTCCAGGCACACCGAGTTAATGCAATAACGCAAACCGGTGGGCGCAGGGCCATCGGGAAACACGTGGCCCAAGTGAGCATCACATTTTGCACACACCACTTCAGTTCGAATCATGCCGTGTGTCATGTCACGAATTTCCATCACGGCACTGCCTTCGAGCGGTGCATAAAAACTCGGCCAGCCGCAGCCGGAATCGAATTTCGTTTCGGAGTCGAACAGCGGCTCGTTGCAGCACACACAGTGATAGACGCCTGCGGTTTTGGTGCCGTTGTACTTGCCGGAAAACGGGCGCTCGGTCGCTTTGAGACGACAAACGTTGTACTGCTCCGGGTCAAGCATCGCTTGCCATTCTTCGCGGGTTTTTTCCAACTTTTCCACGGGTACACCTCCACAACTGAAAAAGCCCGATCTGTATCTTTTCCAAGGATCGGGCGGCACGTATGATTGCGCCTCGTTAGACGCCAGTCTGTCACCCACGTTTCATGCATACAAACCCATTTTTCATGGCGTTCTGCTCGGCGATCCACGTGGTGTTCATACACGGGGCCGTCCACTCTCGGGATCAATCACATGCAGGTCAGCAAATCGAACAAGCTCGCCAACGTCTGTTATGACATACGCGGGCCAGTGCTCAAGCACGCCAAACGCCTGGAGGAGGAAGGTCATCGCATCCTCAAGCTGAATATCGGCAACCCGGCGCCGTTTGGTTTCGAGGCGCCGGACGAAATCTTGCAGGACGTGATCCGCAATCTGCCGATGGCTCAGGGCTACAGCGATTCGAAAGGCCTGTTCAGCGCGCGCAAGGCCGTGATGCAGTACTACCAACAGAAGCAGGTAGAGGGCGTCGGCATTGAAGACATCTATTTGGGCAACGGCGTTTCCGAACTGATCGTGATGTCGATGCAGGCCCTGCTCAACAACGGCGACGAGGTGCTGATCCCGGCCCCCGATTACCCGTTGTGGACTGCGGCGGTGAGTCTGGCAGGCGGCAATCCGGTGCATTATCTGTGCGACGAACAAGCGCACTGGTGGCCGGACTTGCAGGATATCAAGGCCAAGATCACGCCCAACACCAAGGCGATGGTCATCATCAACCCCAACAACCCGACAGGTGCGGTCTATCCGAAGGAAGTGCTGCTGGGCATGCTGGAATTGGCCCGCCAGCACAATCTGGTGGTGTTCTCCGACGAAATCTACGACAAGATTCTCTACGATGACGCGGTTCATATCGCCACTGCGTCATTGGCTCCAGACCTGCTCTGCCTGACCTTCAATGGCCTGTCGAAATCGTACCGGGTTGCAGGTTTCCGGTCCGGCTGGGTGGTTATTTCCGGGCCAAAACACAATGCCAAAAGCTACATCGAGGGCATCGACATACTGGCTAACATGCGTCTGTGTGCCAATGTGCCGAGCCAACACGCGATTCAGACGGCATTGGGCGGCTATCAAAGCATCAACGATTTGGTGCTGCCGGCTGGCCGCTTGCTGGAACAACGTAATCGCACGTGGGAATTGCTCAACGACATCCCCGGTGTCAGCTGCGTGAAACCGATGGGCGCGCTGTATGCATTCCCACGTATCGATCCGAAAATTTGCCCGATCCATAACGATGAAAAATTCGTACTGGACCTGCTTTTGTCGGAAAAACTGTTGGTGGTTCAGGGTACGGCCTTTAACTGGCCGTGGCCGGATCACTTCCGCGTGGTAACCCTGCCGCGCGTCGATGACCTGGACATGGCAATCGGTCGAATCGGAAATTTCCTAAAGACTTATCGCCAATAAGCCCGTCCGCACCTGCACCGGATGCGGCCTGAACGGGCCGCACCGCTTGCCTCTCGCCTCCGATTCGCCTGCAAACGACACAGTTTGAAATAGTCCCTCTGTTGAATAGCTGCGTCCATCGCCTTATATACCCCGCATCACGTTACATATTTTCATGAGGAGACCGTTTCGACCATGATGCGCATTTTGCTGTTTTTGGCCACGAACCTGGCAGTGGTACTCATAGCCAGCATTACCCTGAGCCTTTTTGGCTTTAACGGGATAATGGCGGCCAATCGGGTTGATCTAAACCTTAATCAGCTGCTGATTTTCTGTGCTGTTTTCGGCTTTGCCGGTTCACTGTTTTCGCTGTTCATCTCCAAGTGGATGGCGAAGATGAGCACCAGCACCCAAGTGATTACTCAGCCGCGCACTCGGCACGAGCAGTGGCTGCTGCAGACGGTTGAACAACTGTCCCGCGAGGCCGGAATCAAAATGCCCGAAGTCGGCATCTTCCCGGCGTACGAGGCCAACGCCTTTGCCACGGGCTGGAACAAGAACGATGCACTGGTCGCCGTCAGCCAAGGTTTGCTGGAGCGCTTTTCACCGGATGAAGTGAAAGCAGTGTTGGCCCACGAAATCGGCCACGTTGCCAATGGCGACATGGTGACACTGGCCTTGGTCCAGGGCGTGGTGAACACCTTCGTGATGTTCTTCGCGCGGATCATTGGTAACTTTGTCGACAAGGTGATTTTCAAGAACGAAGAAGGCCAAGGCATGGCCTATTACATCGCGACTATTTTTGCCGAGTTGGTATTGGGGTTCCTGGCCAGTTCCATCGTCATGTGGTTTTCGCGCAAACGCGAATACCGCGCTGATGAGGCTGGCGCACGGCTGGCAGGCAAGAACGCGATGATTGGTGCCCTGCAGCGTCTGCGTTCAGAACAAGGCGTGCCGGTGCAAATGCCGGACAGCCTGACCGCCTTCGGCATCAACGGCGGACTCAAGCATGGCTTGGCGGGGTTGTTCATGAGCCACCCGGCGCTGGAAGATCGCATCGAGGCGCTTCGTCGTCTCGCCTGATAAGCTTTACTCAGTGTGACGGAGGGGCGACGCAAGTCGCCCTTTTGTTTTATCTGGATAAAGGATTACCCCATGCGCCACCTCGCCCTCGCGTTCCTCGCCCTCTTCGCCTTGAGCGGCTGCCAAAGTGCGTATTTCGCTGCCATGGACGAAGCTGGCATATCGAAACGCCAAATGCTCGCCGGACGGATCGAAGACGCACGTGACGCACAGAAGGACACCAGCAAACACTTATCCAGCGCACTGGAAAACTATCGGCGCGTGGTGCACTTCGACGGCGGCGATCTAGAGAAGCGCTACGACGCGCTGAATGATGATTATCAAGCCAGCGTAAAAAGCGCCAACGCCATTCATCAACGAATCGCCTCCGTTGAAAACGTCGCCGATGCATTGTTTGACGAATGGAACGACGAACTTGGTCAATACACCCGCCAAGACTTGCGTGCGGCCAGCGCGAAGGAATTGGATCGCACCCACGCTGAATACCGCACGCTGCTAGCCACGATGAAAACCGCTGAGAGCCGCATTCCGCCCGTTCTCAGCGTGTTGCACGATCAAGTGCTGTTTCTCAAACACAACCTCAACGCCCAAGCGATTGGGGCGCTCAAAGACGAAAGCGGCCACGTGCAAAACAGTGTCTACGACTTGCTCAAGGACATGCAGCGCTCCATAGACGGCTCCGATGCGTTCGTCCGTCGCCTACAAAACAGCGCCACGCCGTAAACGATAAGCGCGCTCTTCCAGCCGTGTGGCGCCCCCGTTGAGAAATCTAGTGCTCATGCTGAGCACATCGCAGGTTTCCAAGACTTGAATCTGCCAATCGGCTGCCAACCGTTGCTGCACCTCGGCATCGGGCACTGCAAACGGCGGGCCCTCTATTTGTGACTGCTCGTAATCCAAGGTAATTAATAGCCCTTGGCAGGTTGGCGGAAGTATCTGCGCCAGATGTCGTGTATAGGACTCGCGCATCTGGGGCGGTAATGCGATCAGTGCAGCGCGGTCATAAAGGCCTGCACACTCTGCAACGTCAGCGGCCGTCAGGGCAAAAAAATCGCCACACCACAGCTCGATGGATTCAACGCTATACACCTTGAACGGGCCGCGCTGGCGGATGGTCGCTGCCAGTTGCTGCTCGCTAAAGAAATCTTCCACGGCCTTTTCCGTCAGCTCGATACCCATAACCTTGAACCCTTGCCCTGCCAACCACGCCAGATCTAGGCTTTTACCGCACAACGGCACCAGCACCTGAGCGCCCGGCGCAAGCTCAAGCCCAGGCCAGAAGCGTTGCAGGTAAGGATTAACCTGCGGCAAGTGAAAACCGATCTGGTTGAGCGCCCAACGTTTTTGCCAAAATTCTGGCTGCATAATGACTCCCAATAATTCGATCAAATCAGGCTAAAACTTATATTAGATTTAGATCAATCTTTTGCCTGAAGATGGCACCATCTTAACGCTCAGGACTCCGACTATGTTCCCTAGCTTGTTTATCTCCCATGGCTCGCCGATGCTCGCGCTGGAACCCGGCGCGAGCGGCCCGGCGTTGGCACGTATCGCTGCCGAGATGCCAAAGCCCAGGGCCATCGTGATTGTTTCAGCGCACTGGGAAAGCCAAGACCTGTTAGTCAATGGCAATCCGCAACCGGAGACCTGGCACGACTTCGGTGGCTTCCCGCCGGAGCTGTTCGCCGTGCAATACCCAGCGCCCGGCTTACCCGAACTGACGAAGCACGTGGTTGAACTGCTCAGCGCCGATGGACTGCCGGCCCGTGTCGACTCCCAGCGTCCGTTTGACCACGGCGTTTGGGTGCCGCTGTCGTTGATGTACCCGCAGGCTGATATTCCCGTGGTGCAGGTCTCGTTGCCCAGTCGTCTTGGCCCCGCGCTGCAAACCCGAGTAGGCCGTGCGCTGGCGAGCCTGCGTGAACAAGGCGTGCTGGTGATGGGGTCTGGCAGCATTACCCACAACCTGAGGGAGCTGGATTGGCATGCTGGGCCCGAGAGCATCGAGCCATGGGCGCTGGCGTTTCGTGACTGGATCGTTGACAAGCTGACGAGCAATGACGAAGCAGCGTTGCACGATTACCGGCGTTTGGCACCGAATGCTGTGCGTAACCATCCCAGTGATGAACATCTGCTGCCGCTTTATTTCGCACGCGGCGCAGGCGGCGAATTCAGCATTGCGCATCAGGGATTTACGATGGGCGCGCTGGGGATGGACATCTATCGGTTTGGATGAGCGTTTGCCAAATAGGCGTCAGCGGCGTGATTACGGGCCTATTCGCAGGCAAGCCTGCTCCCACAGTATTTACAAAACAAAAAAATCCCCGAACCAGTCGGGGATTTTTTATTCAGACTCGATCAGCTCAAGAGCAGATCAGTCTTCGCGATAGCGACGCAGCTTCAACTGCTTGCCTGCAACGCGGGTGTCCTTGAGTTTGGTCAACAGACGCTCAAGGCCATCTTCCGGAAGCTCGACCAGGCTGAAGCTGTCGCGCACCTGGATGCGGCCGATTGCTTCGCGGGCCAGGCCGCCTTCGTTGAGGATTGCACCCAACAGGTTTTTAGCAGCGATACCATCACGCGCACCCAGCGCGGTACGGCAACGAGCACGGCCTTCAGCCAATGGAACCGGAGCGCGACGCTCACGATCAGCACCGCTGCGCTCAGGACGCTCGCTCGAAGACGAACGATCGCTGCGCTCACGTGGCGCGCTGGTTGGAACCAGTGGGCGATCACGTTCGATGGCGGCCAGGGTCAATGCTTGACCGTTGGTGGCTTTGCGCAACAGCGCAGCAGCAAGGGCACGCGGGCTGCAACCGATATCGGCGGTCAGGCGATCAAGCAGATCACCGTGAGTCGATTCAGCGTCAGCAACCAGTGGAGCCAGGCTGTTAGTCAGTTTCTTGATGCGAGCATCGAGAACGGCTTGAGCATCTGGAAGGCGAACTTCAGCTACTTTCTGACCGGTAACACGCTCGATCACTTGCAGCATGCGGCGCTCACGTGGAGTCACCAGCAGCAACGCACGGCCTTCGCGACCGGCACGGCCAGTACGGCCGATACGGTGAACGTAGGACTCTGGATCGTAAGGCATGTCCACGTTGAACACGTGGGTGATACGCGGAACGTCGAGACCACGTGCAGCAACGTCGGTGGCTACAACGATGTCCAGACGGCCATCCTTGAGCGACTCGATGACGCGTTCACGTTGGTTTTGAGCGATGTCGCCGTTCAGTGCTGCAGCCTTGTAACCTTTGGCTTCAAGCGCGCTGGCCAGATCCAGGGTCGCTTGCTTGGTGCGCACGAACATGATCAGTGCGTCGAAGTCTTCAACTTCCAGCAGGCTCAGTACAGCCGAGGTTTTCTGGTCAGCATGAACCAACAGGTGAGCCTGTTCGATCGCGGTAACGGTTTGGGTCTTGGTCTGAATCTTCACGTGCTTCGGATCACGCAAATGGCGTTCAGCGATGGCACGGATCGATTGAGGCAAGGTCGCCGAGAACAGAACGGTCTGACGAGTTGCTGGCAACGCCTTGAAGATAACTTCCAGGTCGTCCATGAAGCCCAGCTTCAACATTTCGTCTGCTTCGTCGAGAACCAGGTGGTTCACGGTAGCGAGGACTTTTTCGTCGCGGCGAAGGTGATCGCACAGACGGCCCGGCGTAGCGACAACGATCTGCGCGCCATTACGGATTGCTTTCAATTGCGGGCCCATCGGCGCACCGCCGTAGACCGCTACAACCGTAACGCCCGGCATTTGCTTGGCGTAGGTTTCAAAAGCGGTGGCTACTTGCAGGGCCAGTTCGCGAGTTGGCGCGAGGATCAGCGCTTGAGGTTCGCGTTTGGCTGGATCGATACGATGCAGGATTGGCAGTGCGAACGCAGCGGTTTTACCCGTACCGGTTTGCGCCTGGCCAATCATGTCATGGCCTTCCATGATGATCGGGATCGATTGCTGCTGAATGGCCGAAGGCTCTTCGTAGCCGGTTGCGATAACGGCTGCGAGAATATTTGGATGAAGATTAAAAGCGGCGAAGCCGCCGAATTCCTGGGTCATGGGTCTGCCTCTAGTGCATCCGCAAAGACCCATGCTCCAAAGCTGCGCGTGCCGTGTAAGACCCTAGAGTCGCCCTGGCTGCTTTGTCGGCGGGGATTTGCGAAAACGTTTGGATGAATGGATCGTCAAGGATAGCCCGCAGTGCGGACAAGCAGCCGAAGCTGGCTTCGGGGAATTGCAATACCTGTACGAGGGCCCGGTTAAAGGCCGGCGCGTACTATACCGGAATTACTGACAAAAGTGAGGGTTATTTTCAGACAACCACGACTGGGCCTCTCTTTGCCACACGCTTTGCGCAAACCCGCGTCTGTGTCTATTTTGCAAAGGCCCGGCATCGTTAGGCTGGACTGCTAAAACGGTTAATCTGCTACCGATTGACGCTCTTTCGCCCACTCCCAGCGCGCAAGGATCAATGCCCATGCTCTCTTCTAACAACGGCCGTGTCAGTCGCGAACAGCGAGGCCACGTCGTGTTGATCGGATTGGACCGTGTTGCCAAGCGCAACGCGTTTGATATCGATCTGCTTAACGCATTGAGCCTCGCTTACGGCGACTTTGAGCGCAACGCGTCGGCGCGAGTCGCGGTGGTCTACGCCCATGGCGAGCACTTCACTGGCGGGCTGGATCTGGTCAGCGCCGGTCCTGAACTGGCCAACGGCTGGACGCTGCCTGAGGGCGGTTACGACCCGTGGGGGGTGTTCGCCGGACCCAGGGTCACCAAGCCGGTGATTGTTGCCGCCCAAGGTTATTGCTTCACTATTGGAATCGAGCTGATGCTGGCTTGCGACATCAATCTCTGCGCCAGCAATACCCGCTTTGCACAGATGGAGGTGCAGCGCGGCATCTTCCCGTTCGGCGGCGCCACGTTGCGCTTGCCGCAACGGGCAGGCTGGGGTAACGCCATGCGTTGGCTGCTGACTGGCGATGAGTTCGATGCTCACGAGGCGTATCGAATGGGGTTGGTCCAGGAAGTGATGGCCAGCGAAGACTTGCTGCCCCGCGCGGTGCAATTGGCGACGCGCATTGCTGAACAGGCGCCGCTTGGGGTCTACACCACGCTCGCGTCGGCGCGTCAGGCATTGCTTGAAGGGGAAACTGCCGCTGCAAACAACCTTCCAGCGCTGACCCGACAACTGATGGCCAGCGAAGACGCACAGGAAGGACTCAATGCCATGCTGGAACGCAGACCCGGCGCCTTCAAAGGTCGCTAGTCGCGCAGTTGTCAGGTTGCCGGGCGAATGACCTTGATTAACGGCAGCAGTGAATAACCCAAGCGCGGAGCCAAGGCTTCTGCACGCTCGGTCAAGGCTTGCATATCGAGAACCTGTTCGAGGTCTGCCGGCACAATCAGGATGACATTGCCCTCCTTCACCGGCAGTTCCCAATAATGCCGGTGATAAAGCCCACGCAAAAGCGCCGCGCCCAACGGTTTTCCGTCATCGGCCGCCCATTGGTTGATCACCAGCCAGCCGCCCGGATTCAGACGTTTCTGACAGTTTTCCAGGAATTTCCAGGCCAGATGCCCGACACCCGGCCCCACGTCCGTGTACAGGTCGACGAAGATCAGGTCAGCGGACTCGGCGCTGTCGAGCAACTCCAGGGCATCACCGATGCGAATGTACAGCCGGGGATCATCCTCCAGCCCAAGAAACTCGAAAGCCAGACGCGGGACATCCGGGCGCAACTCGATGGCTTCGACGTCTTCCAGAGGCAGGAACTTGAGGCAAGCCTGAGTCAGCGTCCCGGCGCCGAGCCCCAGAAACAGGGCACTTTCCGGCGCTTCATGGCACAACGCAGCGATGAACATTGCACGGGTATAGTCGTACTCCAACCAGCTAGGGTCGGCCGTGAACGTGCAGCTTTGCTCGATGGCATCGCCGAACTCCAGGAATCGATACTCGTCCACTTCCAGCACACGGATCATGCCGAAGGCATCGTGTACTTCGGCCAGTAAACGCTCGACGCGCTCCTCAGTCATTGCTTCTCCTAACGGCATTGCGGCAAGCGGGGAACGCGGATTGTCGTCTGTGCAGCCACTGGCAAGCAAGCCTGCTCACACAGGGACTGTTAACATGCCGGTCCGACTGCATTGACCTGGATTTTCAACATGAGCCAACCCTGGAGCCCCGACAGCTGGCGGGCACTGCCTGTTCAGCAGCAACCTCAATACCCGGACGCCGCGCATTTGTTGCGGGTCGAGCAGACGCTGGCAGGTTATCCGCCGCTGGTGTTCGCCGGAGAAGCGCGGGAGTTGCGTCGCCAGTTTTCCGAAGTCACCCAGGGTCGGGCGTTTTTGCTGCAAGGCGGCGATTGCGCGGAGAGCTTTGTCGAGTTCTCGGCGGCGAAGATTCGCGACACATTCAAAGTATTGCTGCAAATGGCAATCGTCATGACGTTCGCGGCGGGGTGTCCGGTGGTCAAGGTCGGGCGTATGGCGGGCCAATTCGCCAAACCGCGCTCGGCCAACGACGAGACTATCGGCGGCGTGTCGCTTCCGGCCTACCGTGGCGATATCGTCAACGGCATTGGTTTCGATGAAAAAAGCCGCGTGCCAGACCCTGATCGTTTGTTGCAGGCTTATCACCAGTCCACCGCGACGCTAAACCTGCTCCGTGCATTCGCTCAAGGCGGCTTTGCTGATTTGCATCAGGTGCATCAGTGGAACCTGGACTTCATCGCCAATTCGGCGTTGGCAGAGAAGTACAGCCAAATGGCTGGGCGCATCGACGAAACCCTGGCCTTCATGCGCGCCTGCGGCCTGGACACTTCGCCGCAATTGCGTGAGACCAGTTTTTTCACCGCCCACGAAGCGTTGCTGCTGAACTTCGAACAAGCCTTCGTCCGTCGCGACAGCTTGACCAACGATTATTACGACTGCTCGGCCCATATGCTCTGGATCGGCGACCGCACCCGGCAATTGGATGGGGCTCACGTCGAATTCCTGCGCGGTGTGAACAACCCGATCGGGGTAAAAGTCGGCCCGAGCATGGACCCGCAAGCGCTGATCCGGCTGATCGACATCCTCAACCCGAGCAATGACCCCGGCCGCCTGAACCTCATTGCGCGCATGGGGGCGAACAAGGTTGGCGATCACTTGCCGCAATTGATTCGCGCCGTGGAACGGGAAGGTCGCAAAGTGCTCTGGAGTTCGGACCCGATGCATGGCAATACGATCAAGGCCAGCAGCGGCTACAAAACCCGAGACTTCGCGCAGATTCTCAATGAGGTTAAAGAGTTCTTCCAGGTGCACCAGGCCGAAGGCACTTACGCCGGTGGTATTCACATCGAGATGACCGGGCAGAACGTCACCGAGTGCATCGGTGGCGCACGGCCGATCACTGAAGACGGCTTGTCGGATCGCTATCACACCCACTGCGACCCACGGATGAACGCCGACCAGTCACTTGAGTTGGCGTTTTTAATTGCAGAGACCTTGAAGCAGGTTAGACCGCGCGCTTAACACTGTAAGAGCCAACCTGTTGGCGAAAGGGCTTCGGACCTATCGCAGCCTTCGGCAGCTCCTACAGAAATCTGTGCAGCGCCAAAAACCGTGGGACCGAATTTATTCGGGAAGGCTTCAGTCCTGACACCCTGCACCTCAAACCACACAAAGTGCCACCCAGTTTGCTGCGCGACAGCGCGGCGTCGAAGACGTGGCGGACCCTCCTACAGTAAACTCAAAAACGCCACCCGCAAGCGCGCCGCACTGGCGCGCTGGCAGTTGATCTGCACCTGCGCCAAGCCGAGCCAGTCGGCCATTTGCCGGAGGTTTTTAGCCAAGGCCAACATCCCCTCTTCGTCCAGGCCCTTCTCTTCTTCATGCACCGCATGCACCGCCAGCCGTCCGAGAACACGTTCGGCACGCAGGTCCACACGAGCAGCGATTCGTTCGTTGTGCAAAAACGGCAGCACGTAGTAGCCGTAAACACGTTTGTCTTGTGGGGTGTAGATTTCCAGACGATAGCGAAAGTCGAACAGCCGCTCAGTACGACTGCGTTCCCAAATTAGCGAATCGAACGGCGACAGCAGGGCGCTGGCGCTCACCTTGCGCGGCAGTTTTTGCTCTGGCAGGCAATACGCCGGCTGGCGCCAGCCTTGCACTTGAACCATCTGCAACGCCCCGGCCTCGACCAGTTGCGCCAATCCCGAACGACTCTGCGCCGGGGCCAGACGAAAATAATCGCGCAAATCCTTATCGGTGCCGACGCCCAACGCCGTGGCGGCGTGCAACAACAACCCGCGTTGCGCCTCACCTTCGCTGATGTCTGGATGATCAAGAGTCGCTGCCGGCAGCACCCGTTCCGGGACGTCATACAAACGCTCGAATCCGCGACGTCCGGAGACCGTCACCTCCCCCGCCGCGAACAACCATTCCAGCGCGTGCTTCTCGGCGCTCCAATCCCACCAAGGTCCGGCACGCTCTTGGCGAGTGCTCAGACTCCCCGCACCCAACGCACCTTGCTCACGAACCGTCTGTAACACCTTGGCGATGGTCGCTTGCTGCTCACGACCAAATTTGGCCATTTGCTGATAGATCCCCACGCCTTGCGACGCCTGACGCATGCGCCATCGCAACAGGGGATAAAGACTCAAGGGCAGCAACGACGCCTCATGGCCCCAATACTCGAAAAGCTTGCGCTGACGGCCTTGGCTCCACGCGGCTTGATCCAACAATGGCTGGGCATAATTGCCCAAACGAGAAAACAACGGCAAGTAATGCGAGCGCACTAACGCGTTAACCGAATCAATCTGCAAGATCCCCAGGCGCTCGATCAACTGATTGACGTGGGAGGCCTTGATCGACGCAGGCGGCTGACGCCCTGTGAATCCTTGAGCGGCCAGCGCGAGACGGCGTGCTTGTTTGAGCGAGAGTTCTGCGGACATTCAGGCCTCCTGGTAGCTACGAAAGCTTTAAGCTTTAGACTTTAAACCCAAGCACCACCGCGCAGACCACTAGAAAACCGCAAAACAGCGTCCGCAGCAGTCTTTCCGGCAGTGAGTGCGCAAGCCTTACGCCCCAACTGATGCTGGCCAGACCGCCGACGGCCAAAGGGATGCCCATGTGCCAATTGACGTGTCCATGCACTGCGTAGGTGACCAAGGTGATCGTGGTGCTGGGGGTCGCCAAGGCCAGCGCCAGCCCTTGAGCGACGACTTGGGTTGCGCCAAAAACGCCGGTCAGGATCGGCGTAGCAATAACCCCTCCACCGACGCCAAACAATCCGCCGGTGACACCCGAACCCAGACCCAACACCCATAACCATTTGGCGTGACGCAGTTCAGTGCTGGCGCCGCCACTACGCCAGACCATCTGGATCAGGTTGAACAAGGTCAATACGATCAAAAAGCCCACAAACGCCAGCCGCATGCTGTGCGGGTCTAGCCGCACCGCCCACAACGATGTAATCCAGGCCAGGCAAAAGCTTGGAATAATCAGCATCAGCGCATTACGAAGAGAAATGCGATTGCGCTGGTTATAACGCCACAAGGCCAACAGTACGTTGGGCAACACCATGAGTAACGCAGTGCCTTGCGCCAGTTGCTGGTCAAGGCCAAACAACACCCCAAGCACGGGAATGGCCACCAAGCCGCCGCCGATGCCAAACAACCCACCTAGCGTCCCCATGGCAGCGCCGAACCCTACAAACATCACGATTTCGATCACGCCCACACCCCAATCAACTCATGCGCGCATGCTACGCAGTCCGGCCCAGGCAGGAAACGCAAGGCTGGCGCTAATTACTTAGCATTTACTGAATGCAGGCTTCACGGTTGATGAACGTCTGTGGAACTGTGTCTGTACTGATAATTTATCTGGCGCATTAAACACTGCAGCACTAAATTAATGCACCCCTGATACAGAGGATTTCCCATGAGCACTGACGACCACTCCACCAACGATGCGGGGACGTACGATCACCTGCTGCTCGACAGTCAGCTGTGCTTCGCCCTGTATTCGACGTCCTTGATGATGACCAAGGTTTACAAGCCGCTGCTGCAGGCGCTTGGGCTTACGTACCCGCAGTACTTGGCAATGATGGTGCTGTGGGAGCGCGACGGCCTGACGGTAGGCGACGTCAGTACTCGGCTGTTGACCGACCCTGGCTCACTGACGCCGCTGCTTAAACGTTTGGAAGTGGAAGGGCTGCTGAGCCGGACCCGGAGCAAGGAAGATGAACGGGTGGTACTGCTGCACTTGACCGAGCGAGGCCGAAACCTGCGCGAAAAAGCCAAAACGATTCCATCCTGCATCCTCGGCGCGTCCGGGATGACCCTCGCTAAGTTGAAACTGATGCAAGCCGACCTCATCGCAGTGCGCGGGAACCTGCACGACACCTTATAGACCCCGTTCAGCGCTGCTGAAATTTGTCCGCACGCCTCTTATGCAAAATTTAGCTTGCGCGCTAAATACTTGCGCGATACATTCACCTCGCACTAGTTAGCGCGCAAACATTTAGCGCGACAAACCCTACATCGACGCGAGGCTTTAACCATGGACACTCTCTACACCGCAGTTGCAACCGCTACCGGTGGCCGTGATGGCCGTGCTGTTTCCAGCGACAACATCCTCGACGTCAAACTGGCGACCCCGAAAGAACTCGGCGGTGCTGGCGGCGCAGCCACCAACCCTGAGCAGCTGTTCGCTGCCGGTTACTCGGCTTGCTTCATCGGCGCGCTGAAATTCGTCGCCAGCCAAACCAAAGCCTCGATCCCAGCAGACGCTTCGATCACTGCCCATGTTGGCATCGGCCAGATCCCAGGCGGTTTCGGTTTGGACATTGACCTGCACATCAGCCTGCCAGGTCTTGAACAGGCCGCGGCACAAACACTGGTCGATGCTGCGCACGTGGTCTGCCCGTACTCCAATGCCACGCGTGGCAACGTTGACGTACGTCTGCACGTCACCGTTTGACCCTTTGGTTCTCATGCTGAATGGCATGACGAACGCACAAAAAAACCCGACGCTATGGTCGGGTTTTTTCGTTGCAGCGATAAAAGATTGCGCTTATTTAGCGCGACCTTTGTACGAACCGCCGTCACGGGTGTCGATTTCGATCTTGTCACCGATGTTAACGAAGTCAGCAACGCTCAGCTCAGTGCCGTTTTTCAGCTTGGCTGGCTTCATGACTTTGCCCGACGTGTCGCCACGAGCGGAACCTTCGGTGTAGTCAACTTCACGGACGATCGTGGTCGGCAATTCAACCGATACCAGACGATCTTCAAAGAAGATGGCTTCGCAGACGTCAGTCATGCCTTCTTCGATGAACGGCAGAACCGCTTCAAGGTCTTCAGCGTTCAGCTCGTACATGGTGTAGTCAGTGGTGTCCATGAACGTGTAAGTGTCACCGCTGATGAAAGACAGCGACGCTTCTTTACGGTCAAGGATCACGTCTTCCAGTTTGTCGTCAGCGCTGTATACGATCTCGGTCTTGTAACCGGTCAACAGGTTCTTCAACTTGGTCTTCATGATTGCGCTGTTACGACCAGACTTGGTGAATTCAGCTTTCTGAACCAACCAAGGGTCATTTTCGAGCTTAATCACTGTGCCGGGCTTGAGTTCTTTACCAGTTTTCATTACGAATATCCGAATTTGGATGGATTTACAAAAATCTAGGCCGCGTATCATAGCCAATTTACATAAAACCTTACTAGCGCCGCGGCAAGATCGGCCTGCAACGCCTGTTCCAGACACCAACGCTCAGCGTGTTCATTGACCTCAGGCCAGTGTAGTTGCAGCTCAAACCAGCGCGGCCCCATTTCAATACCGCTGTTCCAGGCCCGCCACACGCTCTTTAATGCTTGGCTAGCGTCTGGCGACAGGCCATTGAGGTAAAGCTCAAGAAACGCGTCGAGCTTGACCCAATGCGCATCGTCGTCTTGCTCATAGATATGCCAAAGCAGCGGTCGACCGGCCCATTGCGCACGGACGAATGAGTCCTCGCCGCGCACCGCGTTGAAATCGCAGCTCCACAGCAGTCGGTCGTAATCCTCTTGTCGAACGAAGGGTAAAATCTGCACGGTCACTGCGCCGCGCCGTTCCAGCGCGCCCGCGCAGAGACCATCGACGTCGAGCCAACGCTGTACATCGCCGAGAATTCGTCCTTCTGGCACCAGCAGGTGAGTCGGCCGAGTGTCTGCCGCCAACACGTCCAACCAACTGGCTAGTCCCGGGTTCTCGTACGCAAACAGCGAGATCAGCCGAGCGTTGTCCGCGGGTTCGACACCCAGCCCTTGCAGGAAAGCCTGCCGCGCCAATGGATCGAGCTGGAACGCATGACGCTGGTCCAGCAAGCCCGCTTCGCGCAGCAAGCCGCCCGTGTCTGGGCGAAACCCGGGAAAGAAGAAAATCTTGCGCAGGCCATTGGGTTGCGGCGACGGCAGCGCATGGCAACCTGACACCCATTGCTCCGCGCTCAGGTATTCCAGATTCAGCCACAGCGGTGGTCGCGAGCACTGGGGCATCGCGTCGAAGTAAGCCGGCGGTAGGCGACAGGCAAAGGCTTCAATGACTACATCTGCTACTTCGGTCTGCTGCCAGTCTTTGCTCCAGTGACAGACGCTCACGCCGTCCTGCCATTGCTGTGCCGCAGTGACATCGGCGCCAGGGCATAAACGGGCAAACGGTTGCAGATCATCGACCCACAATCGAACCGCGAAGCCGTGCTCGGCAGCCAGTTGCCGGGCCAGGCGCCACGTCACGCCGATGTCGCCGTAGTTATCCACAACGCTGCAAAAAATATCCCAGGAGGCTCTCATGCCCGGCTCTCTAAACACTGAAGCGGATGATTGTCTGTCATAACGGTCTGCAAGCTCCAGCTTCAGGTGGCTCCCGTGCGACAATCGCTGGCATCCACCGTTCACGTCAGGAACTCGCAATGCCCACCCATCCGTTAAAACTGATTTTGTGCATCGCGCTGGGCGTTTGGCTCGGGTGTGTGGCTGTCGCGGTGACCGGTGTGTTCGCTTATGACTCATTGATCGCCAGCAAGGTCAGTGCAGTGAGCGCGGCCATCAACCAGATCAAGTTCCACATTCCGCACAAGGGGCAAGCGGCGCCGGAGTCGACGCCAGAACGAGAGCAGGCGCCAGAATTGGAGTCGAATAACTCGATGTTCGAAAAGTACAAACAGAACCTGCAGGACACTCAGGCGCGGCAGGACGATGATCAAGCCAAAGCGGTTCGGGAAAAACGCATCAGCGGGCCGAAATGCCAGTTCTGGCTGCAACAGGATCAGACCGCTCCCAGCGAAAAAACCCGCGCCAACGTCAATTTATTCTGTGGTTAAGCGCTGATGCCTTGCTCCCTCGATAAAAACACCGTACTTCAATTGATCATCGCCAAGCTCAAGATCGATTTGGATGTATTGCAACGGGCGGCGCAGACCGCCTACGAAACGGCGACCCATGAAGAAAACATCGCCGAGAATAAATACGACACCCTCGGTTTAGAGGCGTCGTACCTCGCTACGGGCCAAGCCCGACGCGTTGAAGAAATCCGTCAGTCACTGCTACTGTTCCAGAACCTCCACCTGCGGCCTTTCGATACGCTGCGCGGCATTCAGATCGGGGATTTGGTCAGCCTCGAAACCGACACGGGCAGCCAGCAGCAACTCTTTATCGGGCCTGATGCCGCTGGTCTGAAAATCCAGCAAGGCGATAGATCAATCACCGTGATCACACCCCACGCTCCGCTGGGAAAAAGCCTTGTCGGCAAGGCGCGAGGCGATACTGTTGAAATAGTTATCAACCACGCACGGCAATCGTTTGAAGTGATTGAGGTTCAATAAACTATCCATTTGGAGGGTTGATCAGCTCAACTTATTCTGGGTAAGGTGGCGGCAGCATCACCATCAGTGTCCCTGGACGGATATCTCCAACTGATATCTCCAGGTGCATGGACTCATTAAAAGGAGATTTTTCATGTCGAACGTCGTTAGTTTTCCAGACGCCCATGAACGTGATCGCCTCAAGTCCAATGATCATCCTGGGTTGTTATATCTGAGCAGCAAAGAGCGCCTGCTGATTGAGGCGCTTCGAGTGACCAGCCATGCGGGCCGGCAATACATTTATGAATACGCCCACATCATGCAGGCGTCCAAACCGTTGCATCCTGATTGAGGCCGTATCGGGCACAGATGACCGTGATTAAAGCGAATCCAGTGAAGCTCGCAGTGTGAGTGCTCGTTCCTGCAGAGCAGTCACCGCACCACCGTCCATAATGCTCAATTGCCGATAAACCATACTCAGCCGAGGGTTGCCTTCGAGCTGAGTCTTGTTGCGTTGAAAAAAATCCCAATACAGTGCGTTATACGGGCACGCTCGCTCGCCGAGGCGGGCTTTTTTGTCGTAGTGACAGCCCTTGCAATAGTCGCTCATACGGTCAATGTAGGCAGCGCTCGACACGTAGGGCTTAGTCGCCAGCAAGCCGCCGTCGGCAAACTGGCTCATACCTAATGTGTTGGGCAACTCGACCCATTCAAACGCATCGATGTACACGCCCAGGTACCAACGATGCACCTCCTGCGGATCGAGCCCGGCCAACAGCGCGAAGTTACCGATCACCATCAGTCGTTGAATATGGTGTGCGTGGGCATTTTCCAGCGAGCTGCCAATGGCGTGCGCCAAGCAACGCATGCGGGTTTTTCCGTCCCAGAACCACGACGGCAGCGGCTGGCTGTGGCCCAACGCATTAAGTGATTCATAACCGGGCATTTGTGCCCAGTAGACGCCCCGGACGTATTCCCGCCAACCGAGGATTTGTCGAATAAAGCCTTCGGTAGCTGCCAGCGGCGCCAAACCCGCGCGGTAAGCCGCTTCAGCTTTGCCCACGACTTCCCGCGGATTAAGCATTTTGGTATTGAGCGCAAACGACAACAGTGAGTGAAACAAGCGCCAGGCATGGCTGCTCATGGCGTCCTGAAAGTCGCCAAAATGCGGCAAGGCCATTTCGATAAAGTCGTCCAGTTGCACCAGCGCTTCCGCGCGGTTCAGCGGCCAGGCTAACCGCTCGGCATTTGGCTGGCCAAAACTGCCTACTCCGGCGGCGACGATACTCGCCCACAACGCTGAATGATCATGGCGCACGCGCATATCTTCAGGTTCGAACGGCGTACCCGGCCAGCGTTTACGGTTGTCATGGTCGTAATTCCACTGCCCGCCGGACGGCCGGTTATTAGCGTCCATCAACACCTGATGGGTGACGCGCATGTGCCGGTAGAAGTGCTCCATTAGCCATTGTTTACGCCCGGCAAACTGCTGCGCGGCGGCGTCACGGGCGCTGTAGAAATGTTCACTGTCGACCTTGCACCAAGGCCGCGATTGGCCCGCGCAGTACTCGGCCAATTGTGCATCCAGCCGCCACTCATCGGGGGCCTGGTATTCGAACCGGTTAACCTGAAGAGCGCCCATCAGATGATCAAGATTACCGGGCAACGATTGACGATTCTGAGGGTCATCGATGCACAGGTAATGCACCCTATGCCCCGCTTCTGTGAGCCCCCGCGCGAAGTCGCGCATACCCGCAAAGATCGCGAGTATCTTCTGCGCGTGATGCAAGACGTAATCCGTCTCTTGACGTATCTCCATCATCAGATAGATGACGTCCCCCTGCGTTTCCTGAAACCAACTGTGACACGGGTTGAGTTGGTCGCCGAGAATCAGCCGAAGGTGGGTCATGTCAAATGCTCGAAAAAAGATTGGCGTTAGAGCGGGGAGATCAAGCCATGTTCAGCCTGTATTCAGGCACAACGCTTGCCAAACATATCGAGTCTGCTGGCGGTCACCTATAGTGACGCATGGGCTGTGAACGGCCCGCTTGCTTTGAACTGAACACAGGATGTCGTCATGACCCCCGTTAAGCCCGAGAATACTTCAGCCGAACCCGTTGCGCCGAAAAAACCGCTGGTGGACCATTTGCGTTTTCATAACGCTCACGCTCACCTGATGTCCACGTTTGGCAATGACACCTTTGCCCTCAAGGCGGAGGCATTTGCACGGTTCTTCGGCACACCCACTTTTTTGGGCGCGCAAAGCCTGATTGTGATGGTGTGGATCGGGCTTAACGTCGCGGGGCTGACCCATTTCGATATCTACCCCTTCATCTTGCTCAACCTGGCGTTCAGCTTGCAGGCAGCCTACGCCGCGCCGTTGATTCTGCTGGCGCAAACCCGCCAAGCTGCGAGGGACAAAGCCAACGCGGATGCAGACGCACAGCACCGAGAAGCCTTGGCGGTGGCCAACGAACAACGGCTGGCCAGTGCGGCGCATAATTCGGCGCTGATGCTCGACCTGTTGGAACAAAACACCCACCTGACCGAGATGACAAAAGCCCTCACCGAACGGATCGAAACCCTGACCGTGGAAATGCATGGGCATTTTGTGAAGAAACCTGCGGGTATTTAAATTGTAGGAGCGCGCTTGCAGTGGAACGCGCAGCAACCCCAAATGGCTGACCCGGTTCCAACTGAAGACACAGCGTGACTGATTTTACGACCGCTGCGCAGCCGATCGCGGGTAAGCGCGCTCCTACAGTGACAATAAATTTATATTGCGAGCATCATAAAATATCGAGATTATACCCGTCATCTCATCCGCCGATGATGCAATGACCGGAGTGCCTCTCCAAATGCTCACTCGTGAAGAAAAGATTGCCCAGTGGCTGGCCGAAGAACACGCCGCCCGAATTCGTCTTGCCAAACCCGGCACCACCAGTCTGGCCGACGTCAGCACCCTGACTCCAACCGAATTTTTCGACGGCATCAGCAGCGGCGAACTGCCCTGCCCGCCCTTCGGCGAACTGGTTGATTTCATTCCGATGGAGTGGTCGCCCGGTCGTTTTGTTTTTCAAGGCACACCCAATGCCCGGCACTACAACCCGCTGGGCACGGTGCATGGTGGGTATGCCGCGACGTTGCTGGATTCCTGCATGGGTTGCGCGATTCATACCCAGCTGAAGAAAGGTCAGGGCTATACCACCCTGGATTTACGCGTGAGTTTTGTTCGCGCCATGGGCAGTCATACCGGCCCGGTGCGCGCCGAAGGCAAAGTCATTCACGTGGGCCGCTCCACCGCGCTGGCCGAAGGGCGTTTGTACGATGTGGATGACCGGCTGTACGCCACCGGCACCACGACCTGCATGATTTTCGACATGACCCAGTAGTCTCGGGACTTTGGCACTGCCAAAATCTGTAGGAGCGTCAATCCTGTGCACCGACGGCACGTAATGCGGCGGCAGCTTGCAGGTTGCCCTGTTTTTCGACGATGGTCAGCGCACTGTTGCCCTTGGCATCGAGGTGACGGGGATCGGCGCCGTTGGCGACTAAACGGGTAATCATGTCCAGTCGTCCGAACAGCGCTGCAAATGCCAGCGCCGTTTGGCCTGTGTTGTTCACCTGATCGACTGGACAATGGCCGAGCAACTGGCCCGCAACCCCCTCCTCCCCTTTGAACAGCGCGCCCATTAATGCGGTATTGCCATTATGGTCGGGTAAACAAGGATCGGCGCCTGCCTGAAGAAGCATCGACACTTCATCTGCCTGGCCATGGTAAGTCGCCAGAATTACTGCGGTATACCCCGAGTCGCCTTGCAGGTTGACCGGGTAACCAGCCTGCAATAACGCACGGGTGATGTCCTGGCGCCCTGCCCGTGCAGCGTCAAACCATTCGGTGTCGTAAGTGTGTGGATCAACGCGTTTTATGTCGGATTTTGTCTGAAAATAATCGGCGGTTTTCGGCAGCCAAGCATTGGGGAATATCACATGGGCAACGCGGTAGCTGACGATTGCCAGCACACATAAAACGACGCCTGCCACCGTAAGCCGGATGCGCAGCCTGGAATTCATGGAGGGATCCTTGTTAGATAGATCCCCAGTAGGCGCTGCCAACGGCCGCGATATCCATCACGACTAATTGCAGCCTTCGGCAGCGCCTACAGGGGTATTTGCTACGGTCAATCCTGCAACAAAGCGGCTGCGGTTTTGACCCGACCGACATCGCTGTGGGTGGTTTTGGCCAACCGCGTACCGTAATCAGTATCGGCTTTGTAGAAGTACGAAAGCATCGCGTACTTGTTGCTGTCGTTAGTGACCTTGCTCAAATCACCGCCCAAGGCTTCGACCAAATAACCTTTGTCCGCGTCGGAAAGACCACGGTAGTACTCACCCGCCTGCGCAAAGTTGTTCGGCTTATGGATCGCCATTTGTTGGGTGACGCCGCTGACAGGCGTAGCCGCATACTTGTATTTAGGGTCTTGAGCAAGCTCATGCACGCCTGACGGCTCGAAGTTGATGTTGCCCTTGCGACCGCTGGCGTTCATCGCGCCGTCTTGGCTGTTGTTGACCACCGGTGTCAGCGGACGGTTGATCGGCAGTTGCTGATAGTTGGCGCCCAAGCGATACATTTGGGTGTCGGCATACGCGAACAAACGGCCTTGCAGCATGCGATCTTCTGACGCTTCGATGCCTGGGACCAGACGCGATGGGGCAAACGCTGATTCTTCTACGGATTCAAAATAGTTATCGGGCATGCGGTTAAGCGTCATGGTGCCGACTTTCTTTTCGGGTACACCGGTCCAGACCTTGGTGTCGTCCAGTGCGTCATAGTTGAATTTACCCAACTCGCCCGGCGTCAGGACTTGAACGTAGAGGTCCCACTTGGGAAAGTCGCCCTTGTTGATCGCGCCATACAAGTCGTTGGACATCATGTTCCAGTCATTGCCCAAGGACTTGGCAATATCATCCGGCTTCAAACCATGCACGCCTTGCTGGCTTCTCCAGGCGAACTTCACGTAATGCACTAAGCCCTCGGCGTTGACGAACTTGAACGCATGTACCGCCGAGCCGTTCATGTGGCGGTAGGAATCCGGCATGCCTTCTACCGTGTACAGACGGGTGAGCATGTGGGTCGCTTCTGGCGTGTGAGCGAAAAAGTCGAATGCCAGATCCGGGTCTTGCACGCCGGTTACAGCGCTTGGTTTATTCGCATGGACAAAGTCGGGAAACTTGATCGCATCACGAATGAAGAAGATCGGCCAGTTGATGCCGACCATGTCCCAGTTACCCTGATCGGTATAGAACTTGACCGCGAATCCGCGAGGATCGCGGGCCTGCTCAGGCGAACCGCGATAACCCATGACGGTACTGAAACGCACGAAAACCGGCGTCTTGCTGCCCGGCTTGAATACGTCGGCCACGGTCAGATCGTGAATATCGGCAGACGGCACGAACTCGCCAAATGCGCCGGTACCCCGAGCATGCACCACACGCTCAGGGATACGTTCGCGGTCGAAGCGCTGAAGCTTCTCGATCAGGGAAGCGTCTTGAAGTAATACCGGACCAGCAGGGCCTGCGGTTTGTGAATTCTCGTTGTCGCCGATGGGCGCACCGGAATCACGGGTAAGTTGCTCAGTTTGGGCAGCAAATGCCTGACCGCTGACTAAGGTGGCCAAGACGGTGAGGCGCAATATTATAGTTTTGGTGGACATCAGGAACTCCTATGGGCAGAAAACGCGCTCAAAGGATGGTCACTGTTTCATGGATGAAACAGCTTTCAGAACTTATCGGTTCGATAGCAAAGCTTCATGGAACCGGTTTCTGTCCGATACCACTAACGGCTCAAGTGGGCGTAGCGTCCGGTGAAACGCTTGCTCAGCGGGAAGGCCAAGTCGCCACGTTTCGACGTGCCCAAGCCTAGCTCGACCAGTGATTCCGCCAGTTTTACAGCAGCGCTGACGCCCTCAACGACCGGTATTCCCATGGCCTCGCTCAGCACTTGGCGCAGGTCCGCCATGCCACCACACCCCAAGACGATGGCACCTGCACCTTCTTCATCGCGCAGTCGACGCCCTTCAGCGGTGATGCGTTCGATCAAGGCTTCGTCGCAGTTTTCCAGCGCTAGTACAGGAATTTCAAGGCAACTGACTGACGTGCAAAGGTCCTGCATGCCATACCGTTGCAGCAGGTGCTCGGCAATTATCCGGGTGCGACCCAAGGTAGTGATCACCGCGAAGCGCGTAGCAACCAGACTGGCGATATGAAATGCCGCCTCGGCAATACCGATCACTGGGCCAATAGCCAATTCCCGCGCCGCCAATAGGCCGGGGTCGCCGAAGCAGGCGATGATGTGAGCGTCATAGCCGAGGGCCACGCCCTTCTGGATTTCTTCGAGCATGCCCACCGCAGCAATCGCCTCATCGAAATGCCCTTCAATTGATTCAGGGCCGTCTTCGGGACAACACGCCAAAATCTCTGTCCCAGCGCGAGCCACGGCCTGCGCGGCGACGCCAATTTTATGGGTCATCGCTTGGCTGGTGTTGGGATTGATCACTTGAATACGCATCGAAACGCTCACCTTTTGCGCAATATTTACAACAATTGTATACAACTATAAGCCAGCGACTTGCGAGCAATCCAGCGCTAATTACCCTTATCAGTAAAGGCTGCAACCGCTGCACCGCATGGGCGCAGGTGCACCGCCATTGAGCATTCAGCTCGCATCCCGGATTGTTCCGCGTGAGAACACTCGGCTCTAATTCTCCTGAAACACCCGGCGCAATGGGGTTTAGGGCGTTGTCACGCTGTGCTTGGCACATATCGTGCGTACGAAATCGTATACAACAATGCCAGGTCGCGTACGCGATGTCAGTGCTGCCAGGCCTACAGGGAGAAACGTGTCATGAGCGAGCAACGTCCGGCGGGTTACAGCCCACGTCTCTACAACAAAGATCTTGGCCCACTGCCGCAAACGTGGAATTGGTACAACATATTCGCTTTTTGGATGAGCGACGTGCACAGCGTCGGCGGCTATGTGTTTGCCTCCAGCTTGTTTGCCCTCGGCCTGGCCAGTTGGGAAGTGTTGATCGCGCTGCTGGTCGGCATTTGCATCATTCAGGTCATCGCCAATTTAGTGGCTAAACCCAGCCAACAAGCAGCCGTTCCGTATCCGGTGATTTGCCGATTGGCGTTCGGGGTGTTTGGCGCAAATATCCCGGCGGTGATTCGCGGCTTGATCGCTGTGGCGTGGTATGGGGTTCAGACCTACCTCGCGTCCAGCGCCCTGATTATTGTGGTGCTGCGTTTTTTTCCTGAGCTGGCGGCGTATCAGCAGGTAACGTTCGCCGGGCTGTCCTACCTGGGCTGGTTCGGCTTTCTGTCGTTATGGGTCTTGCAGGCCGTGGTGTTTTGGACCGGCATGGATTCGATCCGTCGTTTCATCGACTGGGCCGGTCCTGCGGTGTACGCGGTCATGATGGTGCTGGCGGCCTGGATTGTCTGGCGCGCAGGCTGGAGCAACATCAGTTTTACCTTGGCTGAAAAACAGCTGTCTGGCTGGGAAGCGTTCGGCCAAACCATAATGGCGACAGCGCTGGTGGTTTCGTACTTCTCCGGCCCAACACTGAACTTCGGTGACTTCAGCCGATACGCACGAAGCATGGCAGACGTACGTCGCGGTAATTTTTGGGGCTTACCGGTTAACTTTCTGGCCTTCTCGCTGGTCACCGTGGTGATTGTTTCCGGGACCTTACCGATCTTCGGCGAAATGATCCACGACCCTATCGCCACGGTCGCCCGCATCGATAACACCACCGCTGTATTGCTAGGCGCATTCGCGTTTGTCACCGCCACCATCGGCATTAACATCGTCGCCAACTTCGTATCCCCGGCGTTCGATTTCGCCAACGTAGCACCGAGCAAAATCAGCTGGCGCATGGGCGGCATGATCGCGGCGGTGCTCTCGGTGTTTATCACGCCTTGGAACCTGTTCAATAACCCGGCCGTTATCCACTACACCCTGGACATACTGGCCGCCTGCATCGGCCCGCTGTTCGGCATTCTGCTGGTGGATTACTACCTCGTGAAACGTCAGCAGATCGATGTCGACGCCTTGTTCGATGACACGCCAGCCGGTCGTTATTGGTACACCAACGGCTTCAACTGGACCGCCATCAAAGCGCTGGTTGCAGCAGGCGTCATTGGCCTGTGCTTCAGCTTCGTGCCGTGGTTCCAACCGATCGCCAACTTTGCCTGGTTCACCGGTTGCATACTCGGCGGCGCGTTTTATTACCTGCTCGAACAGCGCTCGCCAGCGGTGTTTGCAGCGACGGGTAGCAGAGCCTGAGGCGGCATCGATCGCGTCGCGCCCTTCGCAGGCAAGCCTGCTCCCACAGGGTATTGACTCCACTGTGGGTTCAAGCCTGCTCCCACAGGGTATGGTGGGGCTGAAAGCGTGACTCCACTGTGGGAGCAAGCTTGCTTGCGAAGGCCTGATGCGGCAAGTGAAATCCAGAAGTGGCATCGCAACAAACAAGCAGCAAGTGGCCAGCGGGCAGCTGTGGCCAGTAGGCGTTCACGAAGCTGCCGTTCGGTACGACGAAGATCTGCTGGAATTTGCTCGGTATATCGCCGCTAATCCACTTCACGCGAATCTGGTTGAAGGAATCGGCGATTACCCATTATGGGACGCGGTTTGGCTCTGACCGCGCAAGGCTCCGCTGACCACAGGGCAACACTCATTTGATCTGACCGACGGCGGGTTGAACCGCAAATGAGTGCTGCCGGGGTTTGTGGATCCATGACAAAATTATGGTCAGCATTTTATAGAGCCACGCTCGGGAGTTCCGGCAATGCGTTACTCGGAAGACCATAAAGCCCAAACCCACCAACGAATCATCAACGAGGCGTCAGCACGTTTTCGTCGCGATGGCATTGGCGCGACAGGCCTGCAACCGCTGATGAAGTCTTTGGGACTGACCCATGGTGGCTTTTATGCCCACTTCAAATCCAAAGACGACCTGGTAGAAAAGTCGTTGCGTCAGGCGGCCGACAGCCTCTCGAATCACTGCAACGAATTATTCAAAAAGGTGGACGACCCGCTGGCGGCGTTTATTGATCATTACCTGTCAGCGGCGCACCGTGAATCACCCGCAGAAGGCTGCCCGTTGCCGACCATGTCTGCGGAGCTGGGTCAGCGCGGTCAAGCCAGCATGATCACCGATGAAGTGATCAACAACCGGTTGGCATCCATCGAGCATGGTCTGCCCGCCGCTAGCACGAATGCGTCAGAACTGAGCACTGTCATGTTGTCGGCGTTGGTCGGTGCATTGGTGTTATCGCGCAGCGCACTCGACCCCACATTGTCCAACCGGATTCTTGACGACACGCGTGAGTGGTTGAAGCAGCAGGCGAAGGGCTAGAGCCAGGTCTCCTGCAGAAAATCATAATCTGCCACCCATCACTCCTGATAGCGCTTGAACAACACGCTGGCATTGACCCCACCAAAGCCAAATCCGTTGGACAAGGCGTACTCGATCTCCATGGGCCGAGCTGCGCCGTGAACAATGTCCAGCCCCTGCGCCGCGTCATCGGGGTGTTCAAAGTTCAGGGTGGCGGGCGCGATTTGATCGCGGATCGCCAAGACCGTAAAGATCGCCTCGATTCCGCCTGCCGCGCCGAGCAAGTGCCCAGTGGCGGATTTGGTGGAGGTCACCGCGATCGATGCCTGATCACCAAACAATGACTTGATCGCCGCCATCTCGCCTTTGTCGCCCACCGGCGTTGACGTAGCGTGGGCATTGAGGTGCTGGACCTCGGACGGCTGAATGCCGGCCTGACGAAGGGCTGCTTGCATCGAACGTCGTGCGCCGCTGCCGTCTTCCGGCCCCGCCGTGAGGTGATAGGCGTCGGCGCTGGTGCCATAACCGACCAATTCAACAATCGGTTTCGCCCCGCGTGCCAGCGCGTGCTCCAGCGATTCAATCACCAGAATGCCCGCCCCTTCACCCATGACAAATCCATCACGATCACGGTCGAACGGACGCGAAGCCTTTTGCGGTGTGTCATTGAACGCGCTGGACAACGCTCGTGCCGCAGCGAAACCACCGAGGCTGACTTTATCAATGGCCGCCTCGGCACCGCCGCAGATAGCGATATCTGCTTCGCCGCAACGAATAAGCCGCGCCGCATCACCAATGGCTTGAACGCCCGCAGCGCAAGCGGTCACTGGCGCGCCAAGCGGTCCTTTGAAACCATGTTGAATCGACACTTGACCGGCCGCCAGATTCACTAAAAACGACGGGATCGTGAACGGCGACAGACGGCGCGGGCCGCGTGCATCGGTCGTGCGAACCGCATCGGCAATGGCGCCGAATCCACCGATTCCCGAACCGATGATGGTCGCCGTCCGCTCTTGAGCGTCTGGTGTGTCAGCGGCCCAACCGGCTTGAGCCACCGCTTCCTTGGCCGCCACCAGCGCGTACATGATGAAGCGGTCCATCTTCTTTTGTTCTTTAGGCTCAGCCGCCATGTCTGGATCGAACCCGGCCTCGGCATCGTCGGCCAACAGCGGAACAACACCACCGACCTTGCCCGGCAAATCGCTTACGACGTCTTCGGGCAACCGAACCAATCCGGACTGGCCAGCCAGCAACCGTTTCCACACGGCTTCCACGCCAGTGCCTAAGGGCGAAACCAGGCCCATACCTGTGACGACGACTCGGCGTTCACTCATGCAATAACCCTCACGTTAAAAAGAAGCTCAAGCCTTAAAACGAGCAGCGGCACTGCTCAAGGACATATTCGGGGTCAACGCCGCACGGGCGGTCAAGAACGCCTCCCAATCGGCTGCGTTCGGCAACGACGGGATGGTGGCCAACTCGCCCTGATCAAAACCGGCCAATGCGGCGTCAACCATCTCACCGACGTCCATTACCCACTCGGCTGGAAACGTGCTCAAGTCCATACCGCTGCGATCAAAAATCTCGGTGCGTGTAGCGCCTGGCATGACTGCCTGCACCCGCACGCCCGACTCTTTGAGTTCGGCATTCAGCGATTGCGTGAGGCTCAAGACGTAGGCTTTGGTCGCGGTATAAGTCGCGTTGAACATCTCCGGCGCCAAGGGTACAACCGACGCAATATTGATGATCGCCCCGCGCCCAGCCTTGGAAAAACCCTCCGCTGCGGCTGACGCCAAGTGAGTCAGCGCGACGACGTTAAGCTGAATCATTCGATCCAACCCGCCCAGATCCGACTCTGCCAACGTGCCAACAGAGGCCACACCCGCATTGTTAAGCAGCAGCGAAATAGACGCATCAGTGCGCAGGCGCTGTTCAACCTTCTGCAGGTCCGCTTGGTCGATCAGGTCGGCTTTAAGCACTTCGACCTTTACGCCGGTTTCCTCGCGCAGCCGCGTGGCCATGGTCTCGAGACGCTCCTGATCGCGAGCGACCAATAGCAAATCAAAACCACGCTTGGCCAAACGATCAGCATAAGTGAAGCCGATGCCGGAAGACGCGCCAGTAATGAGGGCGGTGCCTTTGGTGTTGGAGGTGGTCATGGTGAGCGACTCCTGAGGGAAAGTGGTATTTATATTACGACTATAATCAAGCGCGGATAATATGATGGGTGCCATGCTGGGTGTCAAGGAACCCGAGCTGAGCGGACATGGAAATGGAAATGGAAGGATAGACCGCCTGAGCAGCAGGACCGGTCGAAGGTGAGATTGTTTTGGACCGCGCAAAAAAATGGCCGGTCGCATTGACCGGCCATTTTGTGAGCATTGCTGTTTAGTTGATGCCCACCTTGTCACGGTTTTTGTCCAGAATCGCTTTGCCAATGCCTTTCACTTCCAGCAGCTCATCGACCGTGGCGAACTCACCGTTCGCTTCGCGATACGCAACAATGGCGTTGGCCTTAGCACTGCCGATTCCACTGAGCTCCTTTTGTAGGGTCTCGGCATCTGCGGTGTTGAGATTAATTTTGGTGGAGGTTTCAGCTGGCGTGGCAGCGGTGCTAACTGACATAGACGGCATCGGCGCCGATTGCGCGGCGGGCGCAGCACTGACAGCAACGGAAGCGGTGGTTAAGAGTGCGAATAATACCGACGAAAGGACAGCACTGCGCATAGGTGACGCTCCATAGAGTTGAAGTGAGAAGCAGCATTCCGAGGCTGCTTTTCAAAGGTAGTCGAGGGGAGCGCAACGTCAAAAGTGGATGGGTTACGAAATATTAGGCAGGGGTCGAGATCTAAGAGTAAATTTGTTTTTTGAATTACCGTGCGCAATGGGATGCATTGCGCGAAATCGATCAGAGCGGTAGGGAGCTTCAGGTGCCACCATGGTAAATTTTCTTCTGTGCTGGGGTGTTATTTCGGTTGTAGGGACGCTAATTGCTTTAAACCTGATTCGCAGCGGGAAGCGTAATAGTCGAGAAGTTGCAACGGAAGATTGTAGCCAGAAAGGTGAATCCCGCGAGACATCGGTGGAGTAATTGGGCTCGCCGTTCGTTTAGGCGAATGTGCCGACCGACCTGACTCGCTTATATGAGAGCCGCCACCGTGGTAACGGCACAACAGGCAGTCGAAAACCCAGGGAATTTATTTCGCAAATATCACACTAGGATGGATTCTTTTGATGCTGTTGGTGCACCCAATCAACGATCTCGCCGCCAGGACTGTAACCCTTCACCACCTCTCGAAGTAATTGACGTACCCGCTCGTAGTCATTTACTTCAACAGCCTGCATCAGCTCGCTCAAGCTTAGTCGGAGCTGATCCCATGTCAGATAATCCTCGTTGGCACGCATGATCATCGGGTGTTGCGTTTGTGCCACATTGTCGCCGATGAGTAGTTCCTCGTAGAGCTTCTCGCCCGGACGCAGCCCGGTAAATTCGACTTCTATGTCCCCTTGGGGATTTTTCTCAGACCGTATACTAAGTCCAGACAAATGGATCATTCGTTCTGCCAGTTCCACAATTCTAACCGGCTCGCCCATATCGAGAACGAACACATCACCCCCCATTCCCATGGAGCCCGCCTGAATAACTAACTGAGCAGCTTCGGGGATGGTCATGAAATAGCGAGTCATTTTTGGGTGGGTAACGGTGAGTGGGCCGCCGTTTTTTATTTGCTTGTGGAAGAGCGGTATGACCGACCCGGAAGAGCCCAGAACGTTACCAAAGCGAACCATCGTGAATCGGGTTTTATTCACTCGAGACACTTTCGTGCTGTCGCCAAACAGCACAGGAGCAATTTCCTGACTCAACGCCTGCAACGTCAGCTCAGCAAGACGTTTGGTGCTGCCCATGACGTTAGTCGGACGGACCGCTTTGTCCGTCGAGATCAATACAAAGTTTGCGACCCCGCACTGCAGCGCCGCTTGGGCCGTGTACAAAGTGCCCATTACATTATTCAGAATTCCTTCGGCGATATTATGTTCGACCAACGGCACGTGCTTATAGGCAGCTGCGTGGTAAACGGTATCAACCTTCCACATCTTGATGACTTCAAGAATTTTCGCTTTGTGTTGAACAGAACCCAATATCGGGAGTACCTCGACGTCCAACGATTTGCGCTTTTTGCTCAGCTCCAGCTCACCCAAAATATTGTAAAGATTGAATTCAGCATGATCGAACAACAACAGCTTCTTAGGTCCCAGTCCGATGATCTGCCTACAGAGTTCTGAACCGATAGACCCGCCGGCGCCCGTAACCAGGACCACTTGGCCTTTGATGCCCCGTTCCAATAATTCCTCTTGCGCCGGTACGGAATCACGCCCTAATAAGTCTGCGATGTCCACTTCTTGAATGTCGCTGACTTTGACTCGCCCACTGGCCAGATCAGTAAAATTAGGCACGCTGCGGATGTGCAACGGGAAACCTTCTAGAGATTTTAAGATCTCTCGACGGCGAGTTCTGGACGATGAAGGCAACGCTAACAGCAGCTCGGTCGCCCCGGTCACGTCAATCATATTTTGTATGTGTTTAGGCTTGTAAACCTGCAGGCCGGCTATTATTCGATTGGAGATATCAGGATCGTCGTCTATGAGCGCTACCGGAAGCATCACCCGGCCCATGCGAAGCGCCGCGACCAGCTGATTTCCAGCAACGCCAGCCCCGTACACTGCGACCTTTGTCAGGCCTTCATGCTTTTTAGAAAAAGGGACGTAATGTGCACCCGAAAACCAATTACCCATGAAGTATTGACGCATCACAAGCCGCAACCCGCCCACGATAACCAGGCTCAACCACCAATAATTAAAGATGATTGAACGCGGCACTAGCGTTTCGTGGTTACTGTAGCAATACACAACAAACGCAAGCACCAAAGAAGATAAACTGACCGCTTTAATAATGGCAACGAGTGCATCATTGCCAAAGTAGCGCATCACCGCCCGGTACATTCCAAATCGAACAAAAAAAGGAATGGCCACGATAGGCGCACTGATAAACAACCACGTGTGCTTGTTAAGCGGGTTGATCAAGTTATCAATACCAAGACGAACGACGAAGGACATCCACAAGGCAATCCAGACAAGCACTATGTCTGTCACCACCTGCAACATTCTTTTTTGCCTTTTAGGCAGCCCTACCAGATATGTGCGAAGTTTATCCATTAGTCGTTGTCCGTGGCCAGCTTCATTACTCGACCCGCCAATTATACGTACATTTGCGGCCGGGGGCGTGAGGTTGGACAACCGATTGTCCTAAATGGCATGCTGATTTTCTCGCGCCCCGGCATGAAATTTCCAAGCCAGTATTACAAGCGGAGTATAGGCAAGGAGAATACCCATTGCTCCGTCAAGCCCAAAACAGGCAACGGCTGTCGCCAAAGGCAACAGCCAAAACAGATTAATCAGCCCGACCGCGATGGTAACCGGCGGGTGTCGCCTGTAATGCCGAGAGGCAAACTGGTAAGCATGACTGCGATGAGCTTCATAGGCTTTCTCGCCCCGGGCGAGTCGACGAACCAATGTGAATGTCGCGTCCACGATGAACACACCCATCAAAATGATCCAGGCCCAAAAATACTCTGATCTAACCCAAGCGCTTTGAATCGATAAAGCCGCCAAGGCCATGCCAAGAAACGAGCTTCCAACGTCGCCCATGAAGATCTTAGCAGTGGGAAAATTCCAAAGTAAAAAGCCCAGTACGCAAGCTGCCAGTAACAACGGGGGGGCCATCAAAGCGGTGTCACCCTTTAGCCAATAGACCCAACAGGCGCCAATACACACTGAAACTGCCTGAACCCCGGCTATGCCGTCGATTCCGTCCATAAAGTTGTAAAGATTCAACATCCATACAAGATAAAGAGCAGCTAAAACGTATCCCGACCAGCCAAAGTCCACTGACAGTCCGAAGAGGTGCAGGGTCGGAAATTTCCCGATCCAAACCAATACCCATCCGGCGGCGAAGAAATGTCCCAGCAACCGCCAGCGGGCAGCCACATGCTGGTGGTCATCGATAAACCCCACCACGGAGACAATGAGTCCTGCCCCGGCCATGCCAGTAAAAACAATGGATGTAATAGCACCGGACCACAACAGATACGAAAGCGCGCACAAGAAGACAATAACAATGGCCACTCCGCCGCCGCGGGGCGTCGGCAAAGAATGCGAACTTCGAGCGTTAGGGATGTCCAGCAAACTTCGCGCAAGCGCATATCGGCGAAGCACAGAGGTTAGGAAAAACGACAAAAACGCAATTGCGGGAGTGAGCCACCAATAACTCATGAGTTACGTGATTCCAAAAAGTGTTGTGCAGTCATTCGCAAACCTTGATCAAGGCTGACCGGAGGCGTCCAGCCCAATAGCTCTTGATTCTTGCTGATGTCTACTTGCAAGGAGCCGAACAGCCGAGAAGATAAATCTCGTCTTCCAAGCAACGTGGCCACACCGTGCATTAACCAAACGGGCACAGGCATAAGCCGTGCGGGCTTGCCCAACGCACTGGCGAGTTTTTTCAACAATTGCTGCGTAGAAACATCTTGGCCATCGCTGACCAAAAAAGTTTGGTTTGCTGCACGCGGATGATTGATACACGCCACGATAAGACTGATCAAGTTTTCCAAAGACACCAAACTGCGCTGATTATGAACAGCGCCCAATGGCAATGGAACACCCCTGAACAGCCACTGCATCATGGTCAAGAAGTTTGCCCTCACGCTCGGACCATATACCAACACCGGACGGATGATCACAACTTCCATGCCCGTCGAGGCAGCTAAACGATACAAGCCCGTCTCGGCCTCTAGTTTGGATACTCCGTAAGCGTCTTTGGGGGCCGGGTCATCGTGCGCAGAGAATGGTTTTCCGGGCAAGGTGGACTCGCCATTCACCTTGATTGAGCTGATAAATATGAACCGTTTGACACCGGCGGCGGCGGCCTGACGAGCAAGGTTGAGCGTGCCCTCTACGTTTACTTTTCTGAACTCAACCAAAGGATCTTTAACGGTCTCACTCATCACATGTACTCGCGCCGACGTATGAACAACGAACTCGACGCCCAGCAGTGCGGCGTGCCAATTGGTGGACGCATCAAGGTCCTCAATTGGCAGAATCTCTACACCCACGGGGAAATTGACACGCGGGTGTCTGACGGGGGCTTTAACGGAAAAGGCGTCAGACGAAGCGAGGTGCCTGACCAGTGAAGAACCTAGAAAACCGGTCGCCCCGGTGACGAGAATTGAATGATCGGCCATTTCAATAACTCAAGTAGATAAAAGGGAAGATGCAGAACAACCCATGATAACTACGGGAGTGCTCCATTTTCATCGATGCAACAGCGCTTTATAGACTTGCGCATAGGACTCAGCCATTACGTCAGCGGAAAATAATTCCTCATAACGTCGCAGCGCATTTTCCCCCATGGTAGATGCCATCTCAGGATTCTGCCAAAGCGTCAGCATCGCTTGCCCTAGCGCGGCGGAGTCACAAGGGGGTACTACCAAACCTGTTTCACCCGCAATATTGATAAAGGTAGTCCCTGTACCGATTTCGCAAGAAATCATAGGCTTGCCGTACATGGCGCCCTCCAGCAATGAGATCCCAAACGATTCAGATCTGAGGTGCGAGGGAAAGACAAATGCGCTACACAGCTCAAGTAACGCAGCCTTGTCTACGTCGGGTAAAAAACCCACGAAATGCACGTTCGTCAAACCTAGCCGCGCTGCTTTCGCCTTCAGCTCTCCTTCCAGATGCCCACCCCCCAGGATAACGACGGGAAGCTGGGTGGCTTGAGCCGCATCCAAAAGATAGTCGAGCCCCTTGTAGTATCTGAGCGCACCGATAAATAAGAAAAAGCGACTGCCAACCAATTTACGCCAATAGTCGAGTTTTTCGACTGACGACGTGGGGTAAGTATCCCGGTCCAAGCCGTACGGAATGACACGCACCTTAGCGTTGAACTGCTGAAGCACCGGACTGCTTTGGGCATAATTGGGTGATGAGGCGACGATACAATCCACACTGGATAAAAAGCGCTGCATCAGTGGCTGATATAATTTAAGCAGGGTCTTCTGCTTGATAATGTCCGAGTGATAACTAACAACCGTCGGTTTTTTTATACGGCTGGCAAAGTGAACAATGTCCATAAAGGGCCATGGAAAATGGTAATGGATTACATCGGCGCTCTTCGCCAGCGCGGCAAAATCTTTAAATACAGACACTGAGAAGCCGGTAGAGGCGCAGTGAAAGTCGAGTTTGGAGCGGTGGCTTAAGTGTTGCCCAACGACCACATCCGACGCCGCACCCTGGTGACTCAGAGAGAGAACTTCCGATTCAAATCCATGGCGAGTGCCACCCTCGGCGATTTGAAAAATGACCTGCTCGATACCCCCCATAGTGTCTGGATAATACGTTTTGAAAAAATGCAGAACTTTAATCATGACCCACTGACCACTGTCTTATAAACGTGCAGCGTTTCCATAGCGCAGCGCTCCCATGAGAAGGAAGCCGCGTGCAATAATCCCTGTTCCATCGCTGATGCGCGCCAAGACTCGTCCTCGAGCCCTCTTTGTATCAGTGCCGTCAACGCTTCGACGTCCGTTGGCTCGCACATCAAGGCAGCCTTTCCGGCCACCTCAGGAAGAGAAGAACTGTTCGAGCACACTACCGGTATACCGGAGCTCATTGCTTCAAGTACCGGCAAGCCAAAACCTTCATATAAAGAGGGGAACACAAATAGGCGTGCGCCAGCGAACAACAGCGGTAAATCGTCGCTCGGCACAAAACCCAGATAGTGAGCCCAGCCTTCACGCTTCGCCGATTCCAAACGTTGATGAATAGCGTCGTTCTGCCACCCGTGATAGCCCGTCAAAATGAGCGGCCAACGAACGCGCAGCGCAAGGGGCAGCCGCGCATAACTATCCAGCAGGGTTTCAATGTTTTTGCGCGGCTCTATCGTGCCCACGAAAAGACTGTACCCACCGAACTGAAGGCCATGTCGCTCAAGCACGTCGCGCAGCACAAGCGGACTGCGCGGATGGAATTCGGCAGAGCTGGCAAGGGGGACCGTGTGAATACGTTCTATTGGCCAGCCAAAATACGCGGCCAGTTCACGGCGGGTATAGTCGGAATCAGTGATCAAAGCATCCGCCCTGAGCAACGTCGTCTTCAGTTCTTTCTGCAGATAACGCGCGAGCTGAGGGGCGTGGCAATGCTCCCAGGTAAAGGGCGAAAGATCGTGAAACGTTGCAACACTGGGCCCCGCAAATGGCGGTAAGTAGTAGTTTGGGCTGTGGTACAGAAAGTCTGAATGCCCTTTCAACGCCTGCTTTCGCAGCAGGGGCATCAGAAGTCTGTAGGCCTCAATCGCTAAAAAGTTTTTCTGGACCGCCCGCTTCAGGCCATAGCCGCTACCCGACTCGTCGTTTGCAACCGGAAGGTCTGCCAAAAACCGCCGGCCGGCGAAAAACTGCAGGTCAGTGATGTCGGGATTTTTCTGCAGTCGCAGAGCGAGCTCGTAGGTATAACGCCCAATGCCAGTCAGCGGAAATCGGACCGGCTCAACAGAGAGGATCAGCTTCATTCAGTCGTCAACATCCAGCCCAACGTTTCAGTTAATGCAGGAGTTTGCCAACCTGGGATTAAAGATCGTAACCGCGAGTTATCCCCGCACAACGTTTTAACCTCATTGGCGCGAACAAAAGCCGGATTCACCTCAACCTCAATGTCGTGCCCCGTGAGTGCCTTGCACATATCAATCACTTCACGTAGCGAGTGAGTCACCCCAGAACTGACATTCACGGTTTGGCCAAGGGGCTTTGCTTCAATAAGACCTCGATAGGCCTGCACCAGAGCGCGCACATCGCTGAAGTCCCGCCACACGTCCAGATTGCCCAATTCAATTTTGTCGGCTCGGCGGCGAAAATGCGCCACGATTTTGGGCAAGAGGAAGTTTTCAGCCTGCCCGACGCCGGTGTAATTAAACGGACGGGTAATAACCAGAGGTAGACGGCCCTGCCATAAGTTAGCCATGTGCTCCATGGCCAACTTGCTCACGGCATAGTCGTTAGCGGGCGATGGCGGCGTCGACTCACTCAGCAACCCCGCAGAAGCGTTGCCATACACATTGGCACTGCTTGCGAGCAATACACACTCGAGCTTTTTCCCGCACTCCGCCAATGCGACCAGCAGATTATGCGTACCGATCAAGTTGACCTCGTAAAATGCCTCGGCGGCACCATGCCCGACAAAAGCCAGTGCTGCGAGGTGAACAACCACATCTGGCTGAATCTGCGCCAGCAAGGTGCGAAGACCAGGTCCATCAGCAAGATCTATCTGGTAATAATTCACGTCATCGGAAGGTTGGCTGCCCAATCCAATCACTTCATAACCATTCGCTTGCAGTTCATCGGCCATGTAACGACCGGTAAAGCCGTGAATCCCTGTAATCAGCGCACGTTTACCAGCAATAGTCATCAGAATGAAACACCTTGTTGATTACGGCGAAGGTCCGCCTCAACCATCATGCGGCACAATTCCTCCAAGGAGGTTTTTGGTTCCCAGCCCAATACTCTTTTCGCTTTTGCGGGATCACCTATCAGCAACTCGACTTCGGTTGGGCGATAGAACTTTGGGTTGATCGTCACTAACACTTTACCGGTGGCAGCATCGATGCCCTGCTCTGCTTCAGCCTCACCTGTCCATGAAAGGGTGATATCAACGGCCTTGAACGCCATGGATACAAAGTCGCGAACGGTCTCGGTACGGTTCGTCGCAAGCACGAACGTGTCCGGTTCATCCGCCTGAAGCATGCGCCACATGCCTTCAACGTACTCTTTGGCAAAGCCCCAATCGCGCTTGGCGTCCATGTTGCCCAGTTCCATCCGGTCCAGAAGGCCCAAACGGATCTTCGCGACGGAGTCAGTAATTTTACGGGTCACAAATTCACGACCGCGCAACGGGGACTCGTGGTTGAACAAGATTCCGCTGGTGGCAAAAATGCCATAGGACTCACGGTAATTGATCGTCATCCAGTGAGCATAGAGCTTGGCAACACCGTAAGGGCTGCGCGGATAGAACGGCGTACTTTCGACCTGAGGTATCGCCTGAACCTTTCCGAACATCTCCGAAGTCGATGCCTGGTAAAAACGGATCTTGGGATTAACAATACGAATGGCTTCGAGCAAATTGACCGCGCCAAGGCCAGTAATCTCAGCCGTGGTCAACGGTTGATCGAACGAAACACCCACGAAACTCTGAGCGGCAAGGTTGTAGACCTCTGTTGCTTCGGTGGTCTGCATCAGGCGGATGCTTGCAGACAGATCCGTCAGGTCATACTCGACTAGATGCAGGTTAGGGTGCTGACGAACACCCAACTCATCAATGCGCCAAAAATTGACAGAACTGGTACGGCGGTAGGTGCCATATACGGTATACCCCTTACCTAGCAGCAATTCTGCGAGATAGGCGCCGTCTTGCCCAGTAATGCCGGTAACGATTGCTTTCATGGGAGTCCTTCGAATTCCATCTAACTTGCTCAAAATGCAGATTTTGTTGCTATGTTCAAAGCGGATTCTATGGGGTTTTTGAACAGGGGCAGAATCATACCTGCTGAGCAACGCTTATACGACCAAGACCGTTGGGTATTGGGTTTAAATACTTCGCGAATTACTTCCCGACTTTACGAATGACCTCAACGTCCGCCGGCTCCATCAGCTGCCTGACCGCAAAAAGGGTGAGCCTTGCCCTCTACCTGCTGTGGGCACTCGGCACTGGCCAATCTCGTACCCCGTGCGAGGCTTGCGTAGGGTCGCCCGTATTCTCCAGACGAAAAAAAACGCCCAAGGAAGGTTCCAGAGGCGTGCCTGGGATGCAACATTGCCTAACAACACGGCATTCGGTGGTCGCGCAAACTTACTCACGCGATTTACGAAGACCGTAACAAGCGCGTTTCAGCAAGTACCGAGTAGCAACAGTACAGCAGGGTCAATTCTGCCAACCTCTTCACCCCGTCGGGCTAGCTGCACGCCGGCATTATAAAGGCCCCACGCGGGGCTTGCCAACCGAGCCGACCGAATGCGACGTTTATCAGCTCAATGAGCGAGCCCAGGCCTCTCTGCGCAATGAAGGCATACATCATTACGCACCACTTTGCCGCCGATCTGGTGCAGGACAACAGAGATATCTTCGATTTCAAGGTGCATACCCGGCGTGCCTCGGTAGTCGTCTGAATCAAGGTCAAGGTGTACGCCGATCTTCAAGTGGGGCAACGGTCCGTCGGACTCAATGCTGGCGACCTGATGGTTCTCTCCAAGGATAAAAATATACGTGTGCTTCATTCTGCTTCCATAGAGAGTTTGATATGAAGGGCACGCTACTATCACGAGCAACTGGATGCTACTGGTCTTTCGTACAGGCGCGGCTCATCGCTTACAACTATCGCGGACTCGCCTAACCGGGTATTTAGCTGTTCGTGCAGAGGACATTCGGCTTATGGGAATGAGGTGTCAACTAAGCAAAGACGAGACGAAGGCTTGTCCGCACTTGTAGTGGGCACCAACGTGTCAGCCTTAATCGGCTTGAACACCCTTGATGTGCTCAAGGCGCAGCGGATAGCCCTTGGCGCCCTGCACAACCGTTTCGCTTTCAACCGTCTGAATGACCCGGCCATCTGCATCCTTGGTTACAGAAACCGTTTTGCTGTATGAACTCGGAACCACGCAGCCAAACAATGCAGTGACGGATAAGACCAGAATCAAATACTGAATGTGCTTCAAGAAGACCTTCCTTGGGTAAATTTGGTCTCGGACTTTAGCAAATCAATTACGCTGGCCAGGCGATGTCGGTAAAACTGTGTGGGTTAGGTTGCAGGGTGCCAGGACTGAAGCTTTCCCGAATAAATTCGGTCCCACAGATTTTGGAGACACACATTTTTGTTGACGCTGCCCAAGGCTGCGAAGCCGGTATGGCTCTTGGACTTCAATGACACAGTTGACGACTGTGGGAGCAGGCTTGCCTGCGAAGAGGCTCGTCATCGCGCTGCTGATTTCGACCTGAAACTTGGGTCGCCTGTATTGACGCTTTCGTTGGCAAGCCATCTCCCACGGGGACTTTGGCAGACATGAAATAGTAAACACTGAAATCTTGTCGCCGCCTTCAGCAGCAAAAGAGAACCCATTAATAGTGGGAGCAGGCTTGCCTGCGAAGAGGCTCGTCGTCGCGCTGCTGATATCGGCTTAAAACTTGGGTCGCCTGTATTGACGCTTTCGTTGGCAAGCCATCTCCAACGGGGACTTTGGCAGACATGAAATAGTAAACACTGAATCTTGTCGCCGCCTTCAGTAGCAAAAGATAACCCATTAATTGTGGGAGCAGGCTTGCCTGCGAAGAGGCTCGTCATCGCGCTGCTGATATCGGCCTGAAACTTGGGTCGCCTGTATTGACGCTTTCGTTGGCAAGCCAACTCCCACGGGACTTTGGCAGACATGAAATAGTAAACACTGAAATCTTGTCGCCGCCTTCAGCAGCAAAAGAGAACCCATTAATAGTGGGAGCAGGCTTGCCTGCGAAGAGGCTCGTCGTCGCGCTGCTGATATCGGCTTAAAACTTGGGTCGCCTGTATTGACGCTTTCGTTGGCAAGCCATCTCCCACGGGGACTTTGGCAGACATGAAATAGTAAACACTGAAATCTTGTCGCCGCCTTCAGTAGCAAAAGATAACCCATTAATTGTGGGAGCAGGCTTGCCTGCGAAGAGGCTCGTCATCGCGCTGCTGATATCGGCTTAAAACTTGGGTCGCCTGTATTGACGCTTTCGTTGGCAAGCCATCTCCCACGGGGACTTTGGCAGACATGAAATAGTAAACACTGAAATCTTGTCGCCGCCTTCAGCAGCAAAAGATAACCCATTAATTGTGGGAGCAGGCTTGCCTGCGAAGAGGCTCGTCATCGCGCTGCTGATATCGGCCTGAAACTTGGGTCGCCTGTATTGACGCTTTCGTTGGCAAGCCAACTCCCACGGGACTTTGGCAGACATGAAATAGTAAACACTGAAATCTTGTCGCCGCCTCAGTAGCAAAAGATACCCATTAATTGTGGGAGCAGGCTTGCCTGCGAAGAGGCTGGCAATCGCGCTGCTGATTTCGACCTGAAACTTGGGTCGCCTGTATTGACGCTTTCGTTGGCAAGCCAACTCCCACGGGGACTTTGGCAGACATGAAATAGTAAACACTGAATCTTGGCGCCGCCTTCAGCAGCAAAAGATAACCTATTAATAGTGGGAGCAGGCTTGCCTGCGAAGAGGCTCGTCATCGCGCTGCTGATATCGGCTTAAAACTTGGGTCGCCTGTATTGACGCTTTCGTTGGCAAGCCAACTCCCACGGGGACTTTGGCAGACATGAAATAGTAAACACTGAAATCTTGTCGCCGCCTTCAGTAGCAAAAGATAACCCATTAATTGTGGGAGCAGGCTTGCCTGCGATCGGCTACGCAGCAGTCGTAAATCAGTAACTCAATGCTTTCAGCTAAAACCGAGTCAGCCCATTGAGACCGCTTCGGGCAAGCCCGCGTCTTAACTGTCGATATTTTAATGCGTGATATTTGTTTGATAAGAGGGGCCGGAGACTGCGATCAGTCCGAAGGACCTTCGCCAACAAGTTGGTATCTACAGAGGGCCGCCCGATTCTAAGGTGGGCGCGCTCAATTACGGCGCTGAACATCAACAGCGAGCGCAAACTACAAATACAAGGAGGTTATCGGCCGGGCAATATCGGCAGCCGCGCTTAATTCAGGACTTGAGGAAAGCGCTAGCACACAGTCGGGCAGGCATCCCGAAGAGTGGAAGAGTGGGCCACTGTATCAGGCCTATTGGGAATTGATGATGCAGGCCTCAACGGCCACCGGCCACACCGGGACGTGCGTTTATCCGCAAAAGATTACGCCATGATCAAATTGAAGGCATTAAAAAACCCGCCTTTTGAGGGGCGGGTTTTTCGAGAGCCCTTCACAAGGCCCGAAGGCCCAGTGTTGGATTCACATCAGCGATTATCAGACGTAGCTGACAACACCGTTTGCAACCGACAGGTGATCAGCAGTTACGCCAGTCAGGGTGATAACTGCTGCGTGACCAGCGGTAACAACACCGGTAGTAGCGTTAACAGTTGAATCGGAGCTGCCGTAGTTAGCAGTTTCTACAACGAGCTGAGTGCTACCAGTGGTCGTCTTCTGCAGGAAGAACTCCAACGCGTTACCGTTACCGGTAGTCAGAGCGCCATTGTTGTATGTGTAGCCAGCGCCTAGAACGATAGAGTCACCAGCACCGAAAGTGATAGAACCGGTGTTACCGGCAACAACAGCTTTCGAAGAGAAGTAAAACACGTCCGACAGAGGAGCAGTACCGCCAGATATTGAGCCAGCACCAACGGCGTGCAAAGCAACAGTGGACGAGTTAGCAGTTTGGAAGTTGGTGATTGCAGTTGCAGCAGCAGTAGAAGTAGCGTTCAGTGCCGTGTAATGGTCAATAATTGCCTGATCGGCAGCGATATTGATATCAGCAGCCTGAGCGGCAGCCAAGGCAGTGTTCGCAGTGACCAAACCAGCTTCAGCGTTCATGTAATTAGTTGCAGCGGTTGATGCACCAGCACCGGTCTGAATCGTAGTGGTAGCACTTAGCAGCGCGGCGTCAGCAGCAGTACTAGCTACAGCCAAATCGCTAGTGTGAACAACTTCAGCGCCGAAGGAAGCTACTTTGTTCAGCTCGGTTACCAGAGCAGCACGGTGGGTGGCGTCGCTAGGTGAGTTCAGAAAGCCGAGGACATCGGCAACGGTCGCGAATGCAGTAGAAACACCTGCCTGAGCGGACAAACTCGCGTAGGTCACAGTCGAACCAGGAGCTACCGAAGCATTCAAGCCGGCCGCAGCGGCGGTATAGGCAGTTGCGTTTGCAGTAACAGCAGCGTGAGCAGCAACATCAGCTGTAGCAGCGGCATCATAAGCAGCAAGAGCAGTAGCGCCAACGATAGCGACTGAAGCAGCTTTGGCGGAAGCCAAGGTGTTAGTAGCGTTAGTTACGTTTGCAGCATAAGTTGCGTCGGTTTGACTGCCGTGTGCGGTATTAGCAAGGGTCAAAGCAGCGGTTGCGTCGCTTGAAAGCAGAACGCCAGGGGTCGCAACCACAAAAGTTGGGTTAGCAGTTGCAGCAGCAACGCCGTAGGCAGTGATAGCGTCTGTAGCAGCAAACTGAGCGTTGATCAGGCTCAAACCAGGGATGCCGCCCGCCAGAGTACCAGCGCTGATTGCAGTAATAGCAGCAGAAACCGAGGCAGAAGTGCTGTCAACGTGAGCGATTACCGAAGCACCAGCAGAAGTGTTGTACGAAGTACCAACAGCGTCGGTGTAAGTCTGAGCAACAAACACTTTGTTGTTGATAGTAGCTTGGTCTTGTGCGCCAAGGTTGGTCACGATGGTGGCAACCAGTGTAGCGGCAGTCACGGAACCGCTGGCCAAAGCAGCAACCCAAAACGCTTTACCGGTTGCATCAGAAGCACGGCCCAAAACGTTGTTGTAAACCTTGTCAACCAGAGCGTCGTTAGCCAAGCCTGCGTAGGCAGTGCTGTATTCGGCGCTCAGGGTGAAGCCTGTCGCAACAGACTGGATGGTAGCGGTGCCAGTAGCGATAGCATTAGCCCAGAACGCCAGACCAGCTGAGTCAGCTGCGCGGCCCATGTAACCTACGTACAGTTGTTGTACTGCTGCGATTTGTGCTTGAGTTGCCATTTCGGTACTTCTCCAAAATTATTTGTCGAATCGACAGGCAGGCTTGGGTGTTGCGGGCCCGTCGGCCCCAGCCTGGGTGCAGCGCCCCGTATTGGGGCAAGCCCCTTTGTAAATGGTGTTACTCGCCAAACGCACTTAGTCCATTTCGTTTCGATTCCATACCAACGTTCGGACTATTTGCTATTAAGCCCGGCCATCCTACACAGCTTTCCCACGTACAAACAAGAATATTCCTACAGGGATCTGTCTTTAGGTGGGGCACCAGAAATGTTCGCGCCCGGTTTTCCCAATGGCAGAAGGCGTTTCGCCATAAATTCTGTGAAATCTTTTAAAAGCAAAACGTTGCCGTTGCCGCTCAAATGATCGCCATCCAGGAAGAGCGGTTTGCCATCACGGAACGCATTGCAGGCTTGACCTGGGCACAAAATTGGGAATGGGTCCCAGACAGAAACATTCGGAACCTGCTGGATGATCGCGGCGAAAGACTGCAAAACAGGTGCGCGGTAGCTTTCCATAAGTGCTTTCGGCACGCTGAAACCGGGTGCGCAAATCGGGTTGTTGTGGTTAAACCAGTCAGCGCAACGAAAGGGCGGAGCACGAAATATCGGTTTTGGGCCCTCGAAAACGATCTGTACGCCTTTGTCAGAAAACCCTTTCAAAATAACCACTGCGTCTTTTATTACCCGCTCGCGCCCCGCATCGGCGGCCGGCCCGAACATTATGGCGTCGGCGTCTTGTTCCCCAAACGATATCCACTGATCCGAGAGCCGCGCCAAGCGCAGGGACGGCAAAAACAACACATCCCCTGGCTTGATCCGATTGTGGAGGTCTTCCAGCGACGCTTTGGCGTACTGCTGACACTGAGCGTTATCGTTTTCTCTGTAGGGTTGCAGGCTAATGAACGGGCAACCGCCGTTGTTGTAGACAAACACCTGGGTGCTGTTGCGTATGGCGTATTGCTTGAACAGGCCTTCGTACGCCAACGCGTGGGAGTCGCCGATCACATAAATACTGTGTTCGTTAATTGGGCGCGGTGTCACACAGTGGTAAGGCTTGTAGATCATCATCAAGCCGCCACCCACATCGCTGTACTCCGGTTCGGCGAGGCAACCGGGGTTTTCGGCGCTAAACCAGGAACCATGGGGGTACCAGTCGTCCTGGTTTTTACTCACGGTGCTCAGAGAAATCTGGTGTTCATAGAGGGCGATCGTGTCAGCGCCCCACCAGCTAGCACCGATGCACGCCAGGCCAAGGGTAATGACCGCCGCCTGTGACAACCGAAGAAGGGAGCGCGAATGGCGAATCGGGGTTTCAATCCATGTGTACGACGCAATGGCGAGGGCAAACGCCAGAACCGTTGCCAAAAAGCGCAGCAAAGGCGTGTCGATTCCGACTGTCCAGCGAAATAAAACGAACACTGGCCAATGCCAAAGGTAAAGAGAATAGGAAATGCGGCCGATATACACCAGAGGGCCGTTACCCAAGAGTTTATGCAGGCGCTTGAGCTGCGGGTGATGGTGCAGATAGTAAATAATCCCCACGGTTCCCACGACAGCAGGCAAGGCACCTGGAAACGGAAAATAGCTCGATGAGGTAAACGCCAGCGCCGCCAACAACAGCAGCAAAGACAGGGCGGCAAAGAATCCATTCCTCGGCCCGGACGACAGGGTTTCGACCACCGGTTTTTGTTGGGTTAATTGAAACAGCAACACCCCGGCGGCCAGTTCCCAAAAACGGCTTGGGCTGAGGAAGTAGGCTGCGGTAGGGCTGACGGCACTCTGCCACCCCGCGAAGATCAGCGAGGCCACGCCGGCCACGACAAACAGGCCAATGGACAGCCCACGGCCCTTACGACCACTTAGCCACGCGAGGAACATCAGCGGAAAAACCAGGTAGAACTGCTCCTCCACCGCCAGCGACCAGGTGTGGGTGTAGGGGTTGAAGTCGGTGGTGGGCGCAAAATAGTCACGACCGGTCCGGGCCAGGATGAAGTTACTCAAACCGAAAAACGCATAGAGCCCGGTCTTCTGGTTAACCTCGCTGAGCCACGAAACCGGTACGAACAACGCAGTGACGTAGGCGGTCACCACTAAGCAGACGATCAGCGCCGGGAAGATCCGCTTGATCCGCCGAGCATAGAAATAGCTGAAAAATTGCAGCAGACCACGTCCACGAAAACTGACGATCGAGGCACTGACGACAAAGCCAGAGATGACAAAAAATACGTCAACCCCAACAAACCCACCCGGCAACCACGGGCCGTGCAGGTGATAAATAAGCACAGCGAGGACGGCCAAGGCCCGTATGCCGTCGATGTAAGGAAAGTAGGGTGTGCGAGCAACAGGGGGAAGCGGTGTCAAATTCATCGGTTTTCTCGCAAAAATCGCCGCAACCCTAATTCGCCTTTCAGCACGTAACAAGGCAAGGGGAATGTTTCTTTTCGGATTCTGATGATCCAAATGGCCTGGATCGATGGATAGGTTGTTCGCTAGTAGCTATCTATATAGATAGCTACTAAGCGATGGCCGGGAAATTGGCATATATAAATGCGTTGTGTCCACTGCAATGACGCCCTTTGCGACAGAGCGCGCGCACGTTGCAATCGTGGCGCGCCGATGCGCGAATGTTTAAAGGGCGGTTGCCGGTGAGTCCAGCAATAAATGCTGAAGATTGTCAGCACTCTGCTGCCAGGTCAGCCATGGCATGTCGATGGACGAGGGTTGAAACCCCTTCTCTACCCAACTGCTCACTGCCGCCGCTAATTGCCGCGGATCATCGGCAGTGAAGTAACACGCGTGCTGGGTGGCGACTTCTCTAAAGACCGGAATATCCCGGGCCAAAATTGGCAGGCCCTTCTGCGCAGCTTCGATCAATGGCAAACCGAAACCTTCGTCTTCGGAAGCCGCGAGCAAACCACTGGCGCTGGCGTAAATGAGTTCAAGAAACTCATCGCTGGGACCGTCGAGCCAGAACAGGCGCCGGCCTTTCTCTGGGTGGTTGGCCAGCCGCGCCAGCAGTTGCGGAATGCTGCGCTGCTGATCAAGCGGCAATTGTTGCCAACCGGCACGCCCGACGATGACCAAATTGACATCGACCCCGCTCTCCCACAGCTGGGTGAATGCGTCGACAGCCTGCAGATAACCTTTGCGCGGTTCGAGGGTGCCCACCATTAATACACTGGGGCGCATGGCAAACATCGCCATCAGCTCATTGGCTTCAGAGGGCAGGCCTTGGCTGGGCGACGAGTTAGACAGGTCGGCACCGTGGTGAGAGTGATCGAAGGTGAAATGAGCCACTCGATCGGGCAACGCCTTGTGCATCCACTGCCGCAACTCGCCCGCTACGGTGTTAGTCACGCATACCGCGCCGTCGAGTCGTGCGACATGGTTCAGCCAATCAGCGAAGTGGTGGTCCGCTTGCGGCGGAAACAATTCAGGGCAGGTTACCGGCAACAGGTCGTGAACCAGCACCCGGCAGTTGACGCCCCCAGCCTGAAGACGCTTATACAGACCGCAAAGACTGGCTTGAACCAACGAGTTGCCGGAAAGGTCCAGGGCAATCAGTTGGTCACCAGGACCATAATCGATGCCTCGGTCTACCAGCGCAAAGGGCAAGCCCAGCAGTTTGGCCGTGAATGCGTTGGCATAACGGTAATGCCAATGGCCGCCGAGGTTGGAGAGGTAGACCGGCTCGACACGCACCCCAGCGGGTGGCTGGTTGAGCAAAGCGACCGTCAATGCCTTGGCTACGCGCTCTATACCGCTGTGCCGGTCTACGTTAAAGGTGCCGGTAATGTCTAACAGTAATTGCCGAGGGCGCAGCGGGTCGAGGCGCCCTTGCAGAAGCTGTTCAGCCTGTGCGAGCACTTCATTGGTTTCACGAACGGGAATCGGCAACTGTGCCAACACCTGCCGTAGCCCTTGCTCGACCTCAAGGTTGCGCTGGCAAAAGCGCTCAATCGCCAGGTGATACAGGCCAGCGCAATGCTGCGGCGTGTGGTGCTGTTCGATGACCTCACGCCCACGCTGGCCCAGCGCACTGCGGGCTTGGGGATCGTGGCGCAACAATTGTAGGGCTTCGGCTAATTGCGCATCGCTGAAGGTATCGGGCAGGCGATACACGCCGGTTTCCGGCAGGTCGGCCATGCTGCCATTGGCGTTGACGATGGTCGCCACGCCGTGGTTCATGCAGTCGAGCACGGCGGCCGAGGTTTCACCCCGTGTCAGGCTGCGCAGTTGCACCGCAATGTCGGCTGCACCGAGGTAATGCTCGAAGGTCGCGCTGTCCGCCCAACCGGTAATACTGATACGCGACTGTGCGCCCACATCAGCCAGCCGCTTGCGCAATGTTTGAGCGTAATCGTCGGTGCCCAGATCGCCGACGAATACCAGATGGCAATCGCTGTCGTCGGCCAGGTCAGAGGCGAGCCAAGCGTCAAGCAGTCGATCATTGAGTTTGGTCTCACCCAATAATCCAAAGCTGCAGACTATAAATGCACCCTCGGTGATTTTTAGAGCCTCGCGGCTATGGGCACGGGAATGTGCCTTATCACTTTGATCGGCCAGTTCACGCAACAGCGGAATCTGCACCCAGTCGGCACACGCTTGCGCGCCGTAAGACTGTTCGGCCAGACGCAAAGACACGGCCGAATGGACAATCACACCCTGGGCACGTTGCAGCACACTGCGGTTAAAAGAGTAACGCTCAGCGATTTTGCGCTCGTCGTGCCGGGCTTCGATCAGGGCGCTGTAACCGTGGCTGTAATACAGCTCACGCATTTTTATGCCGCTGTAGGCCGGGCGGGTTTCCATCGCCCAGATCAAGCCACTGAGGTAGAAATCGTGCAGGACAACGATGCCCGGCACCTGCTCGATCAACTCAACCATGTAGCAATGAAAGGGCGAGTTGCCGAAGTGATAGAGCACCGCGCTGTAGCTGTGAGCGTTATGGCGCAACCAGTCCGGGTCGCGCAGCTGGTAGCCACTCCCGTTCGGGGTTGCGCTGCCCTGCTCAACAATGACGTCGATTTCGTAGTATTGAGCGAGGGCAGGCAGCAGTTCGGCGCTGTAATCGGCAATGCCGGTACGGTCCGGCGGCATCGGTGAAACATAGGCCAGACGCGGGCGCTCATTGGGCTGCGGCGTAGCCGACGCCTTGGCTCCAGGTTCAAGCAGGTGTTGCAAGTGCTGGCCCAGTTGCACGACACGCGGCGAATAACTGCTCAACACGTCAGACAGAACCGGCTGGCTTAATCTACCTAACCTGAACGCCAGGCCGCGCATCTGCCCTTTCAGCCCAGGCACGCGGTTGACTGCTGCGCGCAACGCCTGAGCCAAACGCGGTTTGCTGTTTACATAATTCAAGGTGCCGAACACTGGGCGGATGACACTCCGCGCCAGCCCTCTCTTCAGAGACGCTCGGTCCATGTGCCTAAGGGTATCGAACAGCTCGCGCATGGGCCGGGTTATCTGCCACGAGCGGCTACCGTATATAAGCCGAAGTTCGGCTTCAGCGGCCTCAGCGCGCTCTGCACTTTCTTTGCAGAGCTGGGCGAGTTGTTCAGCGTATTCGCCTTGGGTATGGAGCTGGTTTCCAAGGCTTTCAAGGCGTTGATCGACTGCATGCTGGGCGTCGTTGTTACGCAGCGCGTATTGATCATGGCGTTGCGCCAGAGTCTGTAGGTCAAGACCATAATCTTTACTGAAGAGCTGGGCGAACGCATCGTTTGCAGGCTCTGCCGGGACAGACTTACGCGCCACGATGGCGTAATCCGGGCTGACGCCATAGAGCACTTGCCACAGCCCGATATAGGCATCGGGCGTGTGCAACGCCTGGTCTTCTTGCAAACGAACGATCTTGCTCTGTGCGAAACCGGAATGCTGGCACAGAAAATCGAGAAATATCGCCGGGACCGGACGCTGGTGGGTGGGGTCCAGATAGAAATTGTTGGTGCCCACAATCAGATTTTCGGCGTTGGGCGTTTCCAGGATGAGCAACCCGTGGGGGCTCAGGGTTCGCTGAGCCTCTTTTAGCAACGCTCGCAGGTAGTCGAACGTCAGGTGCTCAACCACGTGGAACGCTGAAATCAAGTCCAGGCTTGCGTCAGGCAGGGCTTGCAGTGCCTCAAGCGCATCCTGATTCTGTGCGTGGAGCCCGCGCTCATGGCAGGCGGCAAGCATCGAATCGTCCAGGTCCACACCGCGCGCATCCAGACCGACTTCAGTCAGTAGCTCAAGCCATTCGCCGCGGCCACAGCCGATATCGAATGCCTTGGGTCGCGGGGTGGTTTGACACAACGCGGATAGAAACGGGCGATAACCTTCAAGACGCGCCCGAATTTCCTCACGGGAAGCGCGAAAACGCTCTTCCAGTGCACGATAAAAATCATCAATCATGGTGTTGAAGGCTCTCCAGTTGAACGCCAAGCCAGGCAACGCCGGCAAATTCGCGCTGACTGCGGTTGACCACCTCGAACATCAAGGCGCGCTCCTGCCAGGCATAATTGTGCTCGATATGCCCGGCGTGGCTGTGTAAGGCCAGGGTAATGGAGTAAGTCCCCGGCCCGATGTTGGCGGGAAAAACAAATGACCACGACAAGTCGCTTTCTGCCTTGATGCCGTAACACACTTTATCCAGCAGCCGGGTATTGGTGCCGAATACGTCTTGGCCATAGCGGTCCTTGATCAGGAACCCGAGCACGAGATCGGGGATAGCCATGTGGGCACGGGCCGATATGTGCAAATGCACCCGTTGGCCGACATCGACGATTTCCAACGGGTTGCCGTCGTCGTCACGGATCTGCTGGCTGAGAAATTCCGCCTCGCCAGTGCCCGACAGTATCGCGCCCTGGCTATTGGGATCGGCAATGATTTGCTGGTCCTGATGGGCCGCGAGCAGCGCGTTGTAGTAGTCCATCACCACGTCGGGCTCGCCTTCCATGGCGACGGTGCCACCGTTGAGCAAAATCGCGCGATTGCAGATGCTTTGAATAGCTTGTTTATCGTGGCTGACCAACAGCAGCGTCGTGCCTTGGCGGGTGAATTGCCGAATCCGGTCAAAACTTTTGTGCTGGAAGTAGGCATCGCCCACGGACAGCGCTTCGTCGACGATCAGAATTTCCGGGCGCTCTGCGGTGGCTACGGCAAACGCGAGACGCGCCTGCATACCACTGGAGTAAACCCGTACCGGCAGCTCGAAGTAATCGCCAATTTCGGAAAAGGCATGCACGTCATTAATGAAGCCGTCGATCTGCTGCTGGGTGTAGCCCATGAGACCGGCGACGTGATACACGTTTTGCCGGCCGGTCAGCTCGGCATGAAAGCCCATGCCCAGTTCGAGAATTGCAGCCACGCGGCCGTTGATCCGCACAGTGCCTGTGGTGGGTTTTAGAGTACCGGTGATGATCTTGAGCAGCGTGCTTTTGCCTGCGCCATTAAGGCCGATCAATCCCACCGCCTCACCCGGTTGCAGTGCAAAAGAGATGTCTTGCAGCACCCACTTGCGAACCACCGATGGCGTGGCGAAGCCTAACCAGGACAATAAACGCAGACTTTCCCGTGGGTATTTATTGAAGGCTTTACCGATGCCTTCGACACTCAATGCAGCCGTCATAACACGTCCACCACTTCATCTATGGCGCGGTGATAAAGCACCGCCGCGATCAGCAGGGTCACCGCCGCGAACACCGCCGGGTAAATCAACTGAGAGAAATCCGGCGCCCGGCCGTAGACCAACACACTCTGATAGGCCTGAACGATTCCGGTCATGGGATTGATGTGCAAATAGCGTCGGTATTGCTCGCCGAGCATGTCGATGTTGTAGACCACCGGTGTTAGCCAAAAGCTGAATTGCAGCACGATGGTAACGACCTGCCCAACGTCGCGGAAAAATACATTGAGCAGCCCCAAAGCCAGACCCAAGCCCAAGGCCAGGCCCATCAACAAAAGAGTCAGCACTGGCAACCAGAGGATTTGCTGGTTTGGGATGTGGCCTAGCAAGGCAAAAATCGCCAATACCGAGGCTAACAGCACCGCGTTATTGAGCAAGGCACTGCCACACACGATGGTGGGCAAGGCGAGTCGTGGAAATACCATTTTTTTCAGCAAATTGCCGTTTTCGATGAACACGTTTAGGCAGCGGCTGACGATTTCAGCGAATAACGTCCAGGCCAAAATACCGGCTGTGAGGTAGATCGGGTACGCGTAAGCGCTGTTGAGCCCGGGCAATTTGGCTGCCATGATCACCGACAGCACAAAGGCGTAGATAACCACCTGGGCCAACGGATAAAGGACAATCCATAACAAACCCAAACGACTGCGAACCACCCTCGAGACGAATTCGTTGCGAATCGAATTTTTGATGAAGTGGCGCGCCTGCCAAAGTTCTCGCAGAGTGGTATTCAAATCAAGGCATTCCTGTTGAGGACGGGTAGCTAACAGTAGTGAAACATAGGCCGCAATCGGGCCTTGTGGTGAGGGGTTTACTGGCAAAGCGAAGCTGCCCGAACGCGGACGCATTCGGGCCGACATGGGCATTCAGAACGAGGTACCGCTCTTGTTGCGGCGCACATCCGCATCGACCATCAGCTGGCAAAGTTGTTCTAGCGGGGTCTTGGCTTCCCAACCCAGTACGCGGCGGGCTTTTTCAGGGTCGCCAATGAGCAATTCGACTTCGGCAGGACGGTAGAATTTTGGGTTGACCTGAACGATGGTTTTGCCGTTTTTGGTGTCAACGCCATATTCGTTGTCAGCAGTACCCTTCCATTCCACGTTGATATCAACGGCTTTGAACGCCATCGATACGAAATCGCGAACGGTCTCGGTGCGGTTGGTGGCGAGCACGAAGGTGTCCGGCTCATCAGCTTGCAGCATGCGCCACATGCCTTCGACGTATTCCTTGGCAAAACCCCAATCACGCTTGGCATCCATATTCCCCAATTCCAGGCGGTCCTGCATGCCCAGTGAAATACGCGCTGCCGCATCGGTAATCTTGCGGGTCACGAACTCTTTGCCACGTAGCGGCGACTCGTGATTGAACAGAATGCCGCTGGCCCCGAAGATTCCGTAGGATTCGCGGTAATTGATGGTCATCCAGTGCGCGTAGAGCTTGGCCACGCCGTAAGGGCTGCGCGGGTAAAACGAAGTGTCTTCGGTCTGCGGAACGTCTTGAACTTTGCCGAACATTTCCGACGTAGACGCTTGATAGAAGCGGATCTTCGGATTGACGATGCGGATGGCTTCGAGCAGGTTGACTGCACCGATTCCGGTAATCTCAGCGGTGGTTATAGGCTGGTCGAAAGACACGCCTACAAAGCTCTGCGCCGCCAGGTTGTAAACCTCTGACGGCTCGGCTTTTTGCAGCAAGCGGATACTGGCACTTAAATCGGTGAGGTCATGCTCAACCAGTTCAAGGTTTTCGTGAGTAGCAACACCCAACTCTTCCAGACGCCAGAAGTTAACCGAACTGGTACGGCGATAGGTGCCGTAAACCTTGTAGCCTTTCTCCAAAAGCAACTGGGTAAGGTACGCACCGTCTTGCCCGGTGATGCCCGTGATAACTACTGATTTCCGGGATGCATTCATTGCTTGGAAGTCCGGTCGGGTACGAGGTCCGTTTTACTGTTGTTGCTCAGCCACACATTGACGCTTTCAACACTGGCTTCGGACAACTTGCCCGCCCAACGATTGAGAATGAACAGGTTGGTGATGAAGTCGTACTGGGTCTTGAGCAAATCACGCCGAGCCTTGAACTCGTTCTGAACGCTGGTCAGGACGTCAACGGCGTTAACCACGCCGTAGGCAAAAGCCTTTTGCGAGGCAATGCTGGACTGTTCGGCCGACGACAAGGCATTACGGTTAGCGCGGATTTTTTCGACACTTGAGTCTGCGGTCAGGTAAGCATTGGTGGTTTCTTTGACAACTTGGCGGCGGGTTGCTTCCAGCTGCATCTCGGCAGATATCTGGTCCTGATACAAACCGCTGACGTGTGCAGAAGTCGAGCCACCGCTGTAAATCGGGATCGACAATTGCAACCCTGCCACATAGCTGTCGGTTTTAGGCGCAATGGCGTTGTTGTAGCCTTCGTTGGTGTTTTGTGCGCTGAGGTTCAATCCCAGCGTAGGGTAATGCCCGCCCTTGCCGCCACGCAACGCGGCTTCGGATGCCTCGACGGCGCTCAGATTGGCCTTGATGCTCGGGTTATCGGCTTGGGCAAGATCAACCCAGCTTGCCAAGGATTCCTCCGAGACTTTCAGCTCTACGTCGGTGCGTACACGGCTAAGCTTCTCCGTGACAGGACGACCGACGATTTCGGAAAGCGCTGCGCGACTCAAGCGGATCTGATTGCGCGCATCCACTTCCTGAGCAACCAAGGTATCGACACGGGCCTTGAGGTCCAGTACGTCAGTCACCATGGCGTACTTTTTTTCGTACAGGGCACTGACCCGGTCAAGGTTCTTTTGCGTGGCGCGGCGCTCAGCCTGGACTAACTCAAGCTCATCATCAGCCGCCAATGCCGCGAAATAACGCTGCGCCAGATCGACAGTCGCTTCGGCCTGGGCTTCATCAGACTCGGAGATGGCCTGCTTGGCCAGGCTTTCGTATTTCTTATAATTTTCCCAGGTCGCTTTGTTATAAATGACCTGGCTAAGACCTACGCTGTAGTTTTCGCTGTTGTAGACTTGGCTGATGAGCACGTTGGTCTGCTTGATGCGGTTTGCACCGGCATTGGCAGTGATCTGCGGCAAAAGAGCGCCAAAGGCTTCACGCTCATGGTCTTTGCCTGCTTCGGTTCGCGCGTAGGCGGCGGTAACCCTTGGATCCTCCAGACGAGCCTCGCGGTAAAGCTGCATCAGGTCAGCCGAGTATTCCTTGGCGCTGACACTGGTCAACGCAGGTTTAGGCTTGGATGGCTCGGCGGTTTTCGGTTCGGCTGCATGGGCTTGCAGCGCCAACATTCCCAACAACACATATGGAAACAAGCGCACGATCATTCCTCGATCATAGATTGGGCGATAGCGTTACGCGCCGGCTGCATGATGTATTGCAACATGGTTCGCTTGCCGGTATTGATCAAAACGTCTGCGGGCATGCCCGGCAACAGTTTGCGATCACCGAGTTTGTGTTCCCCGGCCGCCGTCACTTCAACACGTGCCAAGTAGTAGGGTTGGCCTGTTCTTTCATCGGTCAGACGGTCAGCAGAGACTTGGGTCACGATGCCTTCGATCGGCGGTGTGGTCGCGCTATTGAACGCACTGAAGCGGATGTCGGCCAGCTTGCCTATCGCGATGCGATCAATGTCTACCGGCTGCACATGCGCTTCGATTACCAACTCCGAAACCGATGGCACGATGTCAAGCAACGGGGTCGCGGGACGCACAACACCGCCGATGGTGTGTACGGTCATGCCGATGACCATGCCGTCATCCGGCGCCCGAATGACCGCACGAGACAAGCGATCCTCAAGCGCTGCGGTGCGCTCTTTCAGGTCGTAGGTCTTGGTCTGGACGTCAGCCAGTTGCTTGACTACATCAGAGTTGAAGTCTTTGTTGATCTGCAGGATTTGCAACTGCGTTTCGTTGATCTGCAGGCGCGTCTTGGTAGTCGATGACTGAAGCTCAGCGACTTCAGACTTGAGCATGTCCAGCTTACGCTGCTGCTCCAGCATCCTTTGTTTGTCGACAAATCCTTGGGCCAATAACTCGTTGAGCTCGCCGATTTCGCCGGTGTAGGATTTTTCCAGATTGACCTTGGTGCCGATCATGGCTTCAGTGCCCTTGATCTGCTGGTTGAACTGACCGATACGTTCTTGTAATACCGACACCTCACCCAGGCGCGAGCCACGGCGAGCGTTGAACACCTGAGTTTCGCTGTTGCGTGCTTCTTCGCCACGAGGCGTGTTGGCAGGGAGCATCTTATCGAAATCGATGGTGCTTTTGTCGTCACGCTCGGAGCGCAGACGCGCTTCCATTGCTTTGGCGGCAATATACTGGCTGCGGGTGGTTTCGTATTCAGCCTTCAACTGGCTATCGTCAAGCACAATGATCGGGTCGCCTTTTTTGACGATATCGCCATCGTGGACGAGCACTTCTTTGACGATGCCGCCCTCCAGGTGCTGAACAGTCTTGCGATAGCTCTGAACGGTGACCACGCCCGGCGAATAAGCGGCGCTGTCCAGGGGTGCAAAAGCAGCCCAAGAACCAAATAGACCAAAGGTCACAAAGACAATCCAGAAACCGACTCGCCGGGCCTTCGTATCAGATACTGGAACGCCATTGAAGATATCGGCGGTTGTAGTGAGTGTATTACTAGTCATCGACAATCTTCCTATCAGACGCTGTCTGGCACTGCGGCTGAGGCAATTTGAGCTGCTTTTTGTTGAGCGGCGAGATGTTGGGCGTTGAGCTCAGCCATGACTTGTTCGCGCGGACCATACATGGAGATGCTGCCGCCGCTCATGACCATGAGGCGATCAAGGTGCGACAGGATGGTCGTGCGGTGAGTAATCACGAAGATTGTTGAGCCGCTGCCTTTCATGAACATGATGGCTTGGGCAAGCGCTTGTTCACCGGCCTCATCGAGGTTGGAGTTGGGTTCATCGAGAATGATCAGACGCGGTGCGCGGTACAGGGCACGGGCCAGGCCGATACGCTGACGCTGACCGCCGGACAGGTTGACGCCCTCGCTGCCAATCACCGTGTCGTAGCCTTCAGGCAACAACAGAATCATCTCGTGAACACCGGCAGTGCGCGCAGCCATGATCACTTGCGCAGAATCAACCACGGAGAAACGGGCGATGTTTTCACTGATGCTGCCTTCGAACAGCTCGATATCCTGTGGCAGGTAGCCCACGTATGGGCCCAGTTCGTTTTTATCCCAATTACTGATATCGGCGCCGTCCAGGCGTACGACGCCATGTTGCGGTACCCAGATGCCCATCAGGGCGCGAGCCAGGGTCGATTTACCGGACGCACTTGGGCCGATGATACCGACCACTTGGCCCGCAGGGACGCCAAAGCTGATGCCCTTGATAATGGGGGTTTTACCGCCGGGGGCGCTGACAATCAGGTTTTCAACCAGCACGTCGCCTTGAGGTACAGGCAGTGACATACGCTGGGGTTCGCTTTCTTGCGTGTCCAGAATGTCATTCAGACGAGCATATTGGGAACGTGCACTGATAAAGCCTTTCCAGCTGCCGATAATCAGGTCTAAAGGCGCCAATGCACGACCCAGTAATACGGAACCTGCGATGACCAGGCCCGGGCTGATTTCATGATTGACCGCCAGGTAGGCGCCCAAACCGAGAATCAGCGACTGCACCAGCATGCGAAAGGTCTTGGAAATATTGGTCATCAGACCGCCCTTGTCGCTGGCGATCGACTGCAGAGTGAGGACCTTCTTTTGACGATGCGCCCAGCGATCGATCAGGGTATTGAGCATGCCCATGGATTCGATGACTTCGGCGTTACGCAAATTCTTGTTGGTGTAGAGGCTGGCAGCGATATTTTCTTTGTTGGCAACGGCTAAGGTGGCGCCGGTCATTTTCTCGTTGAGGATCGCGAAACACACCAAAATGATCGAGCATACGATTGCCATCCAGCCGTACCACGGGTGGAACATGAACATTACTGCTATATAGATTGGCAGCCAAGGCGCATCAAAAAACGCAAACAACCCGTTGCCCGTCATGAATTGACGCAGGCCGGTCAGGTCGTTCAGGGCTTGGGCTGAGGAATCCATGCCGCCACTGACCAAGGCGCGCTTGAAGCTGGCCCGGTACAGGTCACGACTCAACAGGATATCCAGCTTGGTGCTGACCCGAACCATGATTCGCGAACGGACCAGTTCCAGCGCACCCATGGTTACCATCAGCACGACCATGATGATCGTCAGCATCACCAGCGTTGAAATACTGCCGCTGGTAACCACGCGACCGTAAACCTGCAACATGTAGAAGGTCGGTACGAGCATCAGAGCGTTGATGAATAGGCTAAAGAAGCCAACCGATACAAAACTGCTCCTGCAAGCCTTCAAAGCAGCCTGGAGGTTATTGTCATGTGTACTGCGCATAATCTCAGGACTGCCAAGAGGGAATTTGGAAAAGCGCGGGAGTGTATCACCGACCTAACGCCCCCACACATGAAAAACGTTTTATAAATATGACTCGCAACCTGACTCGGATCGACTATTTCTCGACCGATATAAAGGGCAAGATTGATCTTCGTTCCAAGCCCGCGGCATCGGTTATAACAATGGACACGGCGGATTTGAACGCATACCTGTGGCCCGTGAGCCAATAACCTCACAGGCGAGATTGCGCATTGGCTAGCTGTCGACTCGACCGTACACGTCTTCGAAACGAACGATATCGTCTTCGCCCAAATAATCGCCGCTCTGAACTTCAATCAATACCAGGTCAATAACCCCAGGATTGCTCAACCGATGCTTGTGACCGGCACGAATGAAGGTCGACTCGTTGGTATTGAGCATCAATTCCTTGTCATCATTCACGATCACGGCCATGCCACTGACGACGATCCAATGCTCGCTACGGTGATGGTGCATCTGCAGCGAAAGAGAAGCTTGTGGCTTCACTACGATTCGCTTGATCTTGAAACGCTCGCCGTTTTCGAGGGTTGTGTAAGTGCCCCAGGGGCGATGCACGGTGCGATGTAGCTGGTGAAGCGTATGACCGGAGCTTTTAAGCTGACCGACAATATGCTTTACATCTTGGGCATGATCTTTGTGAACGATCATCACGGCGTCGGGTGTATCAATCACCAGCAGGTTTTCAACACCAACCAAGGCCGTGAGGCGCCCTTCACTGTTTACATAGTTGTTGCGCGAGCCATGGGAAAGCACTTCTCCCTCGAAGCGGTTGCCGTTTTCGTCAGCTTTGGTCAGGTCGCTAACCGCGTTCCACGAGCCGATATCACTCCAACCGATATCACACGGAACGGTGACCACCCTTTGAGAGCGCTCCATCAATGCATAGTCGATGGAGATGTCCGGGACCTGAGCAAATGTATCCGGATCAATAGCCAGGCATCGGTAGCCAACACTGGTGGTCAAACGCGATTGAGCGAGGGATGCCGCTGCAGCTGCCAGTACATCCGGAGCATGTTTGCGGAATTCTTCAAGGACTGTTCCAACCTGGAAACAGAACATTCCTGAGTTCCAGAAATAATTACCCGCTGCCACATAACGCTCGGCAGTAGCAACGTCGGGTTTCTCAACGAACCGAGCAACCCTCAGCCCACCCTCCTCGCCCACCGAATCGCCCGCCTCGATGTAGCCAAAGCCGGTTTCCGGGTACTGCGGCTGAATACCGAAAGTCACGAGCCACCCTTGCTGCGAAAGTGCAACCGCTTTGGCCACCGCAACCGCAAATGCGGGTTCGTCCTGGATGAGGTGATCGGCGGCAAGTACCAACAGATTCGCCTCGTCGCCGTGGGTCTGCTGTACATGCAATGCAGCCATTGCCACCGCAGCTGCGGTGTTACGGCCAAACGGTTCCAAAATGAAGCTTTGCGAATGTGCCGATGAATTGACCGTACGGTATTCGTCTTCAGTTTTGAACAGTAACTCACGATTCGTTACGGTCAAAACCTCCGATACGCCTTCAAGCTTGGCGGCGCGAATGAACGTCTTTTGAATCAAATTCTGTCCGTCAGGCAGTGTCATAAATGGCTTGGGATGGGCCTCGCGAGATACGGGCCACAAACGGCTGCCTACGCCTCCTGACAAAATCACCGGAATCAAATCCATTTCTAAAACCCTTAAGTAGCCACATTTTGGCGGAGTAAATTCATGCTGAATGCAGTTTCAGGTGACGATCCGGTCAACCTCAGCATTTTAGTGGACGCGAGAATATCAGATAAACGAAAGCAGCTACTCGGTGGTGCTGAGATTCAGGCAACGCGGGGGCTAATTTAGAATTGCTGTTCCCAATCAAAAAAACACTCTAGATCAGCCACTTGCTAGCGGGCTAGCGAGGCTGTTGGCTAAAAAATTTACTGAGAATTAGGGGCGGCGGAGTACTCGCATGAGTGGCCCCCATGACCTTTCATCCAGCCAATGAAAAAACCGACCCACTTAAGCGACTCTAACCGGGCGAACCGCGTAGCCAAGACATGCCGCCAGTTGGCACTTGCCGTCAAACAGCTACTTTGTCTGATATACATAATTACTACCGTTAGAACGCTGCATCCGAGGAGGGATGGAATGGAAGGCATGTCCGACTGCTTGGTGTAATCGAAATATAGATTGGGCCACAATGCGCTCCGATGAGCAGACGTGGGTACCCCCAAGCCGGTCGACTTTCGAAAGTCCATCGACGGCCTCGCCGTCCTGGTCGAGCTGGATATCAAGGTTGCGGTCTTTGACCCGGTGCTCTTCGTGTGCCTCAACAAACCCATCCGGGCATAAATTTAACGCCCCGATAACCTACCTGATGACCCACTTCTGCTTTAGCAAATGCTTTTACAGATGTTCGGTGAGCGTCGGGTAGATAAAGGTCAGTTCGTCGATTTAAGAGAACAGGTCTAGTTGCTCCGGGAGTTTGTCGAATCCCTAAAAGTGCCGCCCAGGGGCAAGACCGGGAGAGCCGATATTGCGTCGGCGATGATTAATAAGCTGTTCGGGATTGAGCGCGACCTTGAAGACGTGAGCGATGAGCAGCGCTTTATCGGCCGCCAGGAAATGAGCCTTCCGGTGCTCGCGCAACTAAAAGGTTGGCTGGAGAAATACAGCCTCGTGTAACGCCGCTGAGCGTGTTGGATCGTGCGGACAAGACGTGGAACGTTATTTAAGAATTTAACTGTATTAATCATCGTCCGCGACAATCAATGAACGCTGCCGCCCTTTATAAAACATAAAATATCTGACGAAAAAGCTTGCAAAAGAAAACAAGTATAAATATACAAACGTTAAATAATACTCTGCCTGAATAAATTTATTATCAAAGAAAAACAATATAGCGCATGCTGAAAAATGAACAATGAAAGCCGTCTTGTATTTCCCGTTCAAAAAAATCAGGCCAAGAAAATAAAATATCAATAGCGAAATTGAGTGTATAAAAACACCAACAATACCGGCTAATTTCGCTGTTAAACCAAACCCTGACGCAACATTCAAATACGGTATAACATAATCTGGTTCTGGACGCAGAATTTCAAATCTCGCATAAAAAAACTCCGGAACGAAAATATTTGTAAGCAGTGCTTTAACATCGTCAATCCTAATCTCTAAAATATCATGTGACTGGAAATTATAAGATAAATTATAGATTGGGCAAACAACATACAACCACATCCAATAAAGTGAAGCCGGCAGTTTACGGCCATCTTCATTTGCACCGCCCACTATAAATATAAGATCGCCCCCGTCTGATTCCCTAATATTGCCAAGCGTGCTAAACGCGACAACAACCAAAGCGCACATTATTAATATTTGCCATAATTTTATTTTTCCCTGCGAAGCTAAAGAAATCACAAAAACAAGAAATGAATACATTAATAACTGTCTTGTTAACATGAGTGCGCCAAGCAAGCAGGACACAACGAATATCAGTAATGCTGGCCTTATGGATGCAAACGTTGCTGCCTTTATATTAAGATAAAAAATAAATGCATAAAATATTACGTGCAAACTTTTAAACCCGGTAAAATCAGATCGATCTAACCCAAACAAAGGCACACCAAAAGACGCAAGCTCTACAAGAAAAAATATCACTACTACCAGCGCTTGCATATAGAACGTCAAATAGTCATTTGATACAGTTTCCGGTGTATGATAAATTTTGCTAAACGGTAGCGCTACTGCGAACACAAAACTAATTATCACCAATACAGCCAGAATTGGTAATAGATCAATTTCTTGATAAAAGAAAGAAAACCTAAATGTTGCCATATACCAACTCATTAAAAAAGCGATAACAATACCAAGTGGGAATAGTGTAATACGCCTCATTTCTTTCCTTTAATCGCCACTCTAACAGCAGGCAGCCATTGCTTAATGGTGAATACGCATGGAAATAATAAAAACGCTAATTAATACACTTAAGGCGTTAGCTCGACGGACGCAACTTAGAAAAAATATACTCAGGATGTACATCACTATCACATTCGCAAAATTCAAGGTTCAAGTCGATTTTGCAAGAAAAACCAATCAACGATCTCTCCGTCAGGGCTATACCCACTTACCGTATCTCGTAATAACTGACGAACCCGGACGTAATCAAGGTCATCAATAGCAGAAAGAAGTTCGGCTACTTTGGTTTTCAATATTTCCCAAGTCATATAATCTTCGCTAGCACTCATTATCATTGGATGGCGCGTCGCCACGACATTGTCACCGATGAGCAGTTCCTCATAAAGTTTTTCACCTGGACGCAATCCGCTAAACTCGATAGAGATATCACCGTGAGGATTTTTCTCTGAACGGATACTGAGCCCCGACAGATGGACCATTTTCTCGGCAAGTTCTATAATCTTCACCGGCTCACCCATATCCAATACAAATACATCCCCCCCTATCCCCATTGACCCCGCCTGAATTACTAATTGCGCCGCTTCCGGAATAGTCATGAAATAACGGGTGATGTTGGGGTGGGTGACCGTCAACGGCCCTCCTGATTTAATTTGTTTATGAAAAAGTGGAATTACTGACCCTGAAGAGCCCAAAACATTACCAAAGCGAACCATCGTAAATCGGGTTTTGTTTACTTGCGAGATATTGGCCTTATCCCCAAACATTATGGGAGCCAATTCACGGCTAAGCGCTTGAAGGGTAAGCTCAGCTAAACGTTTCGTACTGCCCATAACATTAGTTGGACGCACGGCTTTATCAGTAGATATAAGCACAAAGTTAGCAACACCAGCCTGCAATGCAGCTTGAGCGGCATAGAGCGTCCCCATGACATTATTCAACACACCCTCGGCTATATTATGCTCGACCATAGGTACGTGCTTGTAGGCTGCAGCGTGGTAAACCGTTTCCACCCGCCAAGTCCTCAACGTATGCAAGACTTTGTTCGAATTAGTTACCGAACCCAGGATTGGAATTATCTGGACGGTTAGCGACTCCCTGTTAACGCGCTGCTCTAACTCTGAGAGAATGGTGTAAAGATTAAATTCGCTGTGTTCGAACAAAAGAAGAGTGGTTGGTCCCAAAGCCAAAATTTGGCGACATAGCTCCGAACCAATTGATCCGCCGGCACCCGTTACCAGAACGGTTTTCCCAGCGATACAGAGTTCTAGCAAGTGCTCTTGAGCGGGAACAGTATCTCTGCCAAGCAAATCACCTATATCCACTTCTTGGATATCGTCAACTTTAACTCGGCCACTTGCAAGGTCCATGAAACCCGGCACGCTTCGTACATGAAGAGGAAAACCTTCTAAATAACCCAAAATTTCGCGACGACGTCCGCGAGTGCAAGAAGGGACTGCCAACAATATTTCTTGAACTTCAGTCACTTTAATCATGCGCTGGATATGTCGCGGTTTATAGACGGGTAATCCTGCTATAACTCGATTAGAGATACTTTCGTCGTCATCTATAAAAGCAACCGGCCGCATCAATCTGCCCATACGCAACGCAGCCACCAACTGGTTGCCGGCAGCACCCGCACCATAAATAGCTACCTTTGATATTCCGTCATTTCGGTTTGTAAAGGGAACGTGCTGGGCTGCAGCGAACCAATCTCCCAAGAAGTATTCGCGCATTGCTAAGCGCAACCCCCCAATCAGAACCATGCTTAACCACCAGTAATTAAATACTACTGAGCGTGGAATTACATTCTGATGATTACTATACCCATAGACAATTATTCCAAGTACAAGCGCCGATAGGCTGACTGCCTTGACGATGGCTATCAACGCATCATTACCGAAGTATCGCATGACGGCTCGGTACATTCCGAATCGAATAAAAAGGGGTATTGCCACCGCCGGAGCGCTAATAAATAGCCATCTGTGATTGAATAATGGATTGATTAATTCATCAATTCCGAGGCGCACGACAAACGCCAGCCACAGTGCAGCCCAAACCAAAATCACGTCGGCAAACACTTGAATTAATCGCTTTTGCCGTCGCGGTAGGCCAAGCAACATTGCCCGCATTTTATCCATGATCCCTTCACTCACCGGTCAACACTCCTTAAATTTTTCTGCATTGCAGTCATATTGACCCTGCCCAGTTCCCAACGCCCGCAGGGTCAAATGAATCACACATTTATCGGGGATATTTCAAGCGCGCCTGCGCGATACTTTAAGGCCAGCAAACCCAACGGCACGTACGCAATTAAAACGCCAATAATGCTATTGAACCCAAAATTCACCACCCAAATGGCAATGGGCAATAACCAAAACAAATTGAGTGCGCCTACAACCAGTGTGATCGGCAGGTGCTTACCGTATAACCGTGACGCGTACTGATACGCATGGCTGCGATGCGCTTCATAGACTTTCTCTCCCCTTAGGATACGTCGCAATAAGGTAAAAGTTGCATCCACAATAAACACGCCTAACAAAATCAACCATCCCCATAGGAGCGAGGGTTCGGTCCAAGCGGCTTGCAGCGATAGAACACCAATTGTTATGCCCAAGAAACCGCTTCCTGCATCTCCCATGAATATGCGTGCGGGAGGAAAATTCCAGTACAAAAACCCGATCACAGCCACAGCAAGCATCAATGGGAGCCACACCAAATCTGTGCGGCCCAGCATCCAATATAAAATACAGGCCCCCAGACAAACGCAGACAGCTTCAACGCTAGCGATACCGTCGATACCATCCATAAAATTGTATAGATTCAGCATCCATACTAGGTAGAGCACTGCGAGAGTATGTCCAATCCAACCGAGGTTAACAGCCGTCCCGAGAACCTCGATGGCCGGCAATCCTCCAAGCCAAAACAACGCCCAAAGCGCACCTGCAAAATGCCCGAGCAGCCGCCATCTGGCAGCGATGTGACCGTGATCATCCATGAAGCCCAGCACAGCAACAAGGATTCCGGATCCTCCAAGCGCACACACTGTCTTCCAGTTCGCTAACTCCATCCAACCTAGGATGGGTAACGCCAGGCAAAATGCCAAAACTATCGCCACACCACCTCCCCGCGGTGTGGGGGTAGTGTGGGAACTACGAGCGTTCGGAATATCCATTATGCTTTGGGCCAGAGCGTACCGCCGTAAAGCCGCAGTTAATAAAAAAGCCGTTAGTAAAACCGCTGGAAAAAGCCACGAGTGAGTCATTATTTTTGCTGCCCTTGAAAAGGTAACGCAGTGCTTTAAAGCGCATTGTCCACGCTGACAACAGATGATGACAGTTCACTCATGGGATTAATGGCAACAAACTCTAGCCGGCCGGAACTATCACGCCTGGCGACTGCAGCGACATCCATACCTGTTTTACTGGCGAGAACGCTAACCAGACGCCGCCCTACGACGCCCCAAGCACCAGTAGCCAATAAGCGCATGCCTAACCCCTTAATTCTTCGACCACACAGTGCGATTTATATAATCAGTGTAGCTATAAACAATGCGCACAATCTGTTTAGACACAGAACCGCCTAAATAGTCACCCACGGATTTGAAAACTCTAAGTGTACGATCGTGCTGACTCGTCACAACACTCACTGCGTCAAGCACACGATTGGACTTCAAACCGCACATGATGAGTGTGCCCGCATCCATACCTTCTGGCCGCTCATGCGTATTTCGGATGGTTACTGCGGGAAGATTTAATAAACTCGCTTCTTCCATAATAGTTCCGCTGTCAGAGAGAATACAAAAAGATCCTATCTGCAACTTGATATAATCGAGCAACCCAAATGGTTTCACAAACCGAAGCAAAGGATGATCAAGGTTTTCACCAAGTGCTTCTAAACGCTTACGGGTGCGAGGATGAGTGGAAACAATAATGGGATAGCTATATTTATCTGCTAGCGCTCGAAGGGATTCAAGCAGATCGCGAAGATTGTCAGGCGTATCAACATTCTCCTCCCGGTGGGCACTGACAATAAAGTACTTCCCTTCCTCAAGCCCTTCACGGATCAAGACGTCCGATTCCAATATGCGCGGCATATAATAATCAAGAACCTCTTCCATATGCGAACCGGTCTTAATGATCGTTTCGGGACGAATACCTTCATCCAGTAAATAGCGACGAGCGTGCTCTGTGAGCACTAGATTAATATCACTTAAATGATCAAGTACTTTACGATTCAACTCTTCTGGAACACGCTGATCAAAACAGCGATTGCCCGCCTCCATATGAAATATAGGAATTTTCCTACGCTTTGCAGCGATGATTGCCAAGCAAGTATTAGTGTCCCCATACAGCAGCAACGCGTCAGGAGCTTCGATTTCAAAAATGTCATCAGCCTTGGAAATAACTTCCGAAATTGTTTTTGCCGCCGTATCGCCCGCAGCCCCTAAAAAGTGATCAGGCTTACGAATCTCAAGGTCATCAAAAAAGACCTGGTTCAATTCATAGTCATAATTTTGACCTGAGTGAACCAAAACGTGATGAGTTTGCTTATCCAACTCAGCGATCACGCGGCTCATTTTGATGATTTCCGGACGCGTACCCACTAAAGTCATGACCTTAAGCATTTAACTCATCCTTTATATAATCGAGCTTCAATAACAGTTTTTTTATCCTAGCAATGTCAAGGCGTTCTGTATTATGAGAAGTGTAATCGTCGAATTCGGCGATTTTTTGCTCGCCTTCAACAAAATACTTATTGTAATTTAAATCTCTGTTATCGGCTGGAACCCGATAATAACGACCCATGTCCTCAGCTTTCGCCATCTCTTCACGAGAGACCAGAGATTCGTACAGTTTCTCACCGTGACGGGTACCAATTACTTTCAATGAATTAGTTTTAGCGAACAACTCTCTGAGCGCCAATGCGAGATCGCCCACCGTAGAGGCGGGAGATTTTTGAATAAAAACATCACCCTGCTGCCCATGCTCAAACGCATGCAATACCAGATCAACTGAATCCTCTAAAGACATTAAGAAACGGGTCATCTCCGGATCGGTGACCGTCATGTCTTCACCATTACGGATTTGATTTACAAACAAAGGAATGACTGAACCCCGAGACGCCATTACGTTCCCGTAACGAGTGGCGCATATAACGGTTCCGCCTTCAGGGATCATTCTTGACTTTGCAACGACTAGCTTTTCACCCATCGCTTTGGAAATGCCCATAGCGTTGATTGGATAAACAGCTTTATCGGTGCTTAAAACAACAACTCTTTTTACGTCAGAAGCAATTGCAGCATTGAGAACGTTTTCTGTCCCCAAAATATTAGTCCGCACTGCTTCCATCGGATAAAATTCACACGACGGCACCTGCTTCAAAGCCGCAGCATGAAAAATATAATCAACGCCTACCATAGCTTGTTGGAGGCTATCAACGTTTCTGACGTCGCCAATATAAAATTTAACTTTATCATTGGACAGCGCTATTCGCATGTCTTCCTGTTTTTTCTCATCACGGCTAAATATACGAATTTCTTTAACATTCGTATTGATAAATCGCTTCAGCACAGTATGCCCGAACGAACCTGTGCCGCCAGTAATCATTAATACTTTATTATCAAACATAATGGGTATCCATGGTATTTGGTGACTTAGATCGATGCATTAGCCGTATAAGTTGTGGCCATTCTGGAGCGCAATAGCCGGTTGCCAGTGTAAAACGCTGACTGACCAAAGATCGATCAATGATGAGAGAGCTATCTTCAATAATAGATATTTTTTTCTCATATACGTCAGCAATGAGTTTTAACAAGCAAAATTTCGAAATAGGCTTCGCAGAAACGTGATACAAGCCATGCAACGATGTGTTTGGAATGACAATGTCTTTTATTACATTAACCAGTTCGGCCACCGGAAGACCCGAAAAAATCGCTTTGGAAAAGCCTTTTAGCTCACCTTCTTGGGACAGAAACCAATCGACTAACGAATAGCTACTCGAAAGTTCATGACCAATGATAGATGTGCGTAAAGTAATAGCGTGGGTTTCATTATGTAACTCGCCTATATACTTGGACTTCCCATACAAATCTTCGGCATCAGACACGTCGCTCTCTTCATAACCTCCTTTACGCCCAGAGAAGACGCAATCAGTGCTGATATGAATAAGCCGCGCGTTACCCAGCTGACACAATTTGGATAGTCGGTGTGGAAGCATCGCGTTTATGGGTAATGCTGACAAGGGATCTTTCGAGTCCGCCAGCTGCTTTATTAAACCGATACAGTTCATTACAATATCAGGTTTTATTTTACTGAAGACCGACACGATCGAATCGAAATCCGCAACATCGACTCCGCTTAGGAGGTTTTTTCTTATACCTTCTGCAAAGTATTTCAGCCCCGACGGATTGCGAAGTGTGCCCCATACTTCATACTTTGAGTCGTCACAAAAAGCTTTGTACGCTACACTTCCCAACATTCCTGTAACGCCCAGTAGTAGCACTTTCATTGTCCGTTCTCTCTCGATTGTTGAGATCTTTTCAGAAGGATCTCAACCAAACTCTCAACCTGCTGGCGCATTTGAAAATTCTCCTCGAAAAATTTCCTCCCTGAAAGACCCATTTCACGGTGTTCAATATCGTCGAGCGCCATCATTTTGCGAATGCAAGTGGCCAAAGCTTCTGAGTCTTCCGGTGGACAGGACAGACCAGCACCGGCATCAGCGATGACTTGAGCCCCCTCGCCTCGCAATGAGGCGACAATCGGGCGGCCTGCTGCAAGGTAGCTCTGGATTTTACTGGGAACAGTATAGGCAAATATCTCCTCATCCTTTAATGACACAAGCAGCGCTGAGGCTTTGGCGAAAATCGCGGGCATCATCGAGGAAGGGAAGCGACCAGGCAGGATAAGGTTGTCGAGACCCTCAGCAGTTTTCTGCGTTTTTACCCAATCGAACAGGCTGCCGCTTCCGATCAAGAATAATTTGAAATTCTTGTCGGAACGCATTTTCCGACATGTATCAACAAGTGTTTCAACCGATTGCGCAGTGCCGATATTTCCCGCAAATATGAGGTTAAACCCCGATTCGAACTGGGACTCCATATCGAGAGGAATTGGTTCGCTTTTAGGATCAGGCGACAACTCAAGTAGTGAATTAGGATAGTAAACAATTTTATCGAGAGCAGCATATTTTGACACTGGATTTATAAATGCCCTGGATTGCACCAAAAGCGTATCGCACCCGGCATAGATAGCTTTAACAGCTAGCCCAACTAATTTCAGTACCGTTTTGTTTTTTACAAATCCTGTGGCCGATAAACTTTCCGGCCAAAGATCTTGCACCCAAACAGCCAAATGAGAATGCTTTATTTTTTTCATAAAAATAGCGGGTATTACTTGCAGAATGGGCGACGGAGCGAATACCAAAATCGTATCAAATTTTTGATACTTCAACAATTTAGGAAAATACCAAAGGCCGTAAAATACAAACGAAAAATAATTTTTCAACAAGTTTAAAGCTCCGCCTTTACCCCGCGGTAATAACGGGATTCTTACGACTAGAATATTGTCGCCGAAGGACTCTTTCATTGCTCCCGAAACCTGATATCCAGGGTATACGTTCCCGTCTGGGTAATTTGGCTTCCCAGTCGCGACCGTAACATCATGCCCTTGAGTCGCAAGCTCTCTAACAACGTCATTTATAATGAAATTTTCCGGCCAGAAATACTGAGACAAAACCAATATGCGCATTTTATTCCTATACTGTCTGAATCTAAGTTCAAGCAATACTATTAAACATATCCCGGTTTGCTTGGACATTTGCTGGATTATAGAGGCGGGATGCAACATTGGACTGAACAATGCTCCTATGTGCTGACCACGCTTCGCGCCCTCTTGAAGCAAACTCAGTTATTGCCTCAACCATCTCATCAGGTGACTGAAGAGGTATATCCCAGCCTAACCCGTCATCCTTTAAGTTTTTCCAAGGAGTCTGATCACTTACAAGAACGACCGTCCCTGCAGACAACGACTCTGCGATAACATGACCGTAGTTTTCCCCTCGAGTAGGAAAAAGGAACAGATCATACCCCGCAAAGGTAGGGCCGACTTCAACCGGCGGAACACCGCCTTTATAAAAAACTTTTATATTGCTCGGCAAAACTTCAATCAATGACTGACATAGCGCCCAATATTCAAGATCCTCAATAGGACCATATATGTCAAACACGACATCACTTTCCAATCGACTGAGTATCTTCAGCGCGAAATCTAGATTTTTCATGGGCGATATACGTGAGAGAAATATTATTTTCAGTGCACTGCTCAGGATGATTGTTGTCGAGCCCACTGTCGGTGACGCTTTTTTGTCCGGTAAATCGATAGCCACTTTAACAATTGGATCAACGTAGCCTAGCTCACGCTGGATATTTTCCGACTCAAGTATGCTTGATGCTTGAAAATTAACGTTTCTGTAAAGCCTAATCAGCCGAACGAACAATAAATACACACGTTTTTTTATGTGTTTAAGTTTCAACGCGCCTGGAGAGAACTCACCTCTTGGAGCCAGCAAAACAGGACGCCTGTCGAGTTTACTCAACCACAATCTGGCAAACAAAGGCTTGATCGAATAATCGATGTCAAAAAAACTATTCAAATATAAAATATCGTGAGGCGTCTTGGATAGCAATGTACGAAGAAAGTTATTAGACATGTTCCCTTCTGACACATAAAGTACCTTTGCGGCACCCACATCCTGCCATTTATTTACTGTGACATCAGAATAAGTATCATTATCACCCAGATCGTGATCACGAGTAACTATTAGAAATAGAAATTCGTCACTTAAATTATTTACGAGATGCATGATTGTTCGTAGCGGCCCCCCACTTTTATAGCCAGGTAGATAGAATCCAACAAACGTTAATATTACTTTTTTTTGCCTCGGCTTTACCTCGTCGCCTGGTGGACTGACGTTTCGGTCTGAAAACATACTTACCTCCGATATAAAAATAATGGTGCCAAGATAAATTTTTTATAATTGTTGGTTCGACACAAAATTTTGTCGGCAAAAAAGAAGTTTCACTACAAAGAAAAAACAATAACCTTTTCTTTCGCTCCAATAAGGCAATACGTTCGAAACTATAAATTTTAACTTATATCTGATCGAATCCAAGGCAATATGATCTACAGCTTCAGCGGCTGAAAGGTACTGAAGTAACGCTGAATTTTGTTGAATACAGCCATCGACGGCTTTTTCAATGTTCTTTAGAAGACCTTTGAGTGCTTTGACTTTTCCCCAAGCACCTCTACCCGCGCCACCAACAACATTGCCTTGATGCTGACGATAACGAATAGTTTGATTATTCGCATACGCAACGATGCCCGTATGTGCTGCTATCAAAGATAACCATTGGTCATGCATAGGCACGCCCTTAGGCAATGGCAACGCCCTCACTAAAAGAGCCCGGTTCATTATAATAGTACATCCGTAAACGCTAGACCGCCACGACAAAAATTTAGCGTCCGTATTGTAATTAGGGTTTAAATTATTACTACGATAAAAGCTTTTTTGAATGGTTTTATTTTTTTCATCAACCAAATGTAGATCTGAAAAAACAAGAATAGGGCTTTCAATTACTCCGACTAACATCCGTTCTTTAATAGATGCAAGCATTACGGAGACTTTATTACTTAGCCATATATCATCTTGATCGCACAACATTGCGTAGTCAGAAGTAGAGAAGTTCAACGCTTTGTTGAAATTATTAACTACTCCTCCTTGGCGCTGGGTATTTACAACGCACACACGTGAATCTAAGTCAGCATATTTTTGAATAAGCGATAGCGTACTGTCCGTAGAACCGTCATCACTCACATACAGTTTCCAATTCAAATGGTCTTGGGCACGTATTGACTCAATCTGTTCCTCTAGATATTGCTCTCCATTATAGGTGGCCATTATAATATCAACGCAATCCATAATTAGCCTGCCGTATTCTGTCAATTTTTCTTGATGCGAATTCTAACAGCACGTAGTCTGCCGTTACTCTTAATGTCCACGCGATAGCAGCACCAACCAAGGACCATTGTTTAACAAAGATTATCATCAGTATTACGTAAGGAATTATTTCCGCCACATGTATCAATGCAGTGATTTTGGAGTGGCCACTTGCTTGGACCTTTGCGAAAGGGATTTGAGCGATCGAATTGAACACAAAACCTATGATCAAGACTCTCAAAACAATAACCGATTCGCCAAGGTAGGCCGGCCCCAACCACAAAAGCAATATGTGGTCCGCCAGCAGAAATACAACCATCGCTGTGGAAACACTGAATACTATTAATAATTTATAGGCGAGTGCGGTATGGGTATTGGCGTGCTTATGTTTGGCACTGAGCATTGGAAATATAACTTTAGAAACGGCCATAGGAACGAGTAATAACCTTGAGACTGCTTCCGCTGGCGCTGTATAGAACGCTACGTATTGAGCGCCCAATACGTTTGAAATAAAGAATCTATCAAAATATACCATTACGGGACTTAGTACGTTGCTCACGGTTATCCACCCACCAAATCTAAGCAACTCACCCAAAGTTTTTCGGTCAAAATTCATCACTTTCTTTCTGAAGCGCCCTAACCCATAGCAATAAGCAACTGACGCCGTAAATATTCTTCCTAAAACGAGTCCAAGCACAGCAGATTCAAAGCTCACGCTGGTAAGCATTACTACTAATACTGGAAATGCAGCTATGGCCGTTCCCGTAACTACTTTGAGGATGTTTAATTTTAAAAACTTGCTTTCACCTTCAAGACATGAAAACCAGATTGTGCTCAGCAACAGTGGGGTGACAGCAAAACTCAACAATCTAAAACCATCTATAGCGTCACTTTGCAACGCGTCTGAGACTGATAAAAAGTGAGTAATATTTTCAGCACCAAAATACAAAAATATAGCTGCAATAATACTTAGGGCTATAACGAAAACAGTGGATGTACCCAAAATCCGCCCCAGCTTATCATCTTGCCCTCCGTTCATTGCCACTGCGCGGATTACTGCTCTTGAAAGCCCTGCGTCAAAAATGCTGGCATAGCCTACAACAGCATACGCAAGCGTGAACAAACCAAACTTCTCAGCCCCCAACACCCGAGCAAGATAACCAATGGCGGGGACAGCGATAATAACGGGGATTGCAAAACCCGCGATATTCCAAGAGCTATTTTTAATGAGACTCATATTTAATACGCGGACCTTTTAAAATAAGCCGTTCGTCGTCGACATATCCATGTTAACCCATGCAACACTAAGGTGGGACGATACTATTATTCCGAATCGCTACCGCCCCAGAATTTACCGTTCGTTTCCTGAGAACGTAGCTTCATCGATAGTACTCACCTGAAGCTATGGATCGTGTAGATCGGCATATCTATAAGTTCTAACGATTTAAAAGTTAATCAAAAAAATGACCCTTTCGCTCCATCCGCTTCCATTATCGTGGTACCAACTCATCGAAATTTCATCGATAACTCGTACACCATTCGCTTAAAAGGTAATCCGAAATCCTACGATATTTTCAGCACGAATTTGAAGTTGCATCACTAATTCGTCGCTAATCGCAAGCAGCACCCCTAGACAATTGATTACCCGAGTTTACTGGGAAAAGAGACTCGGTTACCCAGCGAGCGAGACCTCGGGTTATTCTATGTAAATATCCATCATCTTATGATCTTGACAGTGCGTTGTTTGCTAATAGCTATTAGCGCGCCGTCTGACGGGTTTTTTAGTCCGTCGCCGACTAAACGATTGAGTAGATCAAACCACTTGATTATTTGGTATCTATTGTCAAAGCCATGCGTTTGAGTTCGTACTTACGGAGCAAAACCTTGCTCAGCTCCTTCTTTGCGTTCGCTTCACCGTGTACCAATCTGATTTCTGATGGAGACTTATCCATCCCGGTGACAAATTCTACCAAACCTTGCTGGTCTGCATGCGCAGAATACCCACCAATTGTGGTCACACCGGCCCGAATTGGGTAGCGCTCACGATCCAGCTCAACGTAACCGCCCTTATCTCCATACATTTGGATGGCAGCGCCTGGCGTACCTTTGACTTGGTAGCCGACGAAGAGGACATTATGTCTGACGTCTCCCAGCATTGCTTTCAGGTAGTTGACGATTCTCCCGCCGGAACACATCCCGTGACCGGCTATCACGATTGCCGGTCGACCTGTACTGGCCAAGTAATTAACCGTCTGCAAGTGCTTGGCATGGCTATCGATGGTGACCATTTGATTAAACTGCAACGGCTTGCGGCCATTTTCTGAACGATGCTTGGCCTCCCCCTCCCAAAAGTCATCAAGCTCCAGATAGACCTTGGTAAAACGGCTGGCCAGCGGCGAATCCAGAATCACAGGAAGCTCTGGCCAATGGATGGGTAAGGAGCCATCACCATCATTGGCGGTTTGGATCGTGGTATTGAGCGACTTGCAGTGAAGAATATCTTCGGTCTCATGCAGCTTGCAATTCTTGAGTGCGACCGATGCTGAATGCGGGTATCAATACGGTGCCATGGTCGGCGAGCGCTTTGTCAATGACCGCTTCCAAGCGTGATATCCGTGTGCTGCGGTCCTCATGCAACCGGTCGCCGTAGGTGCTTTCAAGCACCAGGAGGTCGGCTCGCTCAGGCGATTTCGGGCTGGGTAGAAAAGGCATGTGGCTGGAACCCAAGTCACCTGAGAACACTATGCGCTTGGCACGTTGCTCGATAGGGTATTCGACATCGAACTCAACGTAGGCAGACCCGAGAATGTGGCCAGCGCGTTGCAGTCGGACTCGGCAGTACAACTCGGGGGTCTGCGCAAGGTTGAACCAATGATCAAATGGTAAGGCGATGATCCGCGCATTAACCAGGTCAAGGTACTGCGACAACTGCTGTTCGTCTCGACCAAACTCAAATTTGAAGGCGTCTTCTAATACCAAAGGCAAAAGTTTGGCAGAAGGCTCGCTACACAGTATTGGCCCCTTGAACCCGGCAGCAAGCAGGCTGGGTATACGGCCTACATGGTCGGCGTGTACATGGGTGACAACCAACGCCTTAATCGTATCAATCGGAAAGCCTAGAGACTTATCAACACCCTGACTGCCCGCCTCCGCACCCTGAAATGAACCGCAGTCGATCAGTACGCTGATCGTTGCGTTCAACTGCAGTTGGTGGCATGAGCCGGTGACACCCTCGATTGCGCCGTGATGGATAACTTCCGGGTATTGCATGATGGTTCCTATCGATCTTGCTGCATAGCGGGGTAACCGCCCACATAAGTGACCTAGCATAGCCAGAGTCTTTGAATAATTCAGCCAATAACGTTTTACAAATCTTGTCTGTGAGCGGACTCCAGTTAACGTGCATGCACTAGCGTTTAATATCGCTCCTAACTTTAGGAATTATCCTACAAGACGCGTCGAACATACCTACTTGAATCGCTAATTAGATGTCTCCGTTGTCTTTCTAATTAGAACGAAATGCCGAATCAATGCAACCAATAATCCTAACCCGGCACCAAAAATTACTCCCAAAGCGATAATCAAACCTTTCTTCGGTTTTATCGGGCGATCTGGTTGTTCGACGGTGCCGTCAATTAGATAGACCGATACGCGGTCGGGACTGACCTGCAAATCTTTGTAAAAACTTTGTTTAATCTGCAATGCTCGAAGTGAATCAATAAACGGGTCATTTGATTTCCGCTCTTCAAGATTTTTTATCTCAGCTTCCAAGGCTTTGGTGCCGCGCATGTAGGTCAGCTGACCATTCATCGTCGCCGACACTTCGGCTGAGACGTTGCCCGAAATAATAGGAGGCTCCGTCAGATGAATTGCCTGTGCCACTTTCAGAGCCTCGCGCAACTGCGTGACGGAATCTTCACGAACCTTGTCTGCAGTCTCCTGCAGGGTCGAAATTTGCTGGGCCAAATTGCGGGCACGAACCTCAGCTTCACGTGCGACGTTTTTTAACATCTCACTTTCCGCAGCTTCGCCAGCCCTGGCGACATAAGCTTTTACCCAGTCGGTAGCCTGCGCGGGGTCCCGACTCTGCACGCTGACCAAATAACGATCAGGCTGATCCTTGGCAGGGAGCCCGATGGTCAATTCACTTAGATAATCCGAGTACAATGCGTCTCGTGATCCGGCCCGTTTCGACTCTGGCAAGGAAGGCAGATAAACCTCAACGAAAAACGACCGTCGCAACGATTCGCTTAGAAGGTTATGCACAAATACCTCGTACACGTCCTTTACTGCGAACGGGGTAAGCTCTGCCTCTCGAGTACGGCCATAATTAAAATCGGCGATACCATTAAGAGTTGGAGGTTGTATAAATATCCGGGCCTCATAGATTGGTTTACTAAGAAAAGCATAAGCGGTGGCAGTTAATACTGATAGGACGACGAAAAAAATTATTATTATTTTCTGCTTCCACAATGATGACATTAATTCAAACAGATCAATTTCATCCGCATCCTGCGGCGTCTCCATGGAGCTCGTCATATCATTTAATACCTCGTCAATTATTACTGATACCTGGCACTGGTATTCGCCATTTGTTTCACAACTTACCTCTAGACCTTCGCGTCAATATCAATTGAGTACTGAAATGCCGGTGCTGGAAAGAAAATATCCGAAGCACGATTTATTCGGTCTGTTTTTTCTGGACTGAGGAGGCTTTCTCGGGCGCTCAAGACCTCCCATGCACTGATGGCAGCGGGAAATGGCCAGCAGCGTAGAAGCATGAATTCAAACAGCATGCTAAATAATCTAATTTCTTTGCTCCTATGACCATCGAGGCAGAAGAGCGTGAACGACCGCGAGTTATTATTTAAATCTGATCACAGATTTATAGACCCAATTTTAAAATAACTCGCCTGACCGTGAAAGGCCTTTTCAAGGTCAACCCAATCAGCGCGGTTCCGTGCGCTTCTCACGCTAATCGGGATGCTTTCCGGATCTTGCCCAGGCGCAATGTCCAACCCAGCACCGGCCCGATCACCATCCCAACCAGCAACGCCAAAATAATCGGCACTGCGACTGACATTTGAGGAGCCGTCCAACCCAAAAACACCAATGCAGTGGGCTGTTGATTTTCTAACAGGAACACTACCGTCGCCAAAGCAATCAGCAGAATAACTATGACAAATATGATTCGCTTAAAGTTCCGCATTAACTTTCCTCCATCACGGGTATTCGTAGCCCTCTTCCTCGTCTTCGTTGACCCGGTCGCGCAGCTCTTTTCCTGGTTTGAAATGAGGCACGAATTTGCCATCCAGGCTAACGGATTGGCCGGTTTTCGGGTTCCGGCCGACGCGAGGGGCACGGTAATGGAGAGAGAAACTGCCAAAGCCACGTATCTCGATGCGATCACCAGTGGCGAGGCATTGAGACATTTGCTCAAGCATTGTCTTGATGGCCAGCTCGACATCCTTGGATGAGAGCAGCCCTTGATGGGTGACAATTCGTTCGATCAACTCCGACTTCGTCATATTTTTCCCTTCTTTTTCAAGCAGCTAGGTAAAGCGCTTCAAAGGTTTTAGCATGACTTGGGGGATTTGAACAGTCTAAGTATTGACTTATCTGGATAGATAAACTGGCCAGGCGAATGCAGACCTTGTTTATGGCAATTCGGCCATACAAAGGACATTACTGATCAGTGGCAAACGATCAGCATACGGCGGCTGAAATAACCCGCAGGGTTCCAGCCAAACACGTAGTCGTCCGGATCTTCTTTGACGTCGCTGGACTTTGCGATGACCTTGTAAGTTTCTGGGCGGCACACGTGCTCTGCACGGGTGTAACACCGGTCCCAGTTAGAAAATATGCCTGAACACTCGATCCGTACGGCGCTTTGACCTCGTACCGCTTTGGTTTTGTAAGCGGAGGAACAACCAGCTAGCGTGACCAAAAACAGTAAGATTATTACTTGGCGCATGTATTCCCTTATGCGGGCGCGTGCCCAACGACGACTCGGAGACACACTGAGTCTAGCCGGGTAAAGGTCTGGCTGTCTGCACAAGAAAAGACGACGTGGGAGGCACGAATTATCCTACAGCTATTTTCAAGCAATAACGGGTGTCGGTTCGCAATTGGGTGATTGCAAAAACCTAGACAACAAGGCTGCCGAAGCCTGAAATTGCGGGTCTGGATCTTTTGTCTGGCCATCACAAACCCCTGCGGGAGTCGGCTTGCCGACTAAGGCAATGTGTCAGGTGACACCGAGGCGTAGCATTCGCGGGCAAGCGCGACCTCGAAGACGGGGCGGCCCCCACAGGGTTTATCTGATTTTATATTGCATGACCGCAGGGCTTTATTCACAGACCCCTTACCGACAAGCACAGCGTGTCGGGTGACACTGAGTCGCAGCATTCGCAGGCAAGCCTTTTCCCAGAGGATCAAGGTTTGCGTGATGTAGCTTGGCCGCACGGCCTTTATTGAAGGCCTGGGCGGCACAAAAGTCGATGGGATCTCAAATCTCGCCCACAAAAAAGGGCGACCGAAGTCGCCCTTTTTCTATGGTTAATCAGAACTTAGTTCTGTTTTTCCATTTGTGCGCGAAGCAGGTCACCAATGGTGGTAGGACCTGTGCTTTCCGCAGCTTCTGGCTTAGTGCGCAGGCTTTGGATTGCTTCCTTCTCGTCTTCAACGTCTTTCGACTTGATAGACAATTGGATTACGCGGCTCTTGCGATCAACACTGATGATCTTGGCTTCAACTTCTTCGCCTTCTTTCAGAACGTTACGCGCGTCTTCAACGCGGTCACGGCTGATTTCGGAGGCTTTCAGAGTAGCTTCGATGTCGTCGGCCAGAGTGATGATGGCGCCTTTGGCGTCAACTTCTTTAACGATACCGCGAACGATAGCGCCTTTGTCGTTGACCATCACGTACTCAGAGAACGGATCGCTTTCCAGCTGCTTGATACCGAGCGAGATGCGTTCGCGCTCTGGATCAACAGACAGGATGACGGTGTCGAGCTCGTCGCCCTTCTTGAAGCGACGTACGGCTTCTTCGCCCACTTCGTTCCAAGAGATATCGGACAGATGAACCAGGCCGTCGATGCCGCCGTCCAGACCAATGAAGATACCGAAATCGGTGATCGACTTGATGGTGCCGGAGATTTTATCGCCCTTGTTGAACTGGCCAGAGAAATCTTCCCATGGGTTAGATTTGCACTGCTTGATGCCGAGGGAGATACGACGACGCTCTTCGTCGATGTCCAGAACCATAACTTCCACTTCGTCGCCAACTTGTACGACTTTTGAAGGGTGGATGTTTTTGTTGGTCCAGTCCATTTCGGAAACGTGTACCAGGCCTTCAACGCCTTCTTCCAGCTCAGCGAAGCAGCCGTAGTCGGTCAGGTTGGTAACACGGGCGGTAACGCGAGTGCCTTCTGGGTAGCGAGCTTTGATAGCGACCCATGGATCTTCGCCCAACTGCTTCAGACCCAAGGAAACACGATTGCGTTCGCGATCGTACTTCAGGACTTTTACATCGATCTCATCGCCAACATTGACGATTTCCGATGGATGCTTGATACGCTTCCAAGCCATGTCGGTAATGTGCAGCAGGCCATCGACGCCACCCAGATCGACGAATGCGCCGTAATCGGTGAGGTTTTTGACGATACCTTTGACTTGTTGGCCTTCCTGCAAGGATTCCAGCAGAGCTTCACGCTCAGCGCTGTTCTCAGCTTCAAGGACGCTACGGCGAGAAACGACAACGTTGTTGCGTTTCTGGTCGAGTTTGATGACCTTGAATTCGAGTTCTTTGCCTTCCAGGTGAGTCGTGTCACGCACTGGGCGTACGTCAACCAGAGAACCAGGCAGGAACGCACGGATGCCGTTAACGTCGACAGTGAAGCCGCCTTTAACCTTACCGTTGATAACGCCCTTGACCACTTCTTCAGCTGCGAAAGCCGCTTCCAGAACGATCCAGCACTCAGCACGCTTGGCTTTTTCGCGGGACAGCTTGGTTTCGCCAAAGCCATCTTCGACCGCGTCCAGTGCAACGTGCACTTCGTCGCCGATCTTGATGGTCAGCTCGCCAGCATCGTTATGGAACTGCTCTAGCGGGATGAGGCCTTCAGATTTGAGACCGGCGTGAACCGTCACCCATCCAGCCTGGTAATCGATATCAACGATGATCGCGGTGATGATCGAACCGGCCTGAAGGTTGAGGGTCTTTAGGCTTTCTTCAAAAAGTTCTGCAAAGCTTTCGCTCATTTTAATTCCTGTTGATCAAGGGCGAAGAATACGCCCATCTGCCACATTCCAGACAACGTGGGTTTCGTTCAAGTAAAAGAAGCCTGTGGGACTATGACTGGTCTCCCACACGCTTCTTCTTGTCATCCGGCGATATCGCGAATCGCGACTTCACTCAAGATGCGTTCCAACACCTGCTCAATCGATAATTCGGTGGAATCCAGCTGTATGGCGTCATGCGCCGGTTTAAGCGGGGCTACCGCACGCTGGGTGTCACGCTCATCGCGTGCACATATCTCATCTAGCAGACTCGACAGACTAACATCATCACCCTTGGCCTTCAACTGCAAGTAACGGCGACGTGCACGCTCCTCGGGTGTGGCCGTCAGAAAAATCTTCAGCGGAGCATCCGGAAATACCACGGTGCCCATGTCACGGCCGTCCGCTACCAAGCCCGGAGCCTCCAGAAAAGCACGCTGGCGCTGGAGCAATGCGTCGCGCACGGCCGGCAGTGACGCGACTTGCGAGGCACCGTTGCCGATCTGTTCATTGCGGATGGCGTGGGTAACGTCTTCGCCTTCAAGGGTAATGCGTTGCCCGTGGTCATCGTTGCCTGCGTTGAACTGGACGTCCAGATGAGCGGCCAGTAACTTCAATGCTTCTTCGTTGGTCAGGTCGACGCCGTGGTTGCGCGCCGCAAAGGCCAACAGGCGATAAAGCGCCCCGGAATCGAGCAGACACCAGCCCAGGTGCTTGGCTAATTTGCCCGCCACGGTGCCTTTGCCGGAGCCGCTAGGTCCGTCGATTGTAATAACTGGAGGCTGAACCTTCACGACTGTGCCTCTTGTGCTACTCGCATGCCGACTTGCGCACACAGTGCAAGGAAGTTGGGGAAAGACGTGGCGACGTTGGCGCAGTCATGAATGCGGATCGGTGCCGATGCGCGCAAAGAGGCAACACTGAAAGCCATGGCGATACGGTGGTCGCCGTGACCGTTGACTTCACCGCCGCTGAACGCTACGGCGCCGGAACCGGCGCCATCAATGATAATGCCGTCCGGTGTCGGTTCGGCTTGAACGCCCAACGCGAGCAAACCATCGGCCATCACTTGAATGCGGTCCGACTCTTTGACGCGCAATTCTTCCGCGCCACGCAGAACGGTCCGTCCGTCGGCGCAGGCCGCCGCAACGAACAGCACCGGGAATTCGTCGATAGCCAAGGGCACCAGCTCTTCAGGAATGTCGATACCTTTAAGTTTCGCCGAGCGTACGCGCAAGTCCGCTACAGGCTCGCCGCCAACTTCACGCTGATTTTCAAGCGTGATGTCAGCCCCCATCAAACGAAGAATGTCGATGACACCAGTACGGGTCGGGTTGATGCCGACGTGCTCCAGCAACAAGTCCGAGTCCTCGGCAATAGACGCCGCGACCAAAAAGAACGCAGCCGACGAAATATCCGCCGGCACTTCGATGTGGGTAGCGGTCAGCGTATGGCCGGATTCAACCGACGCAGTGCTGCCCTGGGTGCTGACGGGGTAGCCAAAGCCACGCAGCATGCGTTCGGTGTGATCGCGGGTCGGCGCAGGCTCAGTTACACGGGTCTGACCTTCGGCGTACAGCCCTGCCAGTAACAAGCAGGATTTAACCTGCGCACTCGCCATTGGCATGGTGTAAGTCAAGCCAGTCAGACGCTTGCCGCCACGGATGGTCATCGGTGGACGACCTTCGGCAGCGGTCTCGATTACTGCGCCCATTTCCCGCAAAGGATTGGCCACTCGGTTCATCGGACGCTTGGACAGCGATGCGTCGCCGGTCAATGTGCTGTCGAAGCTCTGTGCTGCAAGCAAACCCGACAATAGGCGCATCGAGGTGCCGGAGTTACCCAGATAGATCGGGCCGGGAGCCGCTTTCAGCCCGTGTAGGCCAACACCGTGAATGGTCACGCGACCATGGTTCGGGCCTTCGATGACCACGCCCATGTCACGGAACGCTTGCAGGGTTGCCAGCGCGTCCTCTCCTTCGAGGAAGCCTTCGACTTCGGTCGTGCCTTCAGCCAGTGAGCCGAGCATGATCGAGCGGTGAGAAATTGATTTGTCGCCTGGCACTCGGATACGTCCGGAAACGCGTCCACCAGGGTTAGCCAGGAAAATCAGGTCGTTGGAGTTCATAGCGTCCACATAGGCCCGACGGGCCAGGATTTTACTGAAATGCTCGCGAGCAACACGGGCGCGGGTGAAAACGCCCAACAATTGGTGCCCATCCCCTGCATCGACCGCGTCGCGCAAGGCGTCGAGGTCGCTGCGAAATGTATCTAATGTGCGTAACACCGCCTCGCGATTGGCGAGGAAGATGTCGTGCCACATCACCGGATCACTCCCGGCGATCCTTGTGAAATCGCGGAAACCGCCCGCTGCGTATCGAAAGATGTCCAGGTTCTCGTTGCGTTTGGCCAGCGAATCGACCAAACCAAACGCCAGCAAATGCGGCAAATGACTGGTGGCGGCCAACACTTCGTCGTGGCGCTCAACCTGCATGTGCTCGACGTCTGCCCCCAGCTCCGACCACAGTCGGTCGACCAGGGCCAAAGCCGTCGGGTCAGTATCGGCCAACGGCGTCAAAATCACTTTATGCCGACGGAACAACTGGGCATTGGAAGCTTCCACCCCGCTCTGCTCAGACCCGGCAATCGGATGCCCCGGCACGAACCGCACAGGACATTCACCAAACGCCAGCCGCGCCGCACGCACCACATTGCCTTTGGCGCTGCCGACATCGGTCAACACCGCATCACCGAGTTCGAAGCGAGCCAACAACGTCAGCAGTTTTTCCATCGCCAGAATAGGCACAGCGAGCATGATCACGTCAGCGCCGCGACAAGCGGCAGCAATGTCCTCCTCGCAGCGATCTACAACACCCAGCTCAACCGCCAGTAGGCGGGAGCGCGGATCCAGATCGACGCCAACGACTTCGCCGCACAGCCCGCTCTCCCGCAGCCCTTTGGCAAACGAACCGCCGATCAAACCGAGGCCGATCACCACTAGGCGACCGATCATAGGCCGGGCTGATTGCACTGATATGACATCAACCACGCGCCAGAACCTTCGCCAGCGCGTCGAGAAAACGCAGGTTTTCGCTTGGCAATCCAATGCTCACCCGCAGGTGGTTAGGCATGCCATAACCACCGATCGGACGCACGATCACGCCTTCATTGAGCAACCCCTGATACACCGAGGCACCTTCACGACCGAGGTCGACGGCGAGGAAGTTGGCTTTTGACGCAATCCAGCTCAAGCCCAGCTCGCGCAATCCTTGCTCCAACAGGTGCATGCCCACTTCGTTCAGGCGACGGCTTTGGGCCACGTACTCGACATCGTCCAACGCGGCGCACGCGGCAGCCAGTGCAAGGCTGTTCACGTTGAACGGCTGGCGGACGCGATTGAGTACGTCCGCAACCGCAGGCGACGATAGCCCGTATCCAACGCGCAACGATGCCAAGCCGTAGGCTTTGGAAAACGTGCGCGAGACCAGCAAATTGGGGTACTGCGCCAAATAATCCAGGCCGTTTGGCAAATCTGTGCCGGCGGCGTACTCGATGTAGGCCTCATCCAGCACAACCAACACGTTTGCCGGAACGTCGGCGAGGAAATCAGCCAAGGCGCTCGGACCGAACCAGGTGCCGGTGGGGTTATTTGGGTTAGCGATAAATACGACACGGGTGTTGCTATCAATAGCAGCCAGCATGGCAGGCAGGTCATGGCCCCAGTCTTTGGCGGGCGCGACGTGAGCGTCAGCACCTACCGCCTGGGTGACGATGGGATAAATCGCAAACGCGTGCTCACTGAACACCGCGTTTAACCCCGGCGCCAAGTAAGCACGGGCGACCAACTCAAGGATGTCGTTGGAGCCATTGCCCAACGTCACTTGATTGGCCTGCACGCCACAGCGCTCAGACAGTTGCGCTTTAAGGTTGAAACCGTTGCCGTCCGGGTAGCGCGTCAGCTCGGCTAACTCGCGGTGAATCGCCGCCAACACCTTTGGGCTCGCGCCCAGCGGGTTTTCGTTACTGGCCAGCTTAATGATGCTGGCCGGGGCGATGTTCAGCTCACGCGCCAATTCGTCTACAGGCTTTCCCGGGACGTAGGGTGAAAGTTTTTGCACGCCCGGCTGTGCCAGGGCAAGGAAGTCGCCGCTCATGTCACTACCCCTTTAAAGAACCGCTTTCGGGTATGAGCCGAGCACTTTGAGCGCCACTGCTTCCTGACTGATCTGTTCCAGCACGGCCTTGATCAGTGGGTCGCGGTGATGACCCACGAAGTCGATAAAGAACACGTAGGTCCATTTACCGCTGCGTGAAGGTCGAGTCTCGATGCGCGTCAGGTCAATGCCGTTCTGATGGAATGGCACCAACAACTCATGCAACGCACCAGGCTTGTTGCTCATCGAAACGATAATCGAGGTCTTGTCGTCGCCCGTAGGCGGCACTTCTTGACTGCCAATGATCAGGAAACGCGTGGCGTTGTCCGGACGGTCTTCGATTTTTTCGGCGATACGCGTCAGGCCATACAGTCCAGCGGCCATATCGCCGGCAATCGCGGCCGAACTCCACTCACCCTTCACCCGTTTGGCGGCTTCGGCGTTACTGGCAACCGCTATACGCTCGACATTCGGGTAATGCGCGTCCAGCCACTTGCGGCACTGGGCCAGGGACTGAGCGTGGGAATAGATGCGGCTGATGCTGTCGGTCTTGGTGTTTTCACCGATCAACAAATGATGGTGGATACGCAACTCGACTTCGCCACAGATCACCATGTCGTGTTCGAGGAAGCTGTCGAGGGTGTGATTGACCGCGCCTTCGGTGGAGTTTTCCACCGGTACCACGCCAAAATTCACCGCACCGGCTGCGACTTCGCGGAACACTTCATCGATAGCCGCCATCGGCAAGCTGATCACTGCGTGACCAAAGTGCTTCATCGCCGCGGCTTGGGTGAAGGTGCCTTCCGGACCGAGGTAAGAGACTTTCAACGGCTGCTCAAGCGCCAGGCAGGAGGACATGATTTCGCGGAACAAACGCGCCATTTCCTCGTTGCCCAGCGGCCCTTTGTTGCGTTCCATCACGCGCTTGAGCACTTGCGCTTCGCGTTCTGGACGATAGAAAACCGGCACTTCGCCTTCCGCCAGCGAGGCCATTTTCACCCGTGCAACTTCTTGCGCACAGCGGGCACGCTCACTGATCAGCTCCAGGACTTGTTCGTCCAGGCTGTCGATGCGTATCCGCAGCGCCTTGAGTTCTTGTTCAGACATTAGCCGTGTTCCTTCTCGAACTCTGCCATGTAATCCACCAAGGCATTGACCCCGTGGATATCAACGGCGTTATAGATGGAGGCACGCATGCCGCCCACCGAACGATGGCCCTTGAGATTGAGCAGGCTGCGCGCCTCGGCGCCGATCAGGAATGGCTTGTCCAGACGGTCATCGGCCAAGCGGAACGGCACGTTCATCCACGAGCGATCGGTTTTGTTGATCGGGTTGCTGTACAGCCCACTGGCGTCGATGAAATCGTACAGCGTGCGCTGCTTGAGGTCATTGCGTTTGCCCATGGCATCGACGCCGCCCTGCTCCTTGAGCCATTCGAATACCAGACCCGACAGGTACCAAGACAAGGTGGGCGGTGTGTTGTACATAGACGCGTTATCGGCGGCGACTTTGTAGTTGAGCATCGTCGGGCAGATCGAACGGGCACGCCCGAGCAAGTCTTCGCGAATGATCACGACGACGATACCGCTAGGACCGATGTTCTTTTGTGCGCCAGCGTAGATCATGCCGAACTTGGAGACGTCTACCGGCCGCGACAGGATGTCCGAGGACATGTCCGCCACCAGCGGAACATCACCAGTCTCGGGAATCCAGTCAAACTCCAGACCACCGATGGTTTCATTGGGTGCGTAGTGAACGTAGGCAGCGTCTTTGGACAACTTCCACTCGTTCTGACCCGGAATAGCGAAATAGTCGTAAGGCTTGGCACTGGCGGCGACGTTGACGTTGCCGAAGCGCGAAGCTTCTTCGATTGCTTTCTGCGACCAGATACCGGTGTCAATGTAATCGGCGGTGGCGTCTTCAGGCAGCAGGTTCAGCGGAATTTGTGCAAATTGCTGGCTTGCGCCGCCTTGCAGGAACAACACTTTATAGTTCGAGGGAACGTTCAGAAGGTCGCGCAGATCTTGCTCGGCCTTGTTGGCAATGGAGACGAATTCATCGCTGCGATGACTCATTTCCATGACAGACAGGCCTTTGCCATGCCAGTCCAACAGTTCCGCCTGGGCGCGCAGCAGAACAGCTTCAGGGAGCGCGGCAGGACCTGCGCAGAAGTTAAAAGCTCGCTTGCTCATATCCACTCTCGTCAAAGGCTTGGGTCTGTATCAAACCATTCGCAGGCAAGCCTGCTCCCACAGGGTCATGTGGGACAGGAGATCGCAGTTCAATTGTAGGAGCGGGCTTGCTCGCGATGGATCGCGAGGCGGTCCCGATTTGAGACCGCACCGCGGCTGATCGCGAGCAAGCCCGCTCCTACAGGTATCGCATTACTCTTCTTCTGGGGTATCGCCTTGCAAGGTATCGGACGCTTCATCAGCGTCCGGTACGATCAAATCATCGTCAGCTTCGAGCACTTCGCCATCAAGCTCTTCACCTTCGAGTTCTTCACCTTCAACTTCTGAAGGTTCCTGAACCCGCTCAAGGCCCACCAGTTTTTCGTCGCTGGCCAACTTGATCAGGGTCACGCCCTGGGTGTTACGCCCCAGACTTGAAACTTCATCGACACGGGTGCGAACCAAGGTGCCCTGGTCGGAAATCAACATGATTTCTTCGCCATCGAGCACTTGTACCGCGCCGACCAGACGGCCGTTACGCTCGTTGCTGACCATGGCGATAACGCCCTGCCCGCCCCGTTTGTACTCTGGGAACTCGGTAATCGCGGTGCGCTTGCCGAAACCACGTTCGGAGGCCGTCAGGATCTGACTGCCTTCCTCCGGGATCAACATCGAGATCAGTTTCTGACCTTCTGGCAGACGCATGCCGCGCACACCGCGAGCGGTACGGCCCATAGCGCGAACGTCGGACTCTTTAAAGCGCGTGACCTTGCCGCCGTCCGAGAACAACATGACTTCTCGCTCGCCATCGGTGATAGCGGCAGAAATCAGGATGTCACCTTCGTCCAGCTCCAGTGCGATCAGGCCAACACTGCGTTGACGGCTGAATTGCACCAGCGGGGTTTTCTTCACCGTACCATTGGCGGTCGACATGAAGATGAACGGCGCCTTCTTCCGGTCTTCGGCCTTGATACGTGCTTTGCGATCTTCTTCGGTTTCGTCAGTCGCGGTGTCGTCCGATTCCACGGTGATGACATCGTCACCGCCTTCTTCTTCGGATTTCTTGCGCATGGCTTCCATGTCTACCGGCAGCATGGTGGTGATGTACTCACCCTCACTCAGCGGCAGCAGGTTGACCAACGGACGACCACGGGCAGCGCGGGACGCTTCCGGAATTTCGTAAGTCTTGAGCCAGTAAACCTTGCCCTTGCTGGAGAACATCAACAACGTGGTGTGGCTGTTGGCGACCAGCAGGTGCGCGATGTAGTCCTCATCCTTGACGCCGGTAGCCGACTTACCTTTACCGCCACGGCGTTGAGCCTGGTAGACGGCCAATGGCTGGGTCTTGGCATAGCCGCCGTGAGAGATGGTAACAACCCGCTCTTCTTCGGTGATCAAGTCGCCCAGGGTCAGGTCCAGACGGGCATCGAGAATCTCGGTGCGACGTACATCGCCGTATTCTGCGCGGATCAGCTCAAGTTCTTCGCGGATGATTTCCATCAAACGCTCGGCACTGTTGAGGATGCGCAGCAGCTCGCCGATCTGGGTCAGGATTTCCTGATATTCGGTCAGCAGTTTTTCGTGTTCGAGACCGGTCAAACGGTGCAAGCGCAGTTCAAGAATCGCCTGAGCCTGTTCTGGCGACAGGAAATACTTGCCATCGCGTAAACCGTATTGCGGGTCAAGGTTGTCCGGGCGGCAAGAATCGGCGCCGGCACGTTCGACCATTTCGACAACAGCACTGGATTCCCAAGGCGTCGCGATCAATGCCACTTTGGCTTCAGCCGGTGTCGGCGAGGCCTTGATCAGCGCGATAACCGGGTCGATGTTCGACAAGGCAACGGCTTGACCTTCAAGCAAATGACCCCGTTCACGGGCTTTACGCAGCTCGAAAACGGTACGGCGGGTAACCACTTCACGGCGGTGACGAACGAAAGCTTCCAGCAGGTCCTTGAGGTTCAGGATCCGTGGCCGGCCATCGATCAACGCAACGATGTTGATACCGAAAACGCTTTGCAGCTGGGTTTGGGCGTAGAGGTTGTTCAAAACAACTTCAGGGACTTCACCACGGCGTAGCTCGATAACGACGCGCATACCGTCTTTGTCAGACTCGTCGCGCAGTTCGGTAATACCTTCGAGCTTCTTCTCTTTGACCAGCTCAGCGATCTTCTCGATCAGACGTGCTTTGTTGAGCTGGTAAGGCAATTCAGTGATAACGATTTGCTGACGACCGCCGACCTTGTCGATGTCTTCGATCATCGAGCGCGCACGCATGTAAATGCGCCCGCGGCCGGTGCGATAGGCTTCGACGATACCGGCGCGACCGTTGATGATCGCAGCAGTCGGGAAGTCAGGACCGGGGATGAACTGCATCAGCTCATCAATGGTGATGTCAGCGTTATCGATCAGCGCCAGGCAACCATCAATGACTTCACCGAGGTTGTGCGGCGGAATGTTGGTCGCCATGCCCACGGCGATACCGCTGGAGCCGTTGACCAACAAGTTGGGAATGCGGGTCGGCATGACCGCAGGGATCATTTCGGTGCCGTCGTAGTTCGGCACCCAATCCACGGTTTCTTTATGCAGGTCGGCCAGCAGCTCATGGGCCAACTTGGTCATGCGCACTTCGGTGTATCGCATGGCCGCAGCGTTGTCGCCGTCAACCGAGCCGAAGTTGCCTTGACCGTCTACCAGCAGGTAGCGCAAGGAGAATGGCTGCGCCATCCGTACGATCGTGTCGTAAACGGCCGTGTCGCCATGCGGGTGATACTTACCGATAACGTCGCCGACCACACGGGCAGATTTCTTGTACGGCTTGTTCCAGTCGTTGCCCAATTCGCTCATTGCGAACAGTACACGCCGATGCACGGGCTTCAAGCCGTCGCGCGCATCAGGCAATGCTCGACCGACGATGACGCTCATCGCGTAGTCGAGGTAGGACTGTTTCAGCTCGTCTTCGATATTGACCGGGAGGATTTCTTTGGCCAGTTCGCCCATGAGAAGCCTGATTCCTTTTTCTGGTGAAACTTCGTCGTCCATGCGGGAAGAACGAAGCTCGCCGCAGCAGGCGTTTGCCATGCAGCGACTTACGGCAAATTAACGAGTTGTGCCATGGATCTGCGCAGTGAAGGCAGGCGCATCGCGGTACCTTGGAAACCGCCGGATATTATCACAATCGCGATCAGGGACCTATCCCCTGAAAGCCTGCCAAACCACTAATCGATGAGTGATCGCGCTTTATAGCGCCTCTGAGGGGCTTGGAGCCTATTGGTGAAAGCTGTAGGAGCCAATGTGCTGGCGAGGGTCCTGCTGCCGCAAGACCTCAAAAGCTCGCCAACACGTTGGCTTTCACAGAGGACACACTCAATGCAACCGCTTGCGGCACATCAGCTGGGTCATTTTTGCGGTGTCGGGGCGCTCGACGATGCCTTTTTCGGTGACGATGGCGTCAATCAAATCCGCCGGGGTGACGTCGAAGACCGGGTTAAACGCGTCTACATCAGCCCCTACACGCTGCCCCCCGAGTTCCAGCAGCTCGCGACCGTCACGTTCTTCGATGGGAATGTCATCGCCACTGTCTAGTGTCATGTCGATGGTTGAGCTCGGCGCGACAACCATGAAACGCACGCCGTGGTGCATGGCTGCGACGGCCAGTTGATAGGTGCCGATTTTGTTCGCCACGTCGCCATTGGCAGTAATGCGGTCGGCACCGACGATCACCCAGGTAATCCCTTTGGTTTTCATCAAATGGGCCGCCGCCGAGTCAGCATTGACGGTGACCGGAATGCCTTCGTTAGCCAATTCCCACGCGGTCAAACGCGAACCTTGCAGCCAAGGCCGGGTTTCATCGGCATAGACGCGCTCGATCATGCCCTCAAGGTGCGCCGCTCGAATCACGCCCAATGCCGTGCCGAAACCGCCCGTGGCCAGCGCGCCGGTATTGCAGTGAGTCAACACGGTTTGCAGGTTGCCCTGGTGCTTGCGAATCAGGTCGGCACCGAGCTGAGCCATGGTCAGGTTGGCTTCGCGGTCGCTGAGGTGAATGGCCACCGCTTCTGCTTCCAACGCAGCCAACGGCGATTCGTTGCCTTTGAGCCGCGCCAGGCGATCGCGCATCCGGTTCAACGCCCAGAACAGGTTGACCGCCGTCGGGCGCGAATTAGCGAGCAAGGCGAAGTCTTCCACCAGCGCCATGGCCCAGTCGCCGCCTGCGGCGAACCGCGCTCGCGCCGCCAAGACAATAGCGTAGGCAGCACTGATGCCAATCGCCGGCGCGCCGCGCACGACCATTGAACGAATCGCTTCAGCCACACCGGCCGCGGTGGTGTAGGTGTGCCAGGTCTCTTCAAACGGCAACACGCGCTGATCAAGCAGATGCAGGGCATCGTCCCGCCAATCGATGGCTATCACTTTCTCTGCAGCCAATAGTCGATCGCGCATCTCTCACCCCATTACTCAATAAAACCAAAAACAAAAAAGCTGGAAACCAAAAGCCGCCGATTATAGCGAGCCGACCATCAAGACGCTCGGGTATACTTCGCCGTTCCCGTCTCTGTCCCCTTATATATAAAGAAAGCCAAGCTCTGGATGCCCGCCATGCCCAACGCTGCTGCCCCCCTCGACCTGTTGCTCTTGCCCACTTGGCTAGTGCCGGTCGAACCTGCTGGCGTGGTACTTAAAGAACATGGCCTTGGCATTCGCGATGGCCTTATCGTCTACATCGGCCCGAGGGCCGAAGCGCTGAAACAGCAAGCAGTGGAAGTCCGCGAACTGCCGGGCATGTTGCTCAGCCCCGGCTTGATCAATGCCCATGGGCACGCTGCCATGACGCTGTTTCGCGGTTTGGCCGACGATTTGCCGCTGATGACGTGGCTGGAAAACCATATCTGGCCGGCCGAAGGCAAATGGGTTGATGAAGCTTTTGTCCGTGACGGCACCGACTTGGCCATCGCCGAGCAACTTAAAGGCGGCATCACCTGCTTTTCTGACATGTACTTCTACCCGCAAGTTGCCAGCGAGCGCGTGCACAACAGTGGCATCCGCGCACAAATCACCGTGCCGGTACTGGATTTCCCGATTCCTGGCGCACGCACCACTGACGAGGCGTTGCATAAGGGCGTCGAGCTGTTCAACGATCTCAAGCACCACCCGCGAATCAAAATTGCATTCGGCCCCCATGCGCCATACACCATTTGCGATGAGAACCTGGAAAAAATCCGCGTTCTTGCTGACGAACTCGACGCAATGATTCACATGCACGTGCATGAGACCGCCTTCGAAGTAGAACAATCCGTTGAACAGCTCAATGAGCGGCCACTGGCACGCCTGAACCGCCTGGGCCTCTTGGGACCGCGTTTTCAAGCGGTGCACATGACACAGGTCAGCGACGAAGACCTGGCCTTACTGGTAGAAAGCAACTCCAGCGTGATTCACTGCCCAGAATCAAACCTGAAGCTGGCCAGCGGTTTTTGCCCCGTAGAACGGCTCTGGCAGGCGGGTGTCAATGTCGCGGTCGGTACCGACGGCGCCGCCAGTAATAACGACTTGGACGTACTGGGCGAAACACGCACGGCGGCCTTGCTGGCCAAAGCAGTCGCCGGCTCCGCCACCGCGCTGGACGCACACCGAGCCCTGCGCATGGCGACGCTCAATGGCGCGCGAGCCATGGGCATCCAGGCCGAGACCGGCTCACTGGAAATTGGCAAAGCCGCTGATATCGTCGCGTTCGACCTGTCCGGGCTGGCCCAGCAACCGGTATATGATCCGGTGTCGCAGCTTATCTATGCCACCGGCCGCGATTGCGTGACCCATGTCTGGGTAGCGGGCAAACAATTGCTCGACGACAAACGCCTGACCCGCATGGACGAACAGGCGCTGTGTGACACCGCCAAAGCGTGGGGCCAGCGAATATCGGGCCATACTACAAGCCAAACCGAATGATGACTGTCCGGGTCCAAATGCCCGGACAAGACGAAAGAATCGAGTTTTTGAGGATCACCCATGAGCAACGTCGACCACGCAGAAATCGCCAAATTCGAAGCCTTGGCCCATCGCTGGTGGGACCGCAATAGCGAGTTCAAACCGCTGCATGACATCAATCCATTGCGGGTTAACTGGATCGACGAACGGGTCAATCTGGCGGGCAAAACCGTGCTCGATGTCGGTTGCGGTGGTGGCATCCTCAGCGAAGCCATGGCCCAGCGCGGCGCCACGGTCATGGGTATCGACATGGGTGAAGCGCCGCTGGCCGTGGCGCGCTTGCATCAGTTGGAATCCGGCGTGACGGTAGATTACCGCCAGATCACTGCCGAAGACCTCGCCGACGAAATGCCTGAACAGTTTGACGTGGTGACCTGCCTGGAAATGCTCGAACACGTACCGGATCCTTCGTCGGTGATTCGTGCCTGCTTCCGTATGGTCAAACCGGGCGGCCAAGTGTTCTTTTCCACCCTGAACCGCAACCCTAAGGCGTTTTTGTTCGCCATTGTCGGCGCCGAATACATCATGGGCTTGCTGCCGCGCGGCACTCACGACTTCAAGAAGTTTATCCGCCCGTCGGAACTGGGGGCCTGGAGTCGCGAAGCGGGCTTGCAGGTCAAGGACATCATTGGTCTGACCTACAACCCCCTGACCAAGCATTACAAGCTGGCGTCCGACGTCGACGTCAACTACATGATCCAGACCCTTCGAGAGGCATAAACCTATGCGTTTGAGAGCGGTTTTATTCGACATGGACGGCACGCTGCTCGATACCGCGCCGGATTTCATCGCCATCTGCCAAAGCATGCTTGCCGACCGAGGTTTTGCACCAGTGTCGGACAAGTTGATACGTGATGAAATTTCCGGCGGTGCCAAGGCGATGGTCGCAGCAACCTTTGCGCTCTCACCAACCGCCCCGGAGTTCGAAGCGTTGCGTCTGGAGTTTCTCGAACGCTACCAAGTTGACTGCGCCGTCCACAGTAAGCTGTTCGATGGCATGGCTGAGCTGTTGGCCGACATCGAAAAGGCTAACCTGATCTGGGGTGTGGTGACCAATAAACCCATGCGTTTCGCCCTGCCGATCATGGAGCAACTGGGCTTGGCTGAACGTTCAGCCATCCTGATTTGCCCGGACCACGTGACCCACAGCAAGCCGCACCCTGAGCCGCTGATTCTTGCCTGCCAGATGCTTGAGCTGGACCCGGCCAGCGTGTTGTTTGTCGGCGATGACCTGCGCGACATCGAATCCGGCCGCGACGCCGGGACCAAAACTGCGGCGGTACGCTACGGCTACATCCACCCGCACGACAATCCAAATCATTGGGGCGCCGACGTCGTCGTCGATCACCCTCTGGACCTGCGCAAAGTGCTGGATAACGCGCTGTGTAGCTGCTGATTTAACCCGATCAAAAGACCCTCTGTGGGAGCCAACGTGTTGGCGAAGGGCTTGGCACGGTTTGCCTGACACGCCGTCTCGCCAACACGTTGGCTCCGACAGAGCTGCGTTCATTTTCCAGTGAGGTTTTTCATGTTTGATTATTCTGCACGCCCTGAACTGCTCAAGGATCGGGTTATTCTGGTGACCGGCGCCGGTCGTGGCATCGGTGCCGCTGCCGCCAAAACCTACGCCGCGCACGGTGCCACTGTGTTGTTGCTCGGCAAGACCGAAGCCAACCTGACCCAGGTCTATGACGAAATCGAAGCGGCAGGCCATCCTCAGCCGGCTGTCATTCCGTTCAATCTCGAAACCGCGCTGCCGCATCAATACGATGAGCTGGCGGCGATGATCGAAACCGAGTTTGGGCACTTGGACGGTTTGCTGCATAACGCGTCGATCATCGGCCCACGCACCCCGATAGAGCAGTTGTCAGGCGAAAACTTCATGCGCGTGATGCACGTCAACGTCAACGCGATGTTTATGCTAACCGCCACCCTGCTGCCGCTGCTGAAGCTGTCCGCTGATGGTTCGGTGATCTTTACCTCAAGCAGCGTCGGACGCAAAGGGCGCGCGTACTGGGGTGGCTACGGCGTGTCCAAGTTCGCCACCGAAGGCCTGATGCAAACCTTGGCCGACGAGCTGGAAAACGTCGCGCCGGTTCGTTCTAACAGCATCAACCCCGGCGCCACACGCACCAGCATGCGGGCCCATGCTTATCCGGGTGAAAACCCTAATGCCAATCCTGTTCCCGAAGCCATCATGCCGGTGTACCTGTATTTGATGGGTCCAGACAGTACCGGAATCAACGGTCAGGCATTCGACGCTCAATAACAGTGAAATCAAACAACGCGTTACCCTGCCCACCTAACGACGGTTTTATGTCTCTTGGTGGGCAGTACTAAAAATGAGCACTGTATCGAGTCAAATAAACGACATCGTTTAACATCCTACTTTTTGTGTAACGCCTTAAGCCGCTGATTCATAAACACTTTATTTAACTCAACGGGTTGGCACGACTTTCGCTCTGTCTAGATAAGCATTTATACGGCCTTATCTGTTTTAGGAGTGTCAAGATGAGTTCAGCCCCCCAGACCCGTGCAATCGACTTCGACAACGCTAAATTGCAACGTCTGGGTTTTCGTCAGTTACAGAATGTCGCGCAGTTACCCGCCGACCTGACACAACTGCGCCAGCAACTGGGCCTGCAGTTACAAACCAGCCTCGATGCCGAAAAAATCCTGACGATTTTCTTCCGCGGCATTCAACGCCTGATTCCCCTTGATGGTTTGACGTACGACCAAAGCTCCTCGGACCTGCATTTGAAACTGGGTGAGCGCACCCCTGTTTTTGCAAGCTACACCTTGAGCAGCGAAGGTGAGCACCTGGGTGAGCTGGTGTTTCAACGCAATCGTCGTTTCGCGGAACTCGAACTGACGCAACTGGAGTCGTTACTGACCTGCTTGCTGTTCCCGTTGCGAAACGCCCTGCTTTATCGCGCAGCTACGCAGAGCGCCCTGCGCGACCCGTTGACCAACACCGGTAATCGCGTCGCCATGGATCAGACCTTGAACCGGGAGATCGAACTGGCGCGCCGGCAAAAGAGTCCGCTGTCAGTGCTGATGCTCGATATAGATCACTTCAAGCGGGTGAACGACATGCACGGGCACGCTGTTGGCGATGAAGTCCTTAAGGCCGTAGCCGCCTCAATCAAGAGTCAACTGCGCAATGTCGACCGAGTGTTCAGGTTCGGCGGGGAAGAATTTTTGGTCGTGCTCTCGAACACTGATCGCGAAGCTGCAGTGATGGTCGGCGAACGTTTACGCCAGGCCGCGCAACAACTCACGTATGCGACACCTGATCATCCGGTCACGCTGACGGTCAGCCTCGGTGGCGCCACGTTGCTGCCAGCCGAGTCCGCCGCAAGCCTTCAGCTCAGGGCGGACAGTGCATTGTATGTGGCCAAACGTGAAGGCCGTAATCGTCTGACGATGGCGGGTTAAGCTCGATTAGCTCGATGCGCTTAACCTGCTTCACGCCTGGTATTCATCCTGATACGCAAACGCCTAGTCGACTTCGACCAACGCCATGCGTTCACGGGACTGGGGTGTCATTTCTTGTAGCATGCAGCGTTCCAGAAACAGGAACATGTACTCGTAGCTCTTGGTGACCGCCTGACGCACCTCAGTCTGCAGTCGAACGCTTGGGTTGTTTCCGGCCAGCGTGCAGATAATTTCCAGCGCCTCCCACGGGTGCGCATCATCGTACTGGGCGTGCATCTTCAGCCACTTCATGGCCCGCTTGCGCTGATCGTCCGGGAAGCCCGCCGCATAGACGTCACTGGAACAAACAATCGCCGACCACTCACCGGTGGCGCCTTCGATGGCGTAGTTGGTCGCAGCAATCGCAACGATCAGTGAATCCGACGCGCTGCTGTGCCAGCACCAATGGCTTAATGCATGTAACTCCGGTGGCACGTGCTGAGCCTGCAAATCCTCCAGGCTGACGCCGTGCGCGAGGCTCCAGTTCACCCAATAATCGGCATGATTGAGTTCGACCCGAATATTTCGCATCAACCAGCGACGCGCCATGTCTTCACCGGGGTGACGGGCGAAACGGGTTTTAGCCAGATTTTGCGCCATATACACGGCAAACTGCTCGACCACTGGCCAGCCGCCAATCAAATACTGGCGCATGGTCTTGGAACTCAGGCAGCCATCACGCATCCGTTGATAAAGCACATGCTCGACCACCCGACGCTTGGCTTCACTGCAGTCTTGAATCAACTGCTGCGCCCAACGCGGATAACTAGTTGCGTCCATGAGCGGACCGGTTCGGATAAAAGTATCGATCACTGTTAGGGCTCCTTTTTTATGTGTTGTGGCCCATGAGCACTCTGTTCAGCGAAAAATCCCAGGCGCCCGAAACAACTGGGGCGCAGACCTGACGGGCCGAGAATGCAGACTTTCACACGTGAACAACTGCGGGCGTTGAATGATGTAACCCTGCGCAAAATCAACGCCAATTTCGAGCAGTGCCTGCTCGATCTGCGGCGTTTCAACAAATTCGGCAATCGTGCTTTTCCCCATGACATGGCCAATATGGTTGATCACTTCAACCATGGCCCGATTTATCGGGTCATCGAGCATGTCTTTGACGAAGCTGCCGTCTATCTTCAGAAAGTCCACAGGCAGATGCTTGAGGTACGCGAACGATGACATCCCGGCACAGAAGTCATCGAGAGAAAACAGGCAGCCCAAGCCTTTTAATTCATTGATAAACCGAATAGCACTGCCTAAATTGGAGATCGCACTGGTTTCGGTAATCTCAAAACAAATCAGATCGGGAGGTATTTGATAGGTATTGAATTGCTCTTTCAGGTACGCAAGAAACGCATCGTCACCAATGCTGGTCCCTGACAAGTTGATTGCACACATCGCCATGGGGCCGCTGTGTTTATGCTCGTGCAAGCACTGGGAAATAATCTTGAACACGTTCTGAACCACCCAACGGTCCAGAGTCGTCATCAGGCCATACCGTTCGGCCGCCGGTATAAAGCTGTCTGGCAACACCATCCGACCGGATTCGTCGTGCAACCGAAGGAGGATTTCGATGTGTCCACCTCCGCGCTCGGTGACGTCCTTCAAGCTGGCGATTTCCTGTGAATACAAGCAAAACCGATTCTCTTCCAGCGCCATGTGTAATCGTTGGATCCAGGCCATCTCGCCAACACGAGTGGACAGTTCCGAGTCGTCTGCGTGATACACCTGGACTCGATTGCGGCCTTTTTCCTTGGCCATGTAACACGCCATATCGGCCGCGCGCAATGAGCCTTCAAGCGTGGCAGGGCTTTGGGAAATATTGACCAACCCGATGCTGACCGTGGTTACAAACGGCCGGCCCTTCCAAACGAAATGGAGACTTTGCACGGTCTGGCGCAGGGATTCGGCAATTTTCTGCGCAGCATCAGGCGGGCAATTCTTCAGCAAAATACCGAATTCATCACCACCCAACCGCGCCAATGTGTCGCCTTCGCGCAAACCTTGTTGCAGCAGCGCGCAAATATGCCGCAGCAGTTCGTCCCCGGCCGCGTGGCCACTGGTGTCATTCACCAACTTGAATTGATCAAGGTCGAGGAACATCAGCGTATGCCGACCGGACTGACGTGAAAGATTATTGAGCGCCTGCTCCAGCCGAAACTCGAATTCACGTCGGTTAACTAAGCCGGTCAATGCATCGTGGGTCGCTTGCCAAGACAAGTTTGCGATGTACTGCCGTTCCTGGGTCATGTCGTGCAGTACCAACACAGTGCCGCTGGTCTTGCCTCCTGTTTGAATAGCCGAACCGACCAGTGCCACTGATACCGTGCTGCCGTCCAGTCGCTGGATCAGTCGCGAATGTTCGCTGCCGCCACTCAAGGTCCCACTCAGGATATGTTCGATGAGGGTAAAGCTGTCTTTCTGATCGTTCTCGTCCAGCACGCTGAACAGTGCGGCCAACGGCAAGCCTTGAGCCTGCTCACTCTTCCAGTGAGTTAATTGCTCGGCAGCCGGGTTCATATAGGTGATCGAGCCTTCAACATCCGTGGTGATTACCCCGTCGCCAATGGATTCCAGGGTGACTTGAGCGCGTTCTTTTTCCTGCTGCAAGGCGCTGGCAAACGCGTGTCGTTGCTTCAACAGTTTGTGGGTGCGCAGCAGCGCCAACAGAATCAACACCACGGCGGTGGCCATGTTAGTGATTAACAACAACCGTAGAATAAACCGCGAACCCTCCCCCAACGCATCGCTGAACGCCTTTGCCGCTGGCGTTACCCCTTCGTTGATGGCGTTGATTTGCGATTTCCAACCAGACACCTCACCCACACTGGCAACACCCTGCGCCATGCGGCGGTGCATCTGCTGGGCAACAGTGTCCAATTGCACCAGATAGCCGTCGCCAACTTTCCAGAGGTCGATGGCTTTTTCCAAGTAACGGAAATGGCGGAAGTTCAAATAAAGCCAAATGATGCTCGGCGCATCATCAAGATGATTACCCCCTTGCAACAGCCCGGCACGCGCAGCCGACAGGTCTGGCGTCGGAAGTTCAAGTGCTACCCGCAAGTCGTGACCGCCTTGGGGAATAGCAATTGCCTCCTGGTATTTGAGGTAGCTCAGCTCGTCCCCGCCGTTGGCATACAGGTTCAGGTAATAGATGGCGTCCTTCTGCCCTTTGGACCACAGGCTTTCGCCGGCGACGTACCCGCGCACCGCTGACAATGTGTACAAACTCACACACCCTAGAAGCGCCTGAAAAAGCACGACCGCAATGAAGGGCCAAACAATGCCCAGCAAATGGGGCTCAAGAATCCGCTTTTGCGTCATGGGTTCCCTTTTATACACATTCCTGACCATTCACCCTGCAGCACGTTGACGGCGCTTAGTGAGCCTAGGCTAAAAACAAACTGCACTGTTGGGCTTTTTTCTCATATTTGAAACACGCTGCCGCGCTACTTGTGAATGATTAGCCTGACGATAAGAATAGGAGTGAAGCGGATAAGTTCGAAATATCAATGCTTTCATAAAAACGACGTCGGATTAACAATGATCCCGCATCATATTTGCTGCAGATGACCGTAAAGCTTTGCATACAACCCACCGTCAGCAATCAGCTGTTGGTGGTCGCCCTCCTCTGCGATTCGCCCCCCATCAAAAACCAATACGCGGTCAGCCTGTTTCACTGCTGACAAGCGATGCGCAATGATCAAGGTGGTGCGTCCGCTAAGAAAGCGCGACAAGGCTTGATGCAGGTTGTATTCGGTTGCGGCGTCTAGGGCCGAGGTGGCTTCATCAAGGATCACCACTTTAGGTTCGGCCAAGACCATTCGCGCGATGGCCAGTCGTTGCCGCTGACCGCCGGATAAACGTACGCCGGAACGCCCAACGATACTGTCCAACCCCAAGGGCAGGCTGCGAATGGTCACATCGAGCTGAGCGATTTCCAGTGCTCGCCAACAGGCGTCATCGGTTCTCTCCCGGCCCATGGTCAAGTTGGCACGCACGCTGTCGTTGAACAGCGCAGGATGCTGCAGGACCACAGCCACATGCTCGCGCACTGTTTCCAGACCGATTTCCTGCTGAGTCAAACCGCCGAAACGGATACTGCCTGATTGCGCGGTATACAGACCCAGCAATAGTTGCACCAAGGTGCTTTTGCCGCCACCACTCGCACCGACGATAGCGACTTTTTCCCCCGGCGCAATGGACAGGTTCAGTTGATCCAGCACCGGTTCTTCGCCGTAACCAAAGGTCAAGTTACGTACGTCGATGCCAACCGTTTCGTGCCCGGTAAACGGGTCACTGCCGCCGGGATACTGAGGTTCATCAGCCCGCGCCAGCAGTTCGTTGATGCGGGTCAGGGCGCCACCTGCCGCGTAGTAGGCGTATTGCAGATTGAGCAATTGCTCTACCGGTCCAATCATGAACCACAGGTAACTGAACACCGCGAGCATCTGCCCAATTGAAAGGTCAGAGAACAGCACCGTCAACATGGCTGCTGCGCGGAAAATATCGATACCAAATTGAAACAACAACCCGCTGGCTCGATTGGACGCGTCGCTTTTCCACTGAGAGGAGACAGCGTAATCGCGCACTTCTTTAGCCCGCACGCCCAGCCTGCCGAGGAAAAACCCCTGGCGGTTGCCGGCGCGTATTTCTTGAATCGCATCCAGGGTTTCAGTCAACGCCTGAGTGAAGCGTGAGGTGCTGTCGTTTTCTTGCTTTTTAAGGTGTTTGACCCGTTTGCCTAGCTGCACGGTGGCGTAGATCACCAGCGGGTTGAACAGCAGAATCAGCAAGGCCAACTCCCAATGCATCCACACCAGAATGCCCGCCGTGCCGACCAGAGTCAGCATGGCCACCAGAAAACGACTCAAGGTTTCGCCAACAAACTTATCCAGGGTGTCGAGATCGGTCACCAGGTGCGTGGTCACGGTGCCGCTGCCCAGGCTTTCGTATTCACTCAGAGAGATGCGCTTGAGGCGCTCGATCAAGCGGATACGAACCCGATAAACGATATCTTTGGCGAGCCGTGCAAACAGCCTTGCCTGGACGACGTTGAATACCAGCGAGCCCAGACGCAACGTGAAGGTAACCAAGAGCATCAAGCCGATGTAACCAGCCGCTTTTTGCACCCCCACCGGCAACACATGGTTCATGAATTTGAGCGCTGAATCACCGTGTCCGAGCAGCACTTCATCGACCAGCAACGGCAACAGCAACGGAATCGGTACACTGCATAACGTCGCCAGCACGGCCACGCCATTGGCAACCCACAACGCTTTGCGGTGGTGCAATGCCAGTCGGCGAATTTCGGCCCAGCTTAGTCGATCGATACGCGGTGACGATTCAGGCTTAAGAGGTTGTTCAGGCACAGGCGGCACGCTCCAACCATCGACCCAGTAGCGGAGCCAATTCATCAATGGGTTGATAGCCGTTGGTCAGTAACGCCAGTTGGCCATTATGTTCGGCCAACAAGGTCGGAAACCCTGCGATGCCCAAATCTTGCACCCAGGTGAAATCCGCAGCGGTAGCAGTGAGTTGCTCAACGCTGTCGAACGCTTCGGCAAACACGATGCGCGGCAAACCCGCCTGTTCAGCTAGCTCCACCAGAACCGAAGCCTGGGTCACGTCGCGGCCTTCGATATAAAAGGCCTGCTGAATCAACTTAACCAAGGTCCAGGCGCTGTGTGAATCGAGGCTTCGCGCGGCCACCACGGCACGGCACGCCGGCTCGGTGTCATAGACAAATCCATCGGGCAACGCGCCTTCAAAGCGGAACGGCTGACCGGTGGTGTTTGCCACCGATTGCCAATGCTCAAGGATGTAGCGTCGCGTGGTCGGCTCAAGGGCGGCGCCACTTCCCGTGCGTAAACCGCCCACCACTAGATGCAGCTCCACACCCGCCGCGTGTGCTTGCTGCACCAAGGCTTCAGCCACGGGCGCAAAGCCCCAGCACCAGGAACACATCGGATCCATCACATAGAGCAGTCGCGCTTGCATGGCTCAAGCCTCGGTAGGCAGACGGTAGTTACGACCAATGGGGTGGGGCTCATTACGCGCTTTGGCCAATTCGATCTGCTTTTGGCGATCGATGGCGCTGCGCCGGGTTTTTTCGCTCAAGTTATCCCAACAGTGCGGGCAACTGATACCGGGCGAATAGTGTTCGCTGGTGCGCTCTTCAACGCTGATCGGCGTCCGGCACGCGTGGCACTGGTCGTAATCGCCAGCAGTCAAGTCATGGCGAACGGTGACGCGGTTGTCGAAAACAAAACAATCACCGTGCCACTGGCTTTCTTCCTGTGGGACTTTTTCCAGGTATTTAAGGATGCCGCCCTTGAGGTGGTAAACCTCATCGAAGCCCTGGCCAAGCATGTAGCTAGAGGCTTTTTCACACCGGATGCCGCCGGTGCAGAACATCGCGACTTTCTTGTGTTTGGCCGGGTCGAAGTGGGCTTTGATGTAGTCAGGGAATTCGCGAAAGCTGGTGGTCTTCGGATCGATGGCGCCCGCAAACGTGCCGATCGACACTTCGTAGTCGTTGCGGGTATCGATCAGCAAGACTTCAGGGTCGCTGATCAGCGCATTCCAGTTCTCGGGGTCGACGTAGGTACCGACCTGTTTGTTCGGGTCGACGCCCTCAACACCCAGGGTGACGATCTCTTTTTTGAGCTTGACCTTGGTCCGGTAGAACGGCTGCTCGTCACAGTAGGATTCTTTGTGATCGATATCGTCCATGCGCGGATCGTTTTTCAGCCAAGCCATCAAGCCGTCGATGCCTTCACGGCTACCGGAAACGGTGCCGTTGATGCCTTCTTCGGCGATGAGCAGCGTCCCTTTGATGCCGTTGTCGACCATTGCCTGCTGCAAAGGCTCGCGCAGGGCAACGTAATCGCAGAGCGTGACGAATTTATACAATGCCGCCACGACAATTTTTTGAGTCATGTTGCGTCTCCAGGTGGGGGCTCTCGCAAAGAGCCGACCCGACATAAAAAAACGCCGACTAAGCGGCGCGATGCTGATTCTAACAAAATCTTCCGGGGTCCCGGATTTTCTGTGGAACCGAATTCATTCGGGAAGCGCCGTGTCATACGCAGACGATGCCGGATGTTGGGCCCATTCCCGAGTAAATTCGGTCCCTCAGCGCTGGACTAGTGACCACCACCGGCACAGGTGGGTGAATCAGGCGCGGCACCGGTTTTCGCCCATTCTTCGGGCGTGTAGGTGTGCAGCGCCAACGCGTGGAACTCGCCCATCAAATCACCCAGCGTGGCGTAAACCTTCTGGTGACGTTTGACCGCACTCAAGCCGGCGAACTGGTCACTGACCAGCACCGCTTTGAAGTGAGTCTGCAAGCCACGGCTGTGCATGTGGCTTTCATCAAGCACGTGCAGGTGCTGCGGCTGTAAGGCGGCCAGCGTTGTTTCGATTCGCTGTTGCATGGTCATGTGGTCAGGCTTCGCTTAAGGCTTTTTGGTCGGAGCAGGCGGCGCAACAGCGTTCTTGCTCGGGTCCAGTTGATTGGTCATGTCGGCCAGCAGCTTATTGACGACAGGCACTGCAGCTTCCAGTTTGCCTTGGGTCAACTGAGCCGATTGCTGAGTCAGCTCAGGCATCTTGGCCAGCACTTTCTTGCCCAATGGGGACTGATAGAACGCGACCAGATCCTTCAACTCTTGCTCGGTAAAGTTGGCGGTGTAGAGCTTGACCATGTCTGGCTTAAGCTTGTCCCAGCCGATGGATTGATCCAGGGCTGCGTTGGCTTTGGCCTGGTAGGTTTCAAGCAGGGCTTTTTTCGACTCTGGAGCTTTGGACTCGTCGAAGCGCTGTTGGAACATCTGCTGAACTTGCATGTACACCGGGGTGCCCAGCTTGTCGGCATGAGCCAGCTTGAGGAAAGTTTCGGCACTGGCGTTGTGGCTAGCGGTATCGGCAAAAACCTGGCCGCTGGCGCATACCAGAGCAACCGCAGTACAGATGGCACGAAGACGGGTCATCGAGTTTCCTTATCATCTAGCAGGCGAGGCATAACCCCATGGCCGGACATTCTGCGCCCATGTCCGCTTACGGCTCAACCCCTGACTGCCCGAGCGGTTGGTTCAAGGGTTAAAAAGGCCACCCAGGGAACCCATCGCGATTAACTAAGCCTAAACTGCGCATTCAGCCTAGAGGAGCAAACCCGATGAGCCGTATCGAAACCGACAGCATTGGTCAGATCGACGTCCCCGACGATGCTTACTGGGGCGCTCAGACTCAACGTTCGTTGATCAACTTTGCCATTGGCGACCAGCGAATGCCGCTGGCGGTGTTGCACGCATTGGCCCTGATTAAGAAAGCGGCCGCGCGGGTCAATGACCGTAACGGCGACTTGCCCGCCGACATCGCTCGCCTGATCGAGCAATCGGCCGACGAAGTGCTTGATGGCCAACTGGATGAGCAGTTTCCATTGGTGGTCTGGCAGACCGGCAGCGGCACTCAAAGCAATATGAACGTCAACGAAGTGATCGCCGGACGCGCCAACGAGCTGGCTGGCAAGGGCCGCGGCGGCAAATCGCCCGTCCACCCGAACGATCACGTTAACCGCTCGCAAAGCTCCAACGATTGCTTCCCGACGGCGATGCACATTGCCGCCGCCCAAGCGGTCAATCAGCATCTGCTGCCAGCAATTGCCCAATTGTCCGACGGCTTGGCCGAGCAATCAGCGCGGCACATGAAGCTGGTAAAGACCGGCCGCACGCACATGATGGACGCGACGCCGATCACGTTTGGCCAAGAGTTGTCGGCGTATGTCGCCCAGCTCGATTATTCGGCCAAAGCCATTCGTCATACGCTGCCCGCCGTCTATGAGCTGGCGCAAGGCGGCACCGCCGTTGGCACTGGCCTGAACGCACCGCACGGTTTCGCCGAGGCGGTTGCCGCTGAACTGGCAGCCCTCTCGGGCTTACCGTTCGTCACTGCACCGAACAAGTTCGCCGCACTGGCAGGCCATGAGCCCCTGACCGCATTGTCTGGCGCGCTGAAAACCCTGGCCGTGACCCTGATGAAAATCGCCAACGACCTGCGCCTGCTGGGTTCTGGTCCACGTGCGGGTCTGGCTGAAGTTAAATTGCCAGCCAACGAACCGGGCAGTTCGATCATGCCGGGCAAGGTTAACCCGACCCAATGTGAAGCCCTGTCGATGCTGGCCTGCCAAGTGCTGGGCAATGACGTCACGATTGGTTTCGCTGCCAGTCAGGGCCATTTGCAGCTGAACGTGTTCAAGCCGGTGATTATCCACAACCTGCTGCAATCCATTCGTTTATTGGCCGATGGTTGCAGCAACTTCCAGGAACACTGCGTCGCGGGCATGGAGCCTGATGCGGCGAAGATGGCCGAACACCTGGAGCGAGGTTTGATGCTGGTGACAGCGCTTAACCCGCACATCGGTTACGACAAGTCAGCGCAAATCGCCAAAAAAGCCTACAGCGAAGGTTTGACCTTGCGCGAAGCCTCATTGGCGTTGGGGTATCTGACGGAGGAAGAGTTCGACGCCTGGGTCCGCCCCGAGAAGATGCTAGAAGCGGGTAACGGCTAACGCTCTGTGGGATTTTCTCTGTAGGAGGGTGTCAGGACGCAAGCCTTCCCGAATAAATTCGGTCCCACCGTTTTTCGGGCAATACACACATTTTGTAGGAGCTGCCGAAGGCTGCGATAAGGGCCGAAGGACCTTCGCCAACACGTTGGCTCCTACAGATAGTTGAATCAGACCGCAGCCAACCTCGCCCGCCGTGCGCGTAAACCCGCGATCAACGACGGGCCGAGGGCGGTGAGGGCCGATCCAAGCACCACCAACACGGCGCCGCTGTAGCCCAAGCCGTTGAGGTCTTCGGCCTGCACATAATCGGGCCATAACCACGCCGCAATCGCCACTGTCGCCAGGGTTACCAACGGCGTGAGTGCCAGGGTCGCGCTGACTCGCGAAGCCTCCCAATGCGCCAGCGCTTCAGCAAATGCCCCATACGCCACCAGCGTATTCAAGCAACACGCCAACAATAACCAACCTTGTAACGGACTGAGGTGCAAAGCTTCGGACGGGTGTGCCCATGGCGTGACCAACAGCGCACAAAACAGGTAAATCACCATCATCACCTGCAGTGAATTCCAGACGGTAAGCAACTGCTTCTGGCTCAGGCCATAAAACGTCCAGACCGCAGACGCCAGCAATACCGTGAGAATTCCCGCCGTGTAATCACCCAGCGAGGTCAGCAGTTCCTCCAGGCGTTGGTTGAAGAACAGACCAAAGCCCATCAACAACACAAGCAGCCCCACCCCCTGGCCGATGCTGAACCGTTCCTTGAACAGGAAAATGCTGCTGATCAACAACAATATCGGCCCGACCTGGATAACCAACTGGGTCGTCCCGGGGCTGAGCATTCTTAGACCGATCAGGTACAGCACATAGTTGCCGACCAATCCAAATACCGACAATGCCACTAAAATCTTGCCCTTGCGGCCCAAGACTTTAAAACTGGGCAAACGTCGCACCGACGCCAGCCAGATGAACAGCAACGACCCTGAGACCAATAGCCGGAACCACGTCACCGTGACAGGGTCCATCACTTGAAGCACTTGTTTGAGCTTGACCGGCAAGATTCCCCACAGCACCGCCGTTACCAGCGCCAGGGACAAGCCATATAACCAGCGGCCAGATGAAACATGCATGGACGGGCTCTCTGTAAAGGCAGAAACAAAAAAGGTGCAGCGAGGGTCGCTATTCTAGGCGCGGATGAATGCGCGACACAGTGACAGTTGAGGGGGCAGATTCCCGGAAACTGTGTGCGCGCCCCCAACAGCCGGCTGTGTTTTGATGTTTTGCGCCACCGCTGAGGAGTTTCGCGCTACAGTTTTACCCACTCACCGTATTTCTCGTCAGGTCCAGACTCAGGAAAACGACCATGTTCGGAAAGCGCTCGCAAGATCCAGCCCCGACCGTTCACTACCGCAGTGATCGCGTTTCGTTGGTTAATGGGCAGTACTTTTTCAGCACCCGGGAAAACACCCTGGAAGGGCCTTATTTCACGCGGACCGACGCGGTACGCGAGACTGAGGCGTATATCAACCGGATGATCCAGGCCAAGGCCAGACAGCAATCATCGCTGAACGGCTGAGGCTATTGGTGGTTGCGCTGATACGTGTCTTCGCCCATCGCTGCGATTTGCCCTTCGATCAACGCATCGAACGGACGTAATAGCGACTCAAAGGTCATCGGCGCCTCCAGCATTTCAAGGGCTTGCGCGATGGCTTCGATGGTCGATAACGCGTCCGGACCCGGCGCTTTGCGCAGCCGATAGCGCGAGGTAGTGGTCTGTCCGAGTGTGACCCTCGGCAACGCGGCCAACGCCGGGTTCAGGTGCAGTAACTTACGCGCCTTACGCCAGGTACCATCCGGCACGACCAGCAATAGCGGCTGATCGGCTTCCCCTGTAACGACGTTCTGATAGCCGACCACTGCCTGTGCATCTTCCCCTGGGAACAACAGCCGGGCGCGGTAACCGGGGCGATTCAACAATCTTGGTAGCTCGTCGAATACCTCGCCCACCAGCAGTTCGGCATTGGTTAGCCCCAACACCGCCAAGCGGGCGGTATTGAGGGCATGACCGACTTCGCTTGGATGCTGAATAACCAATACCCGAGTGCGGCTATCGAGCTGCGGGATCAAGGCGCACAGGCAATGAGTCTCGGGACGCAGGCAACGGGCGCATTGGGCGCGGGACATGGGCGGCTCTCAGCTCTGGTGTTGGTTGAGCTGCGTTTTCAGCAGGTCACGGAAGGTCTGAATCAACGGTTCTCGGCTGCGACCACGGCGCACGATCATCGAAAACGGTGCCTGATAGCCAAAGGTCGCGGGCAGCAACACGCGCAGATGACCGGAGTCGGCCCACGCCTGAGCGTAGTGCTCTGGCAAATAACCGATGTACGCCCCTGACAGCACCAAGATCAGCTGCGCCTCCATGCTTTCCACGGTGGCCGCGCTGTGCTTGAAACCGTGGCGCGCCAATTCCGCCTGGCTCCAGTAACCCCGACCGACCATGCGCTGCTGCGCGATAACCGGCTCGGGAATACGGCGCTCGTCAAACAGGGGATGGCGGTTGCTGCAATACAGCCAATGTTGCTCGCGATACAGCGGCTGATAGACCAAGCCGCTCATGCGCGTCGAGAACGCGCCAATCGCCAGATCGAGTCGGTTGTCCTGCACGCCGAGCTGCAGTTCATACGGACTCATGACCGACAGGTGCAGATGCACGGCGGGGTGTTCTTGGCTGTAGGCGCCAATGGCTTCGGCGAACGGCAGCGCCCGGTCACTCACCGTAGAATCGATCACACCGAGGTTAAGCGTTCCGCGCAGTTCGCCTTTAAGGGCCGCCGCGTACTGTTCGAAACCTTCCAGCTCACCCAGTAGGCGCAGGGTTTCCTGATGAAACAGCTCGCCCTTGCTGGTCAAGCTGAATCCGCCGCGCCCACGATGGCAAAGCACCAAACCCAAGGCCGCTTCGAGCTGGCTCATGTAGGTACTGATGGCCGAGGTCGAAAGATTGAGTTCTTGCTGAGCACTGGCAAAACCCTGATGGCGCACCACGCTGGCGAAGATCCGCAGGAGTTTCAGGTCGGGTAAGGTGCTGGCCATTAAGGGTTCCGAAGAGATAACAAATAAACAACCCTACAGGTGGTCAAAAGACGCTCAGTCTAGCGTTAGTTCAGATTTCTCTGAACTAAGTATTTTGCCCCAGCGATTCTTTCCACTGGCCGCGCTTTGCAGAATCCACTCACACCACAACGACGATGAGGCAATCCCGTGGAAAAAATTTTTCACCAACCACTGGGCGGCAATGAAATGCCGCGTTTCGCCGGCATCGCTACCATGATGCGTTTGCCCCACTTGCAATCAGCGGTTGGCCTAGATGCCGCCTTTGTAGGCGTCCCGCTGGACATCGGCACATCGCTGCGCCCTGGCACCCGCTTCGGGCCACGTGAAATTCGTGCCGAATCGGTGATGATTCGCCCGTACAACATGGCTACCGGCGCTGCTCCTTTTGATTCGCTGTCAGTAGCCGATATTGGCGACGTAGCGATCAACACCTTCAATCTGTTGGACGCTGTGCGGATTATTGAGGAGTCCTATGACCAGATCCTCGAACACGACGTCATCCCGCTGACCCTAGGCGGCGATCACACCATTACCCTGCCGATCCTGCGGGCGATTCATAAAAAACATGGCAAAGTCGGGCTGGTGCATATCGATGCTCACGCTGACGTCAACGACCATATGTTCGGCGAGAAAATCGCCCACGGCACCACCTTTCGCCGCGCTGTAGAAGAAGGCCTGCTCGACTGCCAGCGCGTGGTTCAGATTGGCCTGCGCGCTCAGGGGTATACCGCCGAAGACTTCAACTGGAGCCGTAAACAAGGTTTCCGTGTGGTCCAGGCCGAAGAGTGCTGGCACAAATCCCTTTCCCAACTGATGGAAGAAGTCCGCGAAAAAGTCGGCGGCGGCCCGGTGTACCTTAGCTTTGATATCGACGGAATCGATCCGGCGTGGGCTCCGGGTACTGGCACGCCTGAAATCGGCGGTTTGACCACGATTCAGGCCATCGAAATCATCCGGGGCTGCCAAGGCCTTGAACTGGTCGGCTGCGACCTGGTAGAAGTCTCGCCGCCGTACGACACCACCGGCAATACCTCATTACTGGGCGCTAACTTGTTGTATGAAATGCTTTGCGTCTTGCCTGGCGTAGCGCACCGCTGAACATTGCTGCCTACCCCAAACCCGCTACACGATCGATTTGGCTCACCCGGACGCACGCAATGGCCGATGGGTGTGCCTGAATAAACGACTGCGCTCGACAGTCGACGAACCACTATAAAAATAATGATTGGAGACACCCTGCCATGGCTTTAGATATTTTCGTTGTCCTCATTTATGCCGCCGGCATGCTAGTGCTTGGCTGGTACGGTATGCGCAAGGCAAAAACCCACGAAGACTACCTGGTTGCCGGACGTAACCTGGGCCCAACTTTATACATGGGCACGATGGCCGCCACGGTACTGGGTGGCGCCTCCACAGTCGGCACTGTTCGGTTGGGCTATGTCCACGGGATTTCCGGCTTTTGGCTGTGCGCCGCCTTGGGCTTGGGCATTATCGCGTTGAACCTGTTTCTGGCTAAACCACTGCTCAAGTTGCGGATTTTTACCGTCACCCAAGTGCTGGAAAAGCGCTACAACCCGATGGCCCGTCAAGCCAGTGCGGTGATTATGCTGGCCTACGCACTGATGATCGGCGTGACCTCGATTCTGGCCATCGGCACCGTGATGCAAGTGCTATTCGGGTTGCCATTCTGGGTGTCGGTATTGCTCGGCGGTGGCGTGGTAGTGGTGTACTCGGCGATTGGCGGGATGTGGTCATTGACCCTGACCGATATCGTCCAGTTCGTGATCAAAACCGTCGGCCTGATGTTCATCCTGCTGCCGATCTGCCTGTACCGCGTCGGCGGCTGGGACCAGTTGGTGGCCAAGCTTCCGGCGTCGAGCTTCAGTTGGACGACCATCGGCTGGGACACGATCATCACCTACTTCCTGATCTACTTTTTCGGCATCTTGATTGGCCAAGACATCTGGCAGCGCGTATTCACCGCTCGCACGGACAAAATTGCCAAGTACGCAGGAACTGTCGCCGGGGTGTATTGCATTTTCTACGGTTTGGCCTGCGCACTCATCGGCATGACCGCCCATGTGCTGCTGCCGAATCTGGACAACGTTAACAACGCCTTCGCGGCCATCGTCAAAGTCTCACTGCCCGATGGATTGCGTGGGCTGGTGATCGCTGCTGCCTTGGCGGCCATGATGTCCACCGCCAGCGCCGGCCTGCTGGCGGCCTCGACCACCTTGACCGAAGACCTGTTGCCACGCCTGCGCGGCGGCAAGCAATCAAGCTTGGGCATCAATCGTCTGTTTACCGCGTTGACCGGATTGGTAGTACTCGCCATCGCGCTGCTGGTACATGACGTGATCAGCGCATTAACCTTGGCTTACAACGTGTTGGTTGGCGGTATGTTGGTTCCACTGATCGGTGCGATCTACTGGAAACGCGCAACCACCGCAGGCGCGATCACCAGCATGGTGCTCGGATTCCTGACCGCGCTCACTTTTATGCTCAAGGACGGTTTCGATGCCAACACACCGATTTATTACAGCTTGTCGGTGGGTTTGATCAGCTTCGTGTTAGTCAGCCTGCTGTCGCCGCGCCCGGTAGTAATCGCACAGCCAGTTTAAGGAGGGCGACAGCGCGGAATACCGGAGTGAGCTAGCCTTATTGACTAGGGCCTTGGTTGCGAGAGTACAGGGCCCATTTCTGTTAGTGACGGATGCAGGTTTGTCATGGAGCGGCTAGATATTCAGCAACAGCTTCACAATACGCTTGGCGTGATGCTGATTGATAAAGCACAAATCCGCGAAGACGCAACGCTCAAGGACTTGGCGTTGGAGGCGCCAGAGATCGAGGGATTGCTCGATCAGCTGGAATTTGAATTTGGCATCGTCTTCCCCACCCGAATCAGAGACCGGATCCACAAAGCGCCCGAACATCTGACGCTGCAAATTCTAGTGGATGTGATTCTGGTACTGACTGAAAACGATTAAATACCGAGCACTTATCGACGAGGGCGACGACGCTCTTCATCCGTACGAACCGGAATAGGTTGCAGCTTTGGTCGTTCGATCAGGCCAAGGGCAACGCCGAAATCATGGAGCCATTCTTGCAATTTACTGTTCATAACGCCCCCCTTCAGGGAAATACTCCGCGACTGACATACGCCTTGCCGCGTCTTACTGATCATAGTGCGATGTCGTACTTTACGCCTGCTTCCGAATGTCGCGGGAAGAATTTGTGACATTAAGTCTCAAGACACAAACCACTCGTCGAGTAATACGGACCTAAGAGTAACGGTTTTCATTTCACTCTGGCAGTTGCAGCACACCGTCTTCATCGGTCATGGCCCGTTCGAGCAACTCGGCTGGCAGGTTTTTACTCGCTCTGGCGCCCAGCAACTTCAATTGCTCGCTGCGGCTGACCAGATTGCCACGGCCTTCAGTCAGCTTGTTGCGGGCTGCACCGTAGGCTTTATCAAGTTGCTGCAAGCGATTGCCCACCTCGTCGAGGTCCTGAATAAACAGTACAAACTTGTCGTACAGCCAGCCCGCACGTTCGGCGATTTCCCTGGCGTTCTGGCTTTGCCGCTCTTGCTTCCACAGGCTGTCGATCACCCGCAATGTCGCGAGCAACGTGGTGGGGCTGACGATAACAATGTTGCGGTCGAATGCTTCTTGAAACAGGTTCGGTTCCGCTTGCAGCGCGGCGGAAAAGGCCGCCTCGATGGGCACAAACAACAGGACAAAATCAAGGCTATGCAACCCTTCAAGACGCTTGTAATCCTTGCCTGACAAGCCTTTGACGTGATTGCGCAACGACAGCACATGTTGTTTCAGCGCGACTTGGCCAATTAGCTCATCGTCGGCAGACACGTACTGCTGGTAAGCAGTCAGGCTGACTTTGGCGTCGACCACTACTTGCTTATCGCCGGGCAACATAATCAATACGTCCGGCTGGAAGCGCTCACCGTCCGGCCCTTTCAGGCTGACCTGAGTCTGGTATTCGCGGCCTTTTTCCAGGCCCGCGTGTTCCAGCACTCGCTCAAGGATCAGCTCACCCCAGTTACCTTGGGTCTTTTGCCCCTTGAGCGCACGGGTCAAATTGGTGGCTTCGTCGCTTAGACGCTGGTTCAACTGTTGCAGACGCTCCAGCTCTTTACCCAGCGAGAACCGCTCCCGGGCTTCTTGTTGATAACTTTCCTCCACGCGCTTTTCAAACGATTGAATACGTTCTTTCAACGGATTCAGGAGTTGTCCGAGCTGCTGCTGACTGGTTTCAGCGAACCGCTGCTCCCGTTCGTCGAATATTTTGCTGGCCAGTTCAGCAAATTGCGCACGCAATTCATCCCTGGACCCCTGAAGATCACTCAGGCGCTGTTGATGGCTTTCTTGCTGCTCTCGCAACTCAGCACCCAGCGATGCACACCGCGCATCGAGATGCCGCAGTTCAGACTCTTTACTCGCCCGCTCCAGATTCCAGAGCTGGGCAGCATCGTGGGCGGCGAGGCGCTCCTGTTGCAACAGCTCAACTTCGCGACGCGTGGCGGCAAGTTCCGCTTGCTTGGCGGCGTTGGCGTGGCTCAGATCGCTGATTTCGTCACGAGCAGCATCAAGCTGAGCATTGAGGCCATCCTGCGCCATTTGCGCAGTGCTCAAGCGCTCGTCGAGCAGGGCGGCCTGCGCACGCTGTTGCGCCAGCCGCCGTTGCAGTTGCCACACAAGTGCCAACAACGGCAACGCCGCCACACCAAGGCCAAGCAATACGCTGGTCAGGTCCAATGCCATAAGAACTCCCAAACACCATCATCGAACAAACCCGGTAATGATACCCGTCGGTCGCAGAAGTGGCAGATCCATACCCGTAACGGGCGCTAATAAAGGCGCGCGACTCTACCCTATTTTTCAACGGAGTGAAGCGCGCATCCCGACCAGCCCGCACAGGGCGTGCGCACGTAAATATGCCAACAGATTAATAGCGGAAAGTTATAGCTATTTCTTGAGTAAGAAAGAATTTCTCAATTCGAATAATGCCATTTTGCCAAAAATAATCGCCGCACCCCCGAGCTAGAGCAAGCGCTTGGGACAATCCACAGAAGCTGTGGATAACTCAGTGGACAACCCACCTTGAACTGTCGCAAACGCAAGTGGAATGGGGCCTGCGTTCAAACTGACGATTTTTTCACCAGTGAAAAAAAACGATATTTTTCATTGACTTAATTATTCACGCGAAAAAATCACACGTCGGCCCTTTCGCGTCATGACGACCAGACCGAGGGAAGCGGCCATGTGTACAAGTCAATTACGGATAGTTATAAAGACGCAGTTTTATAGCCAGGAAGGTTCCTCTGCCTGCTTGGCGACGTCTCGGATTCTATTGAGTGCAGGAAGGCACGGAAAACCTCATTCGCATTATTTGTACGGTTGCCCTTCCCTTTAACGATTCAATCCGTTAGCATTGCCGCCGTTAGTACCAAGCTGAAAGTCAATTCTGGTCGAACAAATCCCCCGGCAAACGCATTTAGAATGCGAAAAACATTGCCGAAAAAAAGGGATCGACCACCTCGATGGTTTCCAGGCATGAACTCGATACACTGCCTTCCTCAATAACGGGAAGGGTGTTAGCAGCTCTGATGCACTGATTGAACCAGCCTGCAAATTGATCAGGATCTCCACCTCTGGCGTCGAACCTTTGCCATTGTTGTGCCGCCTGCCCTCCTAAGTACCTACCGGTCAGCCCGAGCGCCATACGATTGAGCGCGCTCCAACTGTCTGCGTTGTTCCAGTCAGGTTACTCGCCCAGCCACGTTGCATTTGAAGCACGGGCCCGCGTTTACTGGAACGTTTTATTTTTACACGGCTTTATGCTGTGTCGCTTGTTAGGAAACACCCAACCATGACCACTCATACCCAGACCCAGGACGCCATCCGCACCCTGACTAACGCTTTTGCTCCGATGAATTGCCTAATCATGGCCGCTCGCAAAGGCTGCTTCAGCTTCACCATCGTCAACGAACACGGTATCGCTCGTCACAGCGAACGCCTGTACCCCGATCAGTATTCCAGCGCCGAACCGCTGCAAGCCGTGATCGACCGCACTCGTCAGGCACTGGTTGCCTGATGGAGTGATGCCCTTCGCTGTTTGAAGCGCTCATTTACAAAGCCTCGCCCTCAAAGCGGGGCTTTTTATTGGCCGCGATCTTCCAGGGCAATTCCAACTGCCGCCCTTGCGTTTCTATGGGCACAACGGTGCTGGTTAAGTCCCAAGGGATATATCAAGGGATTTTGGTGGCAACAAATATTTTAAAAACAGTCCGTTACACGCGAAATATGACACTACACTTCAACTAAGCGGCCCCTAGCTGCTTCCGGCGGGCTCTATCCGATTCACCGCTGCCAAGCACCTGAGCCGCGCCGGTCATCACGTATTCCAGGGATGCCAAGAGGGCTTTATGGGAATCGCTGCCAGTGAGTTAAGCCGCCATGTTATCCGTCCGACGTTGATCTATCTCGGTTGCCATAGCCCCACTGCCGAATACTTGTTACTTGGAATCGCCGCCAGCCAATCCGCGCTGGGCGACGCGCTGGACAGCCGTCGAGGTCACGGGCTCTACCGCATCACCGAGTTACGCCATCAACAGCTTTGGGACAATTACTTGGCGCTAGACCCGGACCGCGCCAGCCTGGTTCGCGGCCTTGCCAGCCAACACGCGTTTCTCAAAGGTCCCCACCTCGAACTCACCGTCAATCTGCGTTATGCCACCGCCATCGCTTGGTTACTCATCGAGGCCCAAGGGTCGCCGCTGCCCGCCACCAGCGATGTATTGGGCATGGCCAGAATCTGGCGGCAAACCTTCCAACCCCAAGGTCGTTTGCGCGACTTTGCAGCGGCTTGGCAAAATTGTGTAACTAGACGTCAGCAACTTGCTTGAAATCTCGGTCGACTGCACGGATTCACTGCAGATCAATGCAGTTTGGGCAAATTGTCCTACAAAAAGGCTCTATCTCGGGCAATTCAGGCTATGGCGCTACGGCGAAAATCTTGGTAATTTCCGCTCGGTGATCAACACGGAGTTCTAATAATGAAAAAAGTAATGCTCAAGACCACACTTAGCCTCGCTGTAGGCCTTATCTCCACCCAGCTCTTCGCAAGCGGCTTTGCACTCAACGAACAAAGCGTTAGCGGGATGGGAACCGGCTTCGCTGGACGCTCGTCCTCCGCCGAGGATGCGAGCACCGTTGTCGGTAACCCGGCCGGTATGTCGAAGATCAAGCGCGAACAAATCAGCGTGGGAGCGGCTGCTATCGATGCCAGCACCGACCTCAAACACACCAGCGGCCAACCTGGCAGCACGAACAATGGTGACATGGTTCCAGTCACCGTTGTGCCTTTTGGTTACTACGTCAAACCCATCGACGAGCACTGGGCCTTTGGTCTGGGCATCTATGCACCGTTTGGCCTAGTCACCGACTACGAAAAAAGCTTCCAGGGTCGCTACTACGGTGACAAGAGCAAGGTCTCGGTCATCACGGTTCAACCCACCGTCAGCTATGCATTCAACGACTACGTGTCGATCGGTATAGGTCCGACCTTCAACCACATCAAAGGTGAGTTGACCTCGGCCATACAATTGAATCCTGCCGGCACCAACGATGGCAAAGCGCGCATCAATGGTGACGACAACGCCTGGGGTTACAACGTCGGTATCCTCGTCACGCCGACTGCGACCACGAACCTGGGCTTGACCTATCACTCCAAGGTTAGCTACGGCCTGGAAGGTAACACCAAGTACTCTGGCGCCAATTTCGGCCCTAACGGCCTAAAGTTCGACGGCGGCCTGGATCTGACCACGCCAGAATCGGTTGACTTCTCGATCACCCAGAAGCTTAACCAAGACTGGACCGTGTACGCGGGCAGCACCTGGACACGTTGGAGCCGCCTCAAAGACATCACCGTCAATAACGAAGGTGTTCCAGCACAGCTGGGCGGCAACGGCGGTCCTCTTGGAACGATTAGCGAGCCAGAAAACTGGCATAACACCTGGGCTCACGCCATCGGTGCTTCGTACCAGTTGAACAAAGAGATCGTGCTGCGTGCCGGTTTCTCGGTTGACCAATCGCCTACCAACAACCTTAATCGTTCGGTGCGGATTCCAACGGGCGACCGCCGCATATTCAGCTTGGGCGCTGGCTGGAGCCCAACCGATCACATCACTATCGACGTCGCTTATTCTTACTTGAAAGAAGAAAGCGTGTCGGTCAACGACACCGGTAAGGGCGCGCCCTACAACGCCACGTACCACAACAGCGCCAACGGCTTCGGTTCGTCTGTAACCTACCGCTTCTGATGCGCCCGTTCGCGGCAGGCTGAAAAGCCTGCCAGACGAATACGAAAAAGCCCTACCGCCAGCGATGGCAGTGGGGCTTTTTTATCGCTTCGATTTGGCTCACGGCTTGGAAGCGATGGCCTGCTCGACAGCGGTAATCATCGCGGGGTCATCCGGCTTGGTCAGGCTGGAAAAATTCGCGATAACCCGGCCCTGACGGTCGATGACGTATTTATAAAAATTCCAACGCGGCGCGCTGCTTTGTTCAGCCAGCACTTTGAAGAGGTGCGTAGCGTCAGGCCCTTTGACCGTTTGCGGATCGGTCATGGTGAAGGTCACGCCGTAATTCACGTAGCAAACCTTGGCGGTCTCGGCGCCGTCCTTAGACTCCTGCTTGAAGTCGTTTGATGGCACGCCAATCACTTCGAGACCCTGGGATTTGTAGCGCTGATTCAACGCCTCAAGGCTTTTAAACTGAGGCGCAAAACCACAAAAGCTTGCAGTGTTCACCACCACCAGCGGCTTGCCCTCAAAACGCTTGCACAGGTCGATATTTTCTTTAGCGCGCAGCTTCGGTAACTCACCCTGCAACAGCGGCGGGCATTCGGCAGCCAGCGCTGTTCCAGCAATGGCCAACAGCAATACAGGAACTGAAAACCAACGAATTGTCATGACGGCATCCCGTGCATCGTAGGGTCAATGTGCTCGAAAAACAAAATACTCCTCGGCGCCCTACCTGCCTAGCACAGGCTCATCCCCAGTTGCAGCGCGCCCAAGCCTACACGCTGCCAACCCCACCACACTAACGCCAGCAGCAAAACCCCAAGGCTCATGCCACCGATCCACGGCCAGACGCCGTTCACGCCGGAGTGCCCATTGCTTGCAACCGCGCCACGGGGCGCTCGCGCACCGGCCAGTTCAAGGCAGCGGCCAACACACTAAGCAGAATCGAGACCTGCCAAATCAAATCGTAGCTCCCGGTGCGGTCATACACGACGCCACCCAACCAGCCGCCAAGGAAGGCACCCAGTTGGTGGAATAAGAAGACGATACCGCCGAGCATCGACAAATTACGCACGCCGAACAAGGTCGCAACGGTACCGTTCGTCAGCGGCACCGTGGACAACCAAAGAAGCCCCATGGCGACACCGAACAAGTACGCAGTGGTTTCGGTCACCGGCACCGACACAAACGCCGTGATCACCACGGCCCGGAGCAGGTAAAGAGCCGTCAGCAATCGCGGCTTGGATAGGCGGCCTCCGAGCCAACCGGCAAGGTAGGTGCCGAACACATTGAACAAGCCAATCAGCGCCAGCACCGTGGTGCCAACTTTGGCGGGCAAGTGTTGGTCAACCAGGTAAGACGGCAAATGCACGCCGATAAATACCACTTGGAAGCCGCAGACGAAAAATCCCAGGGCCAAGAGCCAAAAGCCTGAATGGGTGCAGGCTTCGTGCAACGCTTCGCGCAGGGTCTGCTCGCCACCGGTCTTGGGCAATGGGACATCCTTGAGCATGGTCACCAACGGCAGGATCAAGGCCACCAGCAGGCCCAGCGCCAACAGCGCCGTGGACCACCCGAGCCAACCAATCAGGCCAAGGGTTCCAGGGAGCATGGCGAATTGACCAAACGAACCTGCCGCGCTGGCGAGGCCCATGCCCATGCTGCGTTTTTCGGCGGGTAGCGCTCGACCAACCACCCCGAGGATCACCGAGAACGAGGTGCCGGACAAACCGATACCGATCAGTAAACCTGCGCTCAACGATAACGACAGTGGCGAATCGGCCATACCCATGCAGGCCAATCCCAACGCGTAGAGCACGCCCCCGACAAATACCACTTTCGACGCGCCGAAACGGTCGGCAAGCGCACCGGCAAAGGGTTGGGCCAAGCCCCATATCAAGTTTTGAAACGCGATGGCGAACGCAAAAACCTCGCGACCCCAGCCGAACTGCGCACTCATTGGTGCCAGAAACAAACCAAAACCGTGCCGCACGCCCAAGGACAACGCAAGAATCAGCGCGCTCCCGAGCAAAATCCACCCACTGTTACGCCAGACCGATGTCATTTTTATTCTCCGCAACTAACTAGGCTCATATGCCCGCAAGACAAGCGCGAGAAATTACCGGTGGTTGTAGGGGGGTGTCAATAACTCCTGTAGGAGGCTCCGCCACGTCTTCGACGCCACGCTGTCTCGCGCAGCAAACTGGGTGGCACTTTGTGTGGTTTGAGGTTGCAGGGTTTCAGGACTGAAGCCTTCCCGAATAAATTCGGTCCCACGGTTTTGAACTGCCCCCAACAAGTTGGCTCAGATAGTCGTCCGCTTATAGACCGCCTGTGAATTGAATATCAAATTGCGCAAAGAGGCCCCGTGAAACCATGCGGCCTAACGCAGGCGTTGCGCAGGGGGTAACGAGGCAAGGATGTCAAACCAACGCCAGCGCCACCAGAACCGCCATTTCCAGCAATTCCAGCAGCGCGCCGGCGGTGTCGCCCGTGCTGCCACCGAGCCGACGCAGCATCAGGTGCCGCAGCCAGAAGAAGCAGACGCCCGCCGTCAGCAGTGCAATAGCGCCACTCATCCCCGCCACCAATACGCAGCCCACCGCTGCGATCAACAGCACCTGTTTGCCCAGCGTGCGGGGAAGGAGATCGGCCAATGCTTGCCCTAGTCCGCCCGCCCGCACATACGGCGTGCCGAGGAATAAACCGAGCATGGCGCTGCGGCCGATAACCGGAGCCAGCAACAGGCCCGCGCTGTGATGGTTTTCGATCAACGCCAACAGTGCGCAGAATTTCAGCAGGAGCACCAGCACCAGCGTGATCACGGCAATCGGTCCGCTGCGAGGGTCCTTCATGATGCTCAAGGTGCGTTCACGGTCACCGAAACCGCCTAGCCAGGCGTCCGCGCTGTCAGCTAGGCCGTCGAGGTGCAAGCCGCCGCTGAGCAGGACCCAAACGGTCAGTAGCAGTGCGGCGTGCAACATCAGCGGCGTACCGGCCAAGAGACTGTTTAGGGCCATCAGCAACAGACCGAACAGGACACCCACCAGCGGATAGAACAACAATGAACGGCCTAATTCCTCAGGTTTCGGCATGCCGGGCAAGCTAATTGGCAGGCTGCTAAGAAATTGTAGGGCGATCCACAGCGGCAACAAATTCATTCGCTCAGCACGCCTTGAGCATGTACTTGAATCGTCAGTAGCGCACCGTGACCCACCTCGACTTGCAGCAACTGCTCGCGCGGTAGCCCCCGCGCTTGGGCCAATAACAGGCGCATGACGCCGCCGTGACTGATCAGCAATACACGCTCGCCGGCGTAAGCTTGATGCAAACGGCTTACAGCCCCGAGCACCCGCGCAGAGAACGCCAGCAAAGGTTCACCGCTCGGCGGCGTGAAGGCGTAGGGATCGGCCCAAAACAATCCCAACCCTTCTGGGTCGGTTTCCATCAACTGCGCTGCGCTGCGCCCTTCCCACTCGCCAAAATGCAGCTCTTGCAGATCGGCTTCCAGTTGAAGTGGCACGCACAAGGTTTCAACCAGCTCTTCGGCAAAGCGTGCGCAGCGTTGCAAGGGCGAACTCACCACCCGATCCCAAGGCCCACCTGCGATTACCGCCGAGCGCATCTGCGCCCAACCAGTGTCGGTCAGGGCGTCATCCAGACTGCCGCGCAGGCCGCCACCCAACTCGGTTTCACCATGTCGCAGCACATCCAGGTGCAGTGTCATGCCGGGCGGTCTGCCACTGCCGCTTCGGCGAAAGTCGCCATGCCGTTGTGCAGTGCACAGGCCAAACGCAGCAACGGCACCGCCACCGCTGCACCGCTGCCTTCGCCCAAGCGCAAGCCGAGGTCAAGCATCGGTTCGGCCTGTAAGACTTCCAACACATGGCGGTGGCCGGGCTCGGCGCCGCGGTGAGCAAAAAACAACCAATCGCGGCACGACGGATTCAAACGCGCGGCGACCAGCGCCGCGACGCTGCAAATAAAGCCGTCCACTAATACCGCAACACCCTCTTGGGCACTCGCCAGATACGCGCCGACCAACGCAGCAATTTCAAAACCGCCCACACAAAACAGACCGTACAGCGGGTCACTGGCGTGCTCGGCATGCAAGGCCAGCGCACGCTCAATCACCAATGATTTATGGGTGACGCCCGCCGCGTTTAAACCGGTACCGGGGCCGACCAACAGACTGGCCGGGTTTTCTAACAACAGGCACGCCAACGCACTGGCCGCCGTGGTGTTGCCGATGCCCATCTCGCCGCCGATAAACAGCTCAGCGCCGGACGCCACCGCTCGGCGCACGCTGTCGCGTCCGGCCTCCAATGCCAGCAGGCCTTGGGCCTCAGTCATGGCCGGACCTTCAACAAAGTTTGCGGTGCCCGCACCCAGGTTCAGGTGGCGAACACCGGGCAGGTTCATCGGAGCAACCGTACCCAAATCCACGACTTCCAGCTGCGCTGACAACTGTTTCGCCAGCACGCTGATTGCCGCGCCGCCGGTGACAAAGTTGTGCAGCATCTGCCCAGTGACTTCTTGGGGGAACGCAGACACGCCTTCAGCCACGACGCCATGATCGCCAGCAAAAATGGCGATCCACAGATTATCGACGGCAGGCTTGGCTCGTCCTTGCAGACCGGCCAGTTGCACCGCGACGCGCTCCAGTTGACCGAGAGAACCGGCCGGCTTGGTCAGTTGCTGTTGACGTGCCAGGGCGTGTTCGCGCGCCTGAACATTGATTGCCTGTGCCGGCTTGAGCCACCAGGAGATAGTCATAATGCGGATCCTTTCAACGTCAGGGGCAAGCCAGCAACGGTCAACACCACGCGTTGACAACGCTGGGCCAAGGCTTGATGCAGCCAGCCGGCTTCGTCGACATAACGCCGGGTCAGTTCACCGAGGGGCACAACGCCGAGCCCGGTTTCGTTACTGACAAAAATGATGTCGCCTGGCAGTTCGGCGAGGCAGTTCAACAGCGCCTCACGCTCAACGGCCAGACGTTCGTAATCTTCGAGCATCAACAGGTTGGTCAACCACAGGGTCAGACAATCGACTAACAACACCCGGTCGGTACTGGCGTTATTTCGCAACACCCGAGCCAGCTCGACAGGCTCTTCTATCAACAGCCATTGTTCGGGGCGGCGCTGACGATGAAGGGCGATGCGCTGGTTCATCTCGCCGTCCAGCGGTTGGCTGGTGGCGATGTACGTAACTTCCAGGCCGCTGTCAGCCGCTAACCCTTCCGCCAGACGGCTTTTGCCGGAACGTGCGCCACCGAGTATCAACTGCAGCATGTCAGCTGACCTCCTCAACAGAATGGGTCAGACCGCACAACTGGCGTAACAGCGTGCCATCCAGGTGGTTTTCCACCAGATCCGCCAAGCGCTCGATATCGCGCTCGCGCAAGGCGTGGTAATCGACCTGCTGCACATTCTGCAAACCGGCCCAGCGCAACAACGCGCTGCACGCGGGCGGCGATTCGAACAGGCCGTGCAAGTATGTGCCGAGAATTTGCCCGTCTGCGCTCTGTGCGCCGTCAGGACGGCCGTCATCCAGATGCACCGCCGCATTCTCCAACGCAGTGCCACGGGTCACCCCGGCATGAATCTCGTAACCGCTGACCGGCGCGTCTTCCAACACAAGCCGACCCTGCACGTTTCGCAGTTGTTTCTCTTCTTCTAATACCGTGCTGATGTCCAGCAGGGCAAAACCGGCGCTGGTCCCTGCCGCACCTTCCAGACCCAGCGGATCCTGTATGTCCTGACCCAGCATTTGCAGCCCGCCGCAAATACCCATCACTTTGCCGCCGTAACGCAAATGACGAGCGATGGCGGTGTCCCAACCCTGGCTGCGCAGATAAGCCAGATCGCTGCGCACACTTTTTGAGCCCGGCAGGATGATCAAATCCGCAGGGGGGATGGCTTGGCCGGGACCGATAAATTGCAAATTGACCTGTGGGTGCAGGCGCAACGGATCGAAATCAGTGTGGTTACTAATGCGCGGTAACACCGGCACCACCACATTGAGCACCTGCTCGGCTTTCTCGGTCTGGCGCTGGTCGAGGCCGTCTTCGGCCTCCAGATGCAGGTCCATGATGTACGGCAAAACCCCCACTACCGGTTTTCCGGTACGCGCTTGGAGCCAGTCAAGACCCGGCTGCAGCAACGCAATGTCGCCGCGAAAGCGGTTGATGATGAACCCTTTCACCCGTGCTTGTTCGCTGGGGGACAGCAGTTCCAGCGTGCCCACCAGATGGGCAAACACTCCGCCGCGATTGATGTCGGCGATCAATAGCACCGGGCAATCCACCGCCTCGGCAAAGCCCATGTTGGCGATATCACCGGCACGCAAATTGATTTCCGCAGGCGACCCGGCGCCTTCGACCATGACCACGGGATAAGCTGCACTCAACCGTTGATGGGAGGCCAGCACCGCTTGCATCGCAATCTCTTTATAGCCGTGGTACGCCACCGCGTTCATGGTGGTGACCACTCGCCCGTGAATGATTACCTGTGCGCCGGTGTCGCTGTTAGGTTTGAGCAGCACCGGATTCATGTCGGTGTGCGGCTCAAGGCCTGCCGCTTGCGCCTGCACCGCTTGGGCGCGGCCAATCTCGCCGCCGTCGGCGGTCACTGCGCTGTTGAGCGCCATGTTCTGCGGCTTGAACGGCACCACCCTGACACCCTGGCGGGTCAGCCAGCGGCACAACGCCGTTACTAGCGTGCTTTTGCCGGCATCAGACGTTGTGCCTTGGACCATCAGCGTAGTCATTGCCCATCCTTGTTGTAGTCACTCAACACTTGCTCAAGCCGCTGCCATTGCGCTTCGTCTGCAGGCAGCCCGAATCGTAAGCTGCTGTGTTGCGGGGTTTGACTGTTCAAAAACAATCGCAACAGCACACCGTGGCTTGCGCAGAATTCATGCACCGAAACCGCCAGCGGAGTCACGAGCCACTGAAACAACGCACAACCGCCTTGTGGTTCTAGGCCGTGTTGCGTCATCAGCGCGGCCAGCCGTTCACTGGCCTGCTGGGTGCGCAACCGTTGCTGACGGTGTCCCTCGACATCGTTGAGACACGCCTGTCCAAGCACCCGGGTCGGTCCGTTGATGGCCCAGGGGCCGATGTGGCGCTCAAGCAATTTCAGCAGTTGCGGTTCGGCAATCACAAACCCGAGACGCGCCCCTGCCAAACCGAAAAACTTCCCAAACGAACGCAATACAATCAGCCCGACACGCCAAGTCTCGGCGCTCAAACTCAACTCCGGCGTGTTGTCCATAAAAGCTTCATCAACCACTAGCCAGCCTCCTCGCTGAGCCAGCCGTGCATGCCAATCCAACAAGCGCTCAGGGGCAATGGTCAAGCCCGTGGGGTTATTGGGATTGACGACCACCAGCACGTGAAGACTGTCGAGAAAGTAGTCCACCTCGTCTTCGAGCATTTCGCGGACTAAGAAACCGCTGCTGCGCCAGGCTTCGGCATGTTCGGCGTAACACGGTGACAACACGCCGACTTTGCCCGCACGACGCAGACGCGGCAGCGCCTGAATCGCGGCTTGCGACCCCGGCACCGGCAACACCTGTTCTGCGCCGTAATAGGCGCAGGCGGCCGCTTCCAGACCGTCGTTGATTTCTGGCAAGCGCGCCCAGGCACGCGTCGGAATTTGTGGAACGGGCCATGGCCAAGGCGCAATGCCACTGGACAAGTCCAGCCAGTTGTCTTCGGCGATGCCATAACGCACGGCCGCTTGCTTCAAGCGGCCACCGTGTTCAAGCATACAATTGAGCCCCTACACACACGATCAACAACCATAACCAGACCCCGCGCTGGACCAGTTGCCAGCCACGGTCAATTGATTGGGCGTCGGCGGGAGCACCCTTGCCCAGCTGCGGACGCGTGTGTAACTCACCGTGATAAATCGCTGGCCCGCCTAACTCTACGCCTAACGCTCCGGCGCCAGCGGCCATTACCGGACCAGCGTTAGGGCTATCCCAGTGTGGCGCTTGCTCGCGCCAACACCGCAATGCCAGTCGGGTGTTGCCCAATATGGCGTAGGTTAACGCCACCAAGCGTGCTGGAACGTAATTTAAAAGGTCATCGATTTTCGCCGCCGCCCAACCGAAACGCTCAAAGCGTTCATTGCGATACCCCCACATGGCGTCCAGGGTATTGCTCAAGCGGTACAGCACCACGCCCGGCACACCCGCGATCAAAAACCAGAACAAGGCGGCGAAGACCGCATCGCTGCCATTTTCCAATACCGACTCAGTGGCCGCACGCGCAACTTCGGTTGAATCCAGCTCGGCCGTCTGACGACTGACCAAATACGAAACCCGATGCCGCGCTTCATCCAGATCGCCGCCGCGCAAGGCCTGGGCCACCGGCTCGACATGTTCACCGAGGCTGCGCAAACCCAGCGCGCAATACAACGCTGCAATATTTACCAGCCAGCCGACGTAAGGCAGCCAACTTAACGCTGTCGCCAGCAGGGTCAGTGGAACCACCGCGATAAACCAGGCGGTGACGCCATGGCTGCGCCAGCCCCGTCCAGCCGAATTGAAGCGTTGCTCGATCCGATCGGCAAAGCGCCCGAAGGCTACCAATGGATGTGCTCGTTTCGGCTCACCCAGCAGCGCATCCAATGCGACGCCGGCGAGGCTCAATAACGCAACACTCATTGGGTCACGCCCCACTGATTTTCATACAGCAACTCGCTTAATGGCCGTACCTGCGCCCAACCTTCCAAGACCAGCATCGGCGCCGGGTAGAATTCGGCCACCGGCCCCAGGCACAGAACCGCCAGCGGCTTGGCCCCAGCCGGCATGCCCAGCAAGCCAGCCAACGCCTGTGGCTCGAACAGTGACACCCAGCCCATGCCCAACCCTTCAGCGCGAGAAGCCAGCCAAAGGTTTTGAATCGCGCAGGACAAAGACGCCATGTCCATTTCCGGCAAGGTACGTCGACCAAAAATATGCCGTTCGCGGTCGTCCATCAACGCGGCGACCAAGACTTCCGCGCATTCATTGATGCCTTCGACTTTGAGCTTCATGAAGTCGTCCGAGCGCTCGCCCAGGGCTTGAGCGGTACGAATTCGTTCTTCCTCGACTTGCGCCTGAATACGCGTGCGCAACTGCGGGTCGCTGATTCGAATGAAACGCCACGGCTGCATCAAGCCAACGCTGGGCGCCTGATGGGCCGCCTCCAACAGACGCGCCAACAATTGCGGGGCCACTTCGCCGCCGATGAAGTGCCGCATGTCTCGGCGTTCGGCAATTGCGCGGTACACCGCTGCACGTTCGTCAGGGCTGAAAGCCAGATCATTCATGGTTTGAAAAGCGCCGCAACCGCGTGGGGATTGGAAGGGAAATAGAAGTGCACGTAAGACGCAGTCATCCGACCGTCACGATAAACCGCCTCGGCACCGCGCCCACCGTTAGGGCTCACACCACGGGCGATGGGTTGCAACTCGGTGCTGGTCAGCGAATGGTGATACGTGTGGCCGCGCAGAACACCTTCGGGCAATTCGACGGTTTGTAAGGCCAAGGCTGCCAAACGTTTCTGCATCACCGCTTCGCCACTCAGCAAACCGACCAACTCGGCACGCTGGCCGTCGACATCGGTCAAGGCGTCGAGCAGGTAAAGCATACCGCCACATTCCGCCAGCATGGGTTTGCCAGCGACGTGGTGCGCACGAATGGCCGCCAGCATGGGCCGGTTTTGTCCCAGCGTCACGTGGTGCAATTCAGGGTAGCCGCCGGGTAAGTACAGGCTGTCGGCAGGCGGAATCTGCGTGTCGTGGATGGGCGAGAAAAACGACAACTCGGCGCCCATGGCTCGCAGTAGATCAAGGTTGGCACCATAGAGGAAGGCAAACGCCTCGTCATGGGCGACGGCAATCCTGACGCCCGCCAACGAAGACTCAGTCACGACCAGATCGGGGGCCGCGAATTCGACCGGCGGCGGCAAAGCCACTTCGCAGGTGCTGGCCAGTGCAGCAGCGGCGGCATCAAGGCGGGCATCCAGATCATTCAGTTCGCTGGCCTGGACCAAGCCCAAATGACGGCTCGGCAGTTCGATCCCGGTTTCCCGCGACAACGCGCCGTACCAACGCAATCCTTCGGTGAGGCTGCCTTCCAGCAATTGCGCATGGCGCACGGTGCCGACGCGATTGGCCAACACCCCGGCAAACGGCAGGTCCGGTTGATAACGCGCCAAACCCAACGCCAATGCGCCAAATGTCTGCGCCATGGCCGTGCCATCAATCACCGCTAATACCGGCACTCCGAAATGACGGGCCAGGTCGGCACTTGAGGGTGTGCCATCGAACAGTCCCATGACGCCTTCAATCAGAATCAGGTCAGCTTCGCCGGCGGCTTCCCACAACAGACGACGACTTTCATCGGCACCGACCATCCATAAGTCCAGCTGATAAACCGGCGCGCCACTGGCCCGCTCAAGAATCATCGGGTCGAGAAAGTCCGGGCCGCATTTGAACACGCGCACGGTCCGCCCTTGGTTGCGGTGCAGACGCGCCAACGCAGCCGTGACGGTGGTTTTACCCTGACCGGAGGCTGGCGCCGCGATTAATACAGCCGGGCAATGACGCGGTGCGCTCATGAACGGTTACTCATAACTCAATGCCTTTCTGCGCACGAATCCCGGCCTGAAAAGCATGCTTGACCACGGTAATGTCGGAAACGGTATCGGCCAGGTCAATCATTTCGGGTTTGGCACCGCGGCCGGTCACCAGCACGTGCTGCATGGGCGGACGGGCTTGCAGATCGCTGAGTACTTTTTCCAGGTCCAGGTAACCGTGTTTGAGGGCAATGTTCAGTTCATCGAGCACGATCAGACCAATACTCGGGTCGCGGAGCATGTCTTGGGACACGGCCCAAGCGGCTTGCGCGGCGGCGATGTCACGCTGACGATCCTGGGTTTCCCAAGTGAAACCTTCCCCCATCACGTGGTACCGCACTTGCTCGGGGAAGCGCCGAAAAAACAACTCTTCGCCCGTGCTGTTGCGGCCTTTGATGAACTGTACAACACCGCATTGCATGCCATGGCCCATGGCCCGGGCGAGCATGCCGAACGCAGAACTGCTTTTGCCTTTGCCATTACCGGTGAGCACCAGCAACAGTCCGCACTCATCCGGCGAGCTGGCGATGCGTTCGTCGATCACGGCTTTTTTGCGCTGCATGCGCGCCAGATGGCGTTCATCGCGTTCGGGGGATTCGTTCATGTCAGCTCTCCGCTTGAGCAGGTCACGCGATAGCAAACGGAAGGCACAGAAATTGACTGCCAGCACGGCCAAAGAAAAGCCGTGCGCAGAGCATCGCCCGCCGTGATGCTGTTGGATGGATCAGGCCGGTCTCCGGGCTCATGAGTGGGAATTCCCTGCCATGCGCCTTCCCATGTCCTTTTGGACACAGTGGCAGAGTGCACAGCGTCGACTCATTTACCGTTGCGGGGGCAGCGCCGGGATCGACCGCTTGACGCGCCCTCACCGGCTTCCCTGTTTCACTCCGCCAATCGTGGATTGCGAAGCACCTGAAACACGTCGCGAAGGGTAGAGGGTTGGGGGTAGAGCGTCAATCAAAGCGCCCTGTGGTTTGTCTTCCAGGAGGTCAAAAACCACGTAAAACGCAGCTATTGTTTAATTTGATATCAAAAGGCCATAATCGTGACGCCAATAAAATAACAACGGAGAGACGCCATGCGCGGCTTGATCATCAGCAACCCAAGAGTGGAATTCCTTCGTCCAGCGTTAGAACGCTGGTTCGATTGCATCGACCGTTACAGTCAGGTCATGGGAGAAGGTGAATGCACGCATTGGTTCGACGAACGTACCAACCTCGGCGTGCTTTCCAACGCCGCGTGGATGGCGGACATGGTGACGCTGGAACACGCGCCCAGTAAAAAACAGCAGGATGATGGCGATCGAAGCGCCCGCACCGGCCTGTTCATCGCCACCTCGGAAGACAACGCTTATATTCAGGCCACGCAACGCTGGCCAACTTTCGGCGAAATCAACTTGACCCCGGCGCTGCTGGACATCGTTGGTGATGCCAAAAAAACCAGCTACGCCAACCATCTTAAGTTGGGCTGCCTGTTTGTCACGCCGCGCAAAACCCTGCAAAGCGCCACGCCCGAAGAACTGGAAGATTTCGTCGACGATTTGCAAAAACAAAACGCCTGTGCCATCGCCTGGTACTTCCCTTATGGTTATCGCAAGCTACACAACGAAGAGGGCCAGTATTTTCCCGGTCTCGCACTGTTACTGAGAACAGCCTGATTAGCACCTACCCCGCGTGATGCGCGAACGGATCGGAACGCTCCGATCCGTGGCGTACACCTTGACCCGCTTCTCATTTCAGCCGACGCAGCAATAAATGTTGAACCTCGACCGTGTAGCTGCCTCTATCTCCTTACTCGCCCCTTTGTTTTCATGGAGATCAGCATGCCCACTTTCAGACCCCAGATGGCTGTCCTTTTGGTATTGGCCGTCGGCCTTGCTGCCTGCGGCGAAACGTCCAGGCTGAGAGTGGCAGATGGCATGGGGCCAACGCCGATGCTGCCAGAGCCCAATAAAACGCTGATTCCGACGGTCAATATTGCCCCGGCCGTAGGCTGGCCTCAGGGCGCGAAACCGATTGCCGCGCCGGGCACTCAAGTGTCAGCGTTTGCCGAAGACCTGGACCATCCGCGCTGGTTGTACGTGCTGCCCAACGGCGACGTATTGGTCGCCGAAACCAACTCACCCGCCAAGCCCGATGATTCTCCAGGCATCCGCGGCTGGATCATGAGAAAAGTCATGGGCCGAGCGGGGGCGGGTGTACCCAGCGCCAACCGGATTACCCTACTGCGAGACAGCAATCACGATGGCATTGCTGAAACTCGCACAGTCTTTCTGAAAAACCTCAATTCACCGTTTGGCATGGCGCTGGTCGGCAACGATTTTTATGTCGCCGACACCGATAAGTTACTGCGTTATCACTATGAAAACGGACAGACTTCTATCAGCGGTGAACCGACCACCGTGACCGATTTGCCAGCGGGCACGATCAATCACCACTGGACCAAAAACGTCATTGCCAGCAAAGACGGCAAGAAGCTTTACGTCACGGTGGGGTCCAACAGTAACGTTGGGGAAAACGGTCTCGACAAAGAGCAAGGTCGGGCGTCGATCTGGGAGGTTGATGCCGCCACCGGTGCGCATCGAATCTTTGCCTCCGGCCTGCGCAACCCCAACGGCATGGATTGGGAGCCACAAACCGGGAAGCTATGGACCGCCGTCAATGAGCGCGATGAGATTGGCAGCGACTTGGTGCCCGACTACGTGACCTCAGTCAAAGATGGCGCCTTCTATGGCTGGCCGTTCAGCTACTACGGCCAGCATGTGGACGTGCGGGTTAAACCACAGAACCCGCAACGGGTGGCCGAGGCCATTCCCCCGGATTATGCAGTGGGTCCACACACCGCGTCGCTGGGCATGACCTTCGCCGATGGAAAATCCTTGCCGGCACCTTTCAACCAAGGGATGTTCATTGGCCAACATGGCTCATGGAATCGCAATCCGCACAGCGGTTATAAAGTGCTGTTCGTGCCGTTCGCCAACGGCGTACCGACCGGGACGCCAATAGACCTTTTGAGCGGCTTTTTGAATGCTGACGACAATGCCCAAGGCCGCCCGGTCGGCGTGATCAATGATCAACACGGCGGGTTATTGGTGGCTGACGATGTGGGTAACAAAATCTGGCGGGTGACAGCGGCGCCTTGATGGGCCCGCTCCTACAGAATCCGTCGGTAATACTGCTACGGATTGCGCGCCAAGTGCTCTGGTTGAATAACGCGCTTGGCGTTGAGGTAGGCCTTTTGCCAATACGGTTTGGATAGACTGTCCAGCCGCACGGTGCCGCCTGTGGCGGGGGCGTGAACGAAGCGCCCTTCTCCGACGTAGATGCCGGCGTGGCTCACGGTTGAACCACCACCAGTAGCGAAAAACAGCAAATCTCCCGACTGCAACGCGTCGCGATCCACATTGGGCGCACGCATGCTCAGCATGTCGTGGGTCGAACGCGGCAGCGCGATGCCGGCCGAGTTTCGGTAAACGTAGCCAATCAGACCACTGCAATCAAACCCGGAGTCCGGCGTGTTGCCGCCCCAATGATAGGGCGTGCCGACCAATCCCAGCGCACGAATAAGCACATCTTCGGCAGCCGGTGAGGAATAATCGGAGGGAGCATAAACCACGGGTTGAATAACCCGAGAGCTTTGAGGCGAGGGAGTATGGCCGGCGCATGCACTGAGCAACGCGACCAGCATGCCTATTGAGCCAAGACGTAACGTAATCGACATAAACACAACAACCTGATCTGGATGCGGCTTACTGTGCCGAGAGCCGCAAGCACGTATAAGCCGATGACGGCTTACACGCCCCGGCTATTTACTGGTGTTGAGTCTGAATTGTAGTCGGAGCCATCGCTAATGCACGTTTGGCTTCGATAAAGGTCTTTTTCCAGTAGCTGTCGTCCAGGCTATCAACCCGAACACCGCCGCTGCGCGTACTGCTGGAGTGGATGAATTGATCATCGCCCAGATAGATACCCGCATGGCTCACACGACCACGGCCCTTGGTGCTGAAGAACAAAAGATCACCGGGCTTGAGGTCGTTACGCGCCACCAGGGGTGCGTCTACGTTGATCATTTCACGCGTGGAACGCGGCAGAGTCATGCCCGCTTGCTCGCGGAACAGGTAGCCGATGAAACCGCTGCAATCGAAACCAGATTCGGAGGTGCCGCCTGCACGGTACCGGGTACCGATCAAGGACATGCCGCGCTCAAGGATGCTGTCTGCGAGAACGGGCATGCGATACGGCTTGCTGCTTCCAAAATCGGCCAACTCTTTCTCGGTGATCAGCTCATCCGAGAACAGAGCGTCAGCATCATCAGACCCATCGGTTATCTGCGAGATACGCGCAGATTGCGCCGTCATGGAGTTCTGAAAAACCGGAGAGTGTTGCTGTTGTTGCGAGACGGGCATCTGTGCCGCGCAACCAAAAAGGAATGTAACCAGTGCGAGAGGCACGAGGGGTGCGAACCGAGTGAACATGTGCACGACCGTGGCTGATATGTAAAGAAGTCGAGACTATGCCCTCTATCATCCTCATTTGCAAATTCAATCGATCTAGATGTGACTTATCAGCAACTCCATAACCTCTAAGGCTCTACAGCCCAGAAACACATCCATCGCCGCGCTATGATCGGTGCGCTGCGGATTTATCTCTGCGGTAAAGCCCCCAGCCACACGCGCACGCAGCACGGGCTCATGAATGTACGGAAAACTGGCCGTGGTGCCGATCGTCAATACGGCATCAAAACCCTTGGCCATCTCCTCGTGCAGCGTCTCCATCGCCCGCTCGGGCAGCATTTCCTGAAACAACACCACCGGCGGGCGCAATATCCCCTGGCATGTTTTGCACAGTGGCGGTAATGGCCGCTGCAGATGCTCGCTCAACTGCGGATCAACCGCGCCGCAGGACTGACAGAACAAAGGTGACAGCTGCCCGTGAATTTCGATCAAGCGCTCAGGTGGACTGCCCGCTGCTCGGTGATAGCCATCGACGTTCTGCGTCAACACCCAACAGTCAGGCTTGATTCGCTGCAATTGAGCGATGGCGTAATGCGCTGCATTCGGTTGCGCCCCCAGACACGCTTTTCCCAACTCGGCGATGTATTTCCAGCACAGTGCGGGATCGCGGCGCAGCATCGGCCCTGACAACGCCATTTCGATGGGCAGACCGTCCACCGTTGTGCCGTTATAGAGACCGCCGACCCCGCGATAGGTGGGCAAACCTGAATCGGCCGACAGGCCAGCACCGGTAATCACTAAAATGCGCTGAGCGTGGCGTAGCGCCGCCGCCGTTTGCATCAGCAGATCCGGGGCTATCACGACGGAATTACCAACCCAGCGTCTCTTTCAAAAACGGAATGGTCAGCTTGCGTTGTGCCTGCAACGACGCTTGGTCGAGGCGCTCCAACAGCTCGAACAATGCGCTCATGCTGCGGGTGCCACGGGTCAGAATAAAATGGCCGACTTCATCGGTCAGGTGCAAGCCACGGCGTGAAGCCCGAAGTTGGAGGGCGCGCAGCTTGTCTTCGTCAGACAGCCCGCGCATCTGGAACACCAAGGCCATGGTCAGGCGCGATTTAAGATCGAGCAGCTTGACCGGCAACTCCCGGGGCGATTGCGACGCCGCAATCAATAAACGGCGACCGCTGTCGCGCAGGCGATTGAATAGATGAAATAAGGCTTCTTCCCACTCCGGCTTACCGACCACCGCTTGCAGGTCGTCCAGGCACACCAGTTCGTACCGCTCAAGATTGTCGAGGAGTTTGACCCCTTCACTTAAGAGATCGGCCAGCGGCAGGTATACCGCAGGCTCACCCATTTGCTCCAAGCGCAAGCAAGCAGCTTGCAACAGATGAGTGCGACCGACGCCGTCCTTGCCCCAGAGATAAATCAGGCTTTCGGTCCAGCCAGCATCGGCCTCACACAGCCGCTCGACATAGCCGAGTGCTGCAGCATTAGCGCCGGGATAGTAATTGATGAAAGTGGCGTCATCGCGCAGACGCACACCCAAGGGCAGCTGAATCGGTTTCATGCTGGCTGAGCGGTTCAGGCGAACCGCTAGGGGCCTCTGTGTAAAGTGTGCAAAGTTTATACCGGTGGCGCTGGGCACACAATGCGGTAGCAAAATCAAAGGTTTGAGACGGCCTGTAGAAGCTACAAATCAGGATCTTCCGTTCCGCCATAGATATCTGACTCTTTATAGACGTCATGGGCATGGCGCAGGACCACCATGATCACGGCTGCTACCGGGAGCGCCAACAACACGCCGGTGAAGCCAAAGAGCTCACCCCCGGCCAGAATTGCAAAAATCACTGCCACCGGGTGCAAGCCGATTCGGTCGCCCACCAGCAATGGCGTCAGCACCATGCCTTCCAGCGCCTGACCAATCATGAACACCGCGACAATGCCCATCATCGGGTACAGATCACCACCAAACTGAAACAGGCCGGCAATAATCGCCGCGCCAATGCCTATCACAAACCCCATGTACGGAACGATGGCGGCGAGACCGGCAATTACTCCGATCAACAGGCCCAGCTCCAGACCCACCAACATCAGGCCCGCCGCGTAGATGAACCCCAGGGCGACCATGACCAACAACTGCCCGCGAATAAATGCGCCTAACACTTCGTGGCATTCGCCAGCCAACTTGACGATTTGTCCTTCGCGATGGCGCGGCAAGAGGTTACGCACCTTCGCCATCATCACGTCCCAGTCACGCAGCAGGTAGAAGCACACCACCGGGATCAATATCAGATTGGTCAGCAAACCAATCAGCGCCAGGCTTGAGGCCGTGGCCTGGGCCAATACGATGCCAACGATGTCGCTGGTCTGGCCCATGTGCTCAGAAATAGCGGCCTTGACCTTGTCAAACTTCCAGAAACCTTCTGCCAGGCCCAGCTTTGCCTGGGTCCACGGCAATGCCGTGTGTTGCAACCAATCGAGTATTTGCGGTGCAAGCTCATACAAGCGGAACAATTGCTTGGCGAGCATCGGCACCAACACCAATAACAAAGTCATGAATACCAGTGTGAACATACCGAACACCACAACCACGCCCAGCGTGCGCGATGACCCGACGGCCTCCAGCCGGTCAACCAACGGGTCGGCCATGTACGCCAACAGCAATGCAATCAAAAACGGTGTCAGGATCGGGTGCAGCAAAAACACGAACACGCACAGCAGGGCAACCCCGCCAATCCAGAACAAACGACGTGAACCAGCCATTACTGCCCCTTTAACACCCGAAAATTAAAAACCGTATACAAGCATTCCATGTCTACCAGCGGAAATTCAACTGCGGCGACGAAGGCGTTTGCCGTGCTGGCGCAACAGGCGCCACCCCGCCAACGGCGGCTGGCTGGGTCGGCGCCTCAGGCGCTACCTCGCTGACCGGAACTTCCTGCAACTTGGCCAGGGACAACTGCGACCGCAATTGGTCAGCGCTGCCACTGAGGTCATAAGTGATGGAATCCCCTTCCACGCTTTTCAATTTTGCGCCAAACGGATCAAGCAAACGACCCAACTGCGCGTAGCGCTCCAAGGTCATGCCTTGCACGTGCAATACCAGACCGGTGGACGCGCCGGGCCTGACCACGAAATGCGGCGCCAGGCGCTCGCTGACTGCCAACATCACCGCATCAGCCAATGCCGCAGTATCCGTGCCAGTGGCGGTGCCCTGCTCACGCTGAGCACCGAGCCATAAACGCCACGTGGCTTGCCATTGTCCGCCGTCTTGATGGGCATGCACGGCCAGCAAAGCATCGGCGCCATATCGATCAGAGGCCTCTTTTAAGGGCGCAGGGTCCGAGCCTTCTAGATTCTTCGCGGTGGCGACGATTTGCTCACTTAAGTCCGCCAGCGGCAACCGTAACGGCAAGCCACGGTGCTGAGCCGCGCGGCGCAACGGTTCGGCCAGCGCCTGACCGTCGCCCACCAGATTTGAACCGTCAGTAGCATCGTTCAACCACCAGCCCAAAATGGCCGGGCGATTGGTGCCCCACAACGGCAGGCCGGCCTTTCGCAACGAGTTGTCGGCGCTGACCGGGTCGAAATCCACCAGCAAGGTTTCCGGCGGACCAGCCTCGTAGCCATATTTACTGATGATCTGCTGCGGGTCTTTGCGCACCTCAGACAAGCCCGCGCTTTGCATAGCCTTTGGATCACCGGTCAGACGCAGGACCAAGGTTTCGAGGGCGCGCTGGGTCGCCTGCGTACGCTCGTCAGGCGATTGCCCAGTAACGGGCTCACGCACTTGGTACAGGTTGCTGACGGTTTCCGCGAAGCTGGGCAAGCTGACAAGTGAGAGGCAGCCCACGAATAATAATTTAGAAAAACGCTGGGTAGAAAGACGCATTAAGGATTCCCGAAGGCCAAAAATGACACAAAAAAAAGAACGCATGACACAACTGATGCGGTTGAGACCACACATCGGGTCGAATCATTCACAAATAATCAGAGCTACACCTTATACAGGCGCCGACGAACGAGCCAGCGCGAGCACACTGGTGAATTATTTTCTCCTCAACAGCCTACCGGTCGGCCTAAGGATGGCCGCTGCCCTGTAAGCCTGATAAAATCGCGCGCCTTCACAGACTGACGATGGCAGCGGCCCCTGAAACGACGCGTTATTACCCTCGCGATGTTTTTTGAACGGCCCTGCTTTAGCAGTCGATCCCCCGAATCCCCCCTAAAGGCCTGGATTATGAGCAAGCAACCCTCCCTGAGCTACAAAGACGCCGGTGTAGACATCGACGCCGGTGAAGCATTGGTTGAACGCATTAAAAGCGTTGCCAAGCGCACCAAGCGTCCGGAAGTCATGGGCGGCCTGGGTGGCTTCGGCGCCCTTTGCGAAATCCCGGCTGGCTACAAGCAACCCGTGCTGGTTTCCGGCACCGACGGCGTGGGCACCAAGCTGCGTCTGGCGCTGAACCTGAACAAGCACGACACCATCGGCATCGATTTGGTGGCCATGTGCGTCAACGACCTGATCGTGTGTGGTGCAGAGCCGCTGTTCTTTCTCGACTACTACGCCACCGGCAAGCTCAACGTCGAAACCGCGACCCAGGTCGTGACCGGCATTGGCGCAGGCTGTGAACTGGCAGGGTGCTCGCTGGTAGGCGGCGAAACAGCTGAAATGCCGGGCATGTACGAAGGCGAAGACTACGACCTGGCGGGCTTCTGCGTCGGCGTTGTGGAAAAAGCCGACATCATCGACGGCTCGAAAGTCGCGGTCGGTGACGCACTGCTAGCCCTGCCGTCTTCTGGCCCGCACTCAAACGGTTACTCGCTGATCCGCAAAATCATCGAAGTCGCTGGCGCCGATATCGAAACCATCCAGCTCGACGGCAAGCCGTTGACCGACCTGCTGATGGCACCGACCCGTATCTACGTCAAGCAGGTGCTCAAGCTGATCAAGGACACCGGCGCGGTCAAGGCCATGGCGCACATCACCGGCGGCGGCCTGGTGGACAACATTCCGCGCGTACTGCCCGCAGGCACTCAAGCCGTGGTCGACGTCGCCAGTTGGCAGCGCCCGGCAGTGTTCGATTGGTTACAGCAGCAAGGCAACGTTGCCGAAACAGAAATGCACCGTGTCCTCAACTGCGGCGTCGGCATGGTTATTTGCGTTGCTCAGGAACACGTCGACATCGCGCTGAACGTGCTGCGTGAAGCCGGCGAGCAGCCGTGGGTTATTGGTCGGATCGCGAAAGCCGTTGAAGGCGATGCGCAGGTCGAGCTGAAAAACCTCAAGGCACACTGATGTCAGCGTGTGATGTAGTGGTGCTGCTGTCCGGTACCGGTAGTAATTTGCAAGCCATGATCGAGCGCCTCCACGGCGTCGATCAACCGGCCCGGATCTGCGCGGTAATTTCCAACCGCGCCGATGCTTTCGGCCTCCAGCGGGCCAAGGCTGCCGGCATCGAAACCCGGGTGTTGGACCATACCGCGTTTGAAGGCCGCGAGGCCTTCGATGCTGCGCTGATCGAGCTGATCGATACGTTCAAACCCAGGCTGGTGGTGCTCGCCGGATTCATGCGAATCTTGAGTGCGGCGTTCGTTCGGCATTATCAGGGACGCTTGATCAACATCCACCCTTCCCTGCTGCCGCGATATAAAGGCTTGCACACTCACCAACGGGTACTGGAAGCTGGTGACAGTGAGCATGGTTGCAGCGTGCATTTCGTGACCGAGGAACTCGATGGAGGTCCTCTGGTCGTACAGGCAGTCGTTTCGGTTGAGTCAGATGATTCGCCAAGCAGCCTGGCGCAACGCGTTCATGCTCAGGAACACCAGATTTATCCGCTGGCGATTCGCTGGTTTGCCGAAGGACGATTGAGCCTTGACGAACACGGCGCTTCGCTGGACGGCCAGTTACTTGGGGCCCGTGGCCACTTGATTCGAACCTAGGAGATACTATGCGTCGCGCTTTGCTGTTCGCTTTCGCTTTGCTCGCACTGCCTGCTGTTCAGGCCGCTGACCTGCAACCCTATTCTGCTTCATATACCGCTGACTGGAAGCAACTGCCCATCAGCGGCGGCACAGCTCAACGCAGCCTCGTAAAAGATGCCAACGACACCTGGACCCTGAGTTTCAAGGCTTCCATGATGATCGCCAGCCTGACCGAAGTCAGTACGCTGAAAGTCGACAAAGACGCCCTGCTGCCACAGACCTACAACTTCGAACGTGGTGGTTTGGGTAAATCCAAGAAAGTCGACATGACCTTCGACTGGGCAGCCAAAATCATCAATGGTTCTGACCGCGGCACCGCGTTCACCGTGCCACTGAATCGCGGCATCCTCGACAAATCGACGTATCAGCTGGCATTGCAGAACGACGTTGCCGCTGGCAAAAAAAGCATGAGCTACCAAGTTGTCGATGGCGATGAGGTCGACACTTATGACTTCCGCGTTCTGGGCCTGGAAAAGGTTTCCACTAAAGCGGGCCAAGTCGAAGCCATCAAAGTTGAACGCGTCCGTGATCCAACCCAAAGCAAACGCATCACCGTGATGTGGTTCGCCAAAGATTGGGACTACCTGCTGGTTCGCCTGCAACAGGTTGAGAACGACGGCAAGGAATACAACATCATGCTGCAAGACGGCACCGTCAACGGCCGGACCGTGAAAGGAAGCTGATTGGCCTGATGACGCGAAACCCCAAGGCCCCGCTTTTTAGCGGGGCTTTTTTACGCCCGTAACTCTCCTAGGAGCCAAGCTATTGGCGAGACGGCATCACTGACACAGCGCTTCGCCAATACGTTGGCTCTTATCAAACACCGGATAACCTTTTTGAATTCAGAAGATAATTTTAAGGACTGCCGAAGGCCGCGAAGAATATTGGTGCTTACTATTCCAAATCTGCCGAAGTCCTTGTGGGAGATTGGCTTGCCAACGAAAGCGTCATCGTAGGCGACCCAGGTTTCAAGTCGACATCAGCTGCGCGAGTACGGGCCTCTTCGCAGGCAAGCCTGCTCCCGCAGAATGTGCTGCGCGACAGCGCGGCATCGATGACGTGGCGGACCCTCCTACAAGGCAAGCTGAACGCGAGCTGTCTGGGTAAATTATTCTTCATATTGATCCGTTCTGGCTCGCGCCCTTACAACCCGTGACCCAGAGCCATTTTTTCGGTTCTAGTAAAGGTGAATTGCAAATAAAAGCTATTTACTTAGTCTGCTAACAAAATTATAAAAGACGCCTGCGACGCGTTGTCGCAGACACCAGTGTCAGGAGTCTTCTAGATGACCGTAAAAGTTACTGAACGCGACTTTTCCCACCTCTCCCATGAAAGCCAGGCTTCTGGTCAGCAAGTTTGGGATGTACATCAACAGGACTTGTTGGTCGGGATGTTCCATAACGAGACGGAAGCTCACCAATACAAAGCTGAGCTTGAAGACCTGGAAAGCCAGCGCACCTCGTAAGACGTCATTTCGGAATCGCAGTAAAAACAAAACCCGCCTCGGCGGGTTTTGTTTATCTGGCGCAGAGGTTTACCACATCAGGTCATCAGGCACCTGATACGCCGCGTACGGGTCATCAGCATCCGGCGCTTCAGTTGGCACGTTAAGCAACACGATCCGGCGCGGGTCGCGCTCCTGGATCTTCAGTGCTGCTTCACGGGGAATGATCTCGTAGCCGCCCGCGTGGTTAACAATGGCTAACGACCCGGCGCTGAGCTTGTTACGCATCAACGCGTTGACCGAGATACGCTTGACCTTCTTGTCGTCGACGAAATTGTAGTAATCCTCGGTCGTCAGCTTGGGCAAGCGCGACACTTCGATCAATTGCTTGACCTGCGCGGCGCGGGCTTTCTGCTCGACCTTCTCCTGCTGCTGACGATTGAGCTCCTGATCACGCTTAGCCTTCTCGGCCATGACCTCTTGGGCAGCGCGCTTCTGGGAATCATCAGCTTCTATCTGGCCCTTGTGCACCAGACGCTGTTCTTTCTGCTTGTCTTTGCCGACCTGCTTGGCCTGCTTTTGATTGACCAAGCCTGCTTTGAGCAACTGGTCGCGGAGGGAAATACTCATGGCGCGTTCTTTTCCTGACGTTTGGCTTCGCCCCACAGAGCGTCCAATTCTTCGAGGGTGCAATTTTCTATGGGACGGTGGGTTTCGCGCAATACCTGTTCGATGAATCGAAAGCGTCTTTCGAATTTAGCATTGGCGGCGCGCAAAGCCGTTTCTGGATCAACTTTAAGGTGGCGGGCCAGATTGACCACCGAGAACAGCAAGTCGCCGATCTCTTCGGCAACCGCCTCAGCATCGTCATCGGCCATGGACTCCAGCACTTCGTCGAGTTCTTCGCGAACCTTGTCGAGCACCGGAAGGGCATCGGGCCAATCGAATCCGACCTGCGCCGCACGCTTTTGCAGTTTTACCGACCGAGACAAGGCCGGCAAGGCGTTTGGCACGTCATCGAGCAGCGACAACTGCTCCGGCGCCTCGGCCTTTTCCGCGCGTTCTTCAGCCTTGATTTCTTCCCAGCGCTGCTTGACCTGGGCCTCGTCCAAACGCGGGGTTTCCAACGGCGCGTATAAATCGCCCGTCGGAAACACATGCGGGTGACGACGTATCAGTTTGCGAGTGATGCTGTCGACCACACCGTCGAATTCGAAGCGGCCTTCTTCACGGGCCAGTTGGCTGTAATACACCACTTGAAACAGCAAATCACCCAACTCGCCCTGTAGATGATCAAAGTCACCGCGCTCAATGGCATCGGCGACTTCATACGCTTCTTCCAGGGTATGCGGAACGATGCTGGCGTAGGTCTGTTTGATATCCCACGGGCAGCCGAACTGCGGATCGCGCAGCCGGGCCATGAGGTGCAGTAGGTCTTGGAGAGTATGCATGGGAAGTCTCGTTAAACATTACTTTGTAGGAGCCAACGTGTTGGCGAAGCGGTTGTAAAAATGACACCGCCTCCAACCTTCGCCAACACGTTGGCTCTTATCAAACTACTTTTTAATCTTTTAAAAACAACGGGTTGGCGCTAGGTTACGTGTGTTTATCCGGCCTTTGTAGTTGCTGAGCTTATGGTTTCGCTTTTACAGCGAGTCACCTTTTTCAACCGCCAAAAAGGTAACCCAAAACGCTTGCCCCACCATGCAGGACCTCGCTTAGGCTCGGTCTTCCCTCACTCCGGCGTTGCTCCGGGGGTCGCCGCAAGGGGCCGTCCCTGGCCCCGTGCGGCTAACTCGGCGTCCATGCCTCGTTCCCCCCTGCGCAACGCCTACGTTCGGCCGCATGGTTTCACGGGGCCTCTTTCCGTAATTTGATATTCAATTCACCGGCGATCTACAGGGAGGCGGCCATCTGTAGAGCCAACTTGTTGGCGAAGGTCCTTCGGCCCTTGTCGCAGCCTTCGGCAGCGTCTACAAATGTGTGCATTGCGCGAAAAACTGTGGGACCGAATTTATTCGGGAAGGCGCCAGTCCTGACACGCTGCAACCTCAAGCCATACAAAGTACCGCCCAGTTTGCTGCGAGACAGCGCGGCGTCGAAGACGTGGCGGACCCTCCTACAGGTACTCAAGGCGTTCTATTACGCCGGGTTTCGATGATGTTCGGCAGCTGGGAAATTCGTCCCAACAAACGCCCCAATGCATCCAGCCCCGGAATCTCGATGGTCAGCGACATGAGCGCGGTGTTGTCTTCTTTGTTCGAGCGGGTGTTGACCGCCAGTACGTTGATCCGCTCGTTGAGCAGGACCTGGGAAACGTCACGCAACAAGCCGGAGCGGTCGTAGGCTCGGATCACGATATCCACCGGGTAAGTGAGCACCGGTACCGGCCCCCAACTGACCTGAATGATTCGCTCTGGTTCGCGACCACCCAACTGCAGCACTGACGCGCAATCCTGACGGTGGATACTGACGCCTCGGCCCTGGGTGATGTAGCCGACAATCGCGTCGCCCGGCAGCGGTTGGCAACAGCCAGCCATTTGCGTCATCAGGTTGCCGACGCCCTGAATCTGAATATCGCCGCGCTTGCCCGGCTTGTACCCCGTGGCTTTGCGCGGGATCAGTTCCAGTTGTTCGTTACCACGCTCCGGCTCGACCAGTTGCTGCGCCAGGTTCACCAGTTGCGCCAAACGCAGGTCGCCAGCGCCAAGAGCGGCAAACATGTCATCGGCAATTTTGAGGTTGGCTTTTTCCGCCAACTTATCAAAGTCCACCTGCGGCAGTGCCAACCGTGCGAGTTCACGTTCCAGCAAGGTTTTACCGGCGGCGACGTTTTGATCGCGGGCCTGCAATTTGAACCAATGGACGATCTTCGCCCGCGCCCGTGACGTGGTGATGTAACCCAGGTTCGAGTTCAGCCAGTCGCGGCTTGGCGTGCCGTGCTTGCTGGTGATGATCTCGACCTGTTCACCGGTCTGCAGGCTGTAGTTGAGCGGCACGATGCGCCCGTTGATCTTCGCCCCACGGCAGTTGTGGCCAATCTCGGTGTGCACGCGATAGGCGAAATCCAGCGGCGTCGAGCCTCTGGGCAAGTCAATGGCGTGACCATCCGGGGTGAACACGTAAACCCGATCCGGCTCGATATCGACCCGCAACTGATCCGCCAGCCCACCGATGTCGCCCAGCTCTTCATGCCACTCGAGCACCTGACGCAGCCAAGAGATTTTCTCTTCGTAGTGATTCGAGCCAGATTTGACGTCAGTGCCTTTATAGCGCCAGTGCGCGCACACCCCCAGCTCCGCCTCTTCGTGCATGGCGTGGGTACGGATCTGCACTTCCAGCACTTTGCCTTCGGGACCGATGACCGCCGTGTGCAGCGAGCGGTAGCCGTTTTCCTTGGGGTTAGCGATGTAGTCGTCGAATTCCTTGGGAATGTGCCGCCATAAGGTATGCACGATACCCAGCGCGGTGTAGCAGTCGCGGACTTCGGGAACCAGCACGCGCAACGCACGCACGTCATAGATCTGGCTGAATTCCAGACCTTTGCGCTGCATTTTGCGCCAGATCGAATAGATGTGTTTGGCGCGGCCGCTGATGTTGGATTTCACACCGGTGGCCAGCAGTTCGTGCTCCAACTGCCCCATGACATCGCTGATAAACCGCTCTCGGTCGAGGCGACGTTCATGGAGCAATTTGGCGATTTGCTTGTACTGATCGGGCTCTAGGTAGCGGAAGGACAGGTCCTCCAATTCCCATTTGATATGACCAATACCTAGGCGATGAGCCAGTGGCGCGTAGATGTCGAACACTTCCCGGGCGACCCGGTTGCGCTTTTCCTCTGCGGCGTTCTTCACCGCACGGATCGCGCAGGTGCGTTCCGCCAGTTTGATCAGGGCGACGCGTACGTCATCGACCATGGCCACGAGCATCTTGCGCAGGTTTTCCACCTGCGCCTGGCTGCCCAGCACCAACGACTGGCGCGGGCTGAGACTGGCGCTGATCGCGGCCATACGCAGCACGCCGTCGATCAGTTTGGAGACCGTCGGGCCGAAGCGTTGGGTGACCTCTGGAAGCTGAATCTTGCCTTCGCGTACGCCCCGGTAAATAACCGCCGCCACCAAGGAGTCTTGATCGAGCTTGAGGTCAGCAAGGATCTCGGCGATTTCCAGGCCAGCCTGGAAACTTGAGGTCCCTTCTGCCCATAAATTCTTTGAGGCATTGTCTTGTTGCTCAGCGTGGCGGGCAAATTCGCACGCTTCTTTCAATGCTTGTCGGTCTAATACGAGGTCGACACTGACGACATGATCGAGCCATGCATCGAGATTGATACTGCCATCGGTGTTGATCGGCTGGTGCGCTCTCACCTGTACCATGTTGCTTACCTTCCCTACGGCGCGATAAAAAGCGCCTTCAGTCGCTGGCCTTCTTGAGCAAACGCCTCTTGCTGGGCAGGCAAGGGCTGTGCGTTCGCGGGCCAGTCGGATTAAACGAGATTCCCTGTAAACGGCCGGCTCATTTCTTGAGCCGTACTGCTTACTTACTCGCCTCAAATAACGCCATAGCCTCGACATGCGCCGTCTGCGGAAACATATCGAGGATACCGGCACGTTTTAATCGGTAGCCCTGTTTGATCAATTCGACAGTGTCGCGCGCTAAAGTTGCCGGGTTGCATGACACATACAGCAACCGTTCGGCACCTAACGCAGAAACCTTGCGTACAACCTCAAAAGCACCGTCGCGTGGCGGGTCCAAGAGCACCGCAGAAAAACGCTCTGCGGCCCAGCCCACGTCTGCCAAGGGCTGTGACAAATCCGCCTGAACGAACTTCACATTATGCAGATCATTACTCATTGCATTGGCCGAGGCACGTTCGACCATGGTCGCAACACCCTCCACCGCCACCACTTCGCGGGCCTGCTTGGCCAGCGGCAACGCAAAATTACCGAGCCCGCAGAACAGATCGAGAATACGCTCATCGGCCTGCGGCGCCAGCCATTCCATTGCCTGGCCAATCATCGCCGCGTTGACGGCGGCGTTGACCTGTATGAAATCGCCAGGTCGGTACGCCAACTGCAAGTTCCACTGCTCAAGTCGATAACCCAAGGCCTGCGTCGGGTCCACCGGTTGCGGTTCACCCTCACCGTGCAGCCACAGTTGCGCATGGTGCGCAGCGCAAAATCCTTGCAGCAACGCCAGATCGGCCTCGGTCAACGGCGCGGTATGACGTAACAATACGGCGGTCGATGAACCACTGAACAGTTCAACGTGGCCCAACACCTGCGGTTTGCTGAACTGCCGCAACATGGCTGGCAATTGCGCCATGATTGGCTGCAAAGCCTGTACCAGCACCGGGCATTCATCGACGCCCACGATGTCTTGACTCGACGCGGCACGGAACCCTACGTCCAGACGTTTGGCTTTGGCGTCCCAACGTACAGCGACCCGCGCCCGGCGACGGTAGGCAAATTCAGGGCCGGTCAACGGCGGCGCCCACTCATCGGGCTCGACCCCTGCGACACGCGTCAATTGGTCGGCGAGCATGCGCTGTTTCAGGGCAAGCTGATCGTCATGGGAAATATGCTGAACGCTGCAACCACCGCATCGACCGAAATGCACACAGGGTGCCGGTCGACGCATGGCGCTGGCTTGAAATATCCGTTCAGTGCGCGCTTCGACAACTTTACCGTGGGCGTTCAGCACGCGGGCTTCCACCTCTTCACCGGCCAGGCTGCCGGCGACAAACCAGGTACGGCCTTCAACAAAGGCAATGCCCCGGCCGTCATTGGCTAGTCGCTCAATGGTCAGACGTTGTTTTTTACCGGTGGGCACTTGCGGCGCTTTGGTGCCGCCGGTGGGCTGAAATCGCAGGCCACGCTCTTGCTTGGCCATCAGTTAGGTTCGTCGTAAACGCCGGTCGACAGGTAACGGTCGCCTCGGTCACAAATGATAGCGACCATGACCGCGTTCTCGACTTCTTGGGATAGGCGCAACATACCGGCTACCGCCCCGCCTGAGGACACGCCACAGAAGATGCCTTCTTCGCGAGCCAGCCGGCGCATGACGTCTTCGGCTTCGGCCTGGGCCATGTCGACGATTCGGTCCACGCGGTCTGCTTGGTAGATCTTCGGCAGGTACTCTTGCGGCCAGCGCCGAATACCCGGAATAGACGCACCGTCCATGGGCTGCAAGCCGATGATCTGTACGGCGCAATTCTGCTCCTTGAGGTACCGCGAGACACCCATGATGGTGCCGGTGGTGCCCATAGAGCTGATGAAGTGCGTGATGGTGCCACCGGTCTGCCGCCAGATTTCCGGGCCTGTGCTGGTGTAATGCGCTTGGGGGTTATCACCGTTGGCGAATTGATCGAGTACCTTGCCGCGGCCTTCGGTCTGCATCCTCTGGGCAAGGTCGCGGGCGCCTTCCATGCCCTGCTCCTTGCTGACCAGAATCAGCTCGGCGCCATAGGCAGTCATCGCCGCCTTGCGCTCGGCGCTGGAGTTGTCCGGCATGATCAAAATCATCCGGTAGCCTTTGATCGCAGCGGCCATGGCCAGTGCAATGCCGGTGTTGCCAGAGGTCGCTTCGATCAGGGTGTCGCCCTGGTGGATTTGCCCACGCAACTCGGCGCGGGTAATCATCGACAGCGCCGGGCGGTCTTTCACCGAGCCAGCCGGGTTGTTGCCCTCAAGCTTCAACAGCAGGGTATTGGTGGTGTCACCGGCCAGGCGTTGTAAACGCACCAGAGGGGTGTTGCCGACGCAATCGGCGATGGTTTGATACTGCAAGGTCATGGCGTTTTCGCAATCCAGACTGCGGGGGCGCCTATCATAACGGCAAACGTCAAAACCCCATATCACGCAAAATGCGCGGGCTATAACTGAAGGCTATATCGGGACTTAAACGCCGTCTCCTACAGGGAGGGTGATCGCGCGTAAGCAACTCGCTACACTGCGGTCTTGAACATGTTGGCTTGGATGCTGGAGAGATAGCGTGCTGAACAAGCTGGGTATTAAAGGCCGCGTATTGTTGTTGACCCTGGTTCCAGCGTTGCTGATGGCCGGAGTTCTTGGCGGCTATTTTACGTGGATGCAACTGTCAGACCTGCAAGCTCAGTTGCTACAGCGCGGCGAAATGATCGCCGAAGAGCTGGCACCGCTGGCGGCCCCCGCAATGGGCCGCAATGACCATGTGTTGCTCGAGCGTATTGCCGGGCAAGCATTGGAGTTCGGTGACGTGCGATCCGTCTCGTTTCTGGACGCGGACCGCACCATGCTGTCCCATGCCGGACCCAGCATGATCAACCAACAGCCTGTCGGAAACAGTACGCACCTGCTGCAACGCTCGGGCAACGACGCCACGCGCTTTTTATTGCCGGTATTTGGTCGTCAACGCCACCTGACCGGCGAGATAATTCCCGAGGAAGCCGACCGCCTGTTGGGTTGGGTCGAAATTGAACTGTCCCACACCGGCACGCTGCTACGCGGCTATCGCAGCCTGTTCGCCAGTTTGTTGCTGATCGCCACCGGGCTGATTCTGACGGCGATCGTGGCGCTGCGCATGAGTCGCACCATCAGCGTGCCCATCAGCCGTGTCAAAGTCGCCGTGGCGCAACTGAAAGACGGCAATTTGGAAGTTCGACTGCCACCCTTGGGCAGCCTGGAGCTGGACGAGCTGGCCTCGGGCATCAATCGTATGGCGGCCACCCTGCAAAATGCCCAGGAAGAACTGCAACACAGCATTGATCAAGCCACGGAAGACGTTCGGCAAAATCTGGAAACCATCGAAATCCAGAACATCGAACTGGACCTTGCGCGCAAAGAAGCGTTGGAAGCCAGCCGCATCAAATCTGAATTCCTCGCCAACATGAGTCATGAGATTCGAACGCCGCTTAACGGAATTCTCGGGTTCACCCATTTACTCCAAAAAAGTGAAATGACTCCGCGTCAGTTGGATTATCTGGGCACCATCGAAAAGTCTGCCGACAGCCTGTTGAGTATCATCAACGAGATTCTCGACTTCTCGAAAATCGAAGCCGGCAAGTTGGTCCTCGACAGCATCCCTTTCAATCTGCGGGATCTGCTCCAAGACACGCTGACCATTCTCGCCCCGGCCGCCCACGCCAAACAGCTGGAACTGGTGAGTCTGGTGTACCGCGACACGCCCTTGGCGTTGCTGGGTGATCCGCTGCGGCTCAAGCAAATTCTCACCAACCTGGTAAGCAACGCGATCAAGTTCACCCGCGAAGGGACCATCGTCGCCCGCGCCATGCTCGAAGATGAGCAAGAAGACAGCGTGCAACTGCGAATCAGTGTGCAGGACACCGGCATCGGCCTCTCCAGCCAGGACGTCCGCGCGCTGTTTCAAGCGTTCAGTCAGGCGGATAACTCGCTGTCCCGGCAACCGGGCGGCACCGGGCTGGGGCTGGTGATCTCCAAGCGCTTGATCGAACAGATGGGCGGCGAAATCGGCGTCGACAGTACGCCGGGCGAAGGCTCGGAATTCTGGATCAGCTTGAACCTGCCAAAAACTCGAGGCGACCTGGAGGACTTACCGTCTGCGCCGCTGCTCGGCCGGCGGGTCGCGGTGCTGGAAAATCACGAATTGGCGCGCCAGGCCCTGCAGCATCAATTGGAAGATTGTGGCCTTGAAGCCGTTACGTTCAACAACCTCGAAAGCCTGATCAACGGCGTCACCGCCGCCCACGAAACGCCGCAAGCGATCGATTTGGCCGTGCTGGGCATCACCGCCCATGAATTGCCGCCTGAACGTTTGCGTCAGCATATTTGGGACTTGGAGAACCTCGGTTGTAAGGTGTTGGTGCTCTGCCCAACCACCGAACAGGCGCAATTCCAGCTGGCCGTGCCCAACGCCCAGAGCCAGTTGCAGGCCAAGCCCGCGTGTACGCGTAAATTACGTCGCGCCTTGTCGGAACTGATCCAGCCCAGACAGCAACGCAGCGATACCGCCGAACCGTTATCGAGCCGGGCGCCGCGCCTGCTGTGTGTCGACGACAACCCCGCCAACCTGTTGCTCGTGCAAACACTACTCGAAGACATGGGCGCTGACGTCGTGGCAGTCGACAGCGGTTACGCCGCGGTGAATGCGGTGCAGAAGGAAGCCTTCGACTTGGTGCTGATGGACGTGCAGATGCCGGGCATGGACGGGCGCCAGGCCACTGAAGCGATTCGCGCCTGGGAAGTCGAGCGCCAAAGCACTTCGCTGCCCATCGTCGCCCTCACCGCCCACGCCATGGCCAATGAAAAACGCGCACTGCTGCAAAGCGGCATGGACGATTACCTCACCAAGCCGATTAGCGAGCGGCAATTGGCCCAGGTGGTGCTCAAGTGGACCGGCCTCGCACTGCGCAACCACGCCCCCGAGCGGCAAAACGAACAGGCGCGAAACAGCGTCGACCTGCACGTGCTTGACCATGAGGAAGGTTTGCGTCTGGCGGCGGGCAAAGCGGATTTAGCGGCGGACATGCTGGCCATGCTCCTTGCATCGCTGGACACCGACCGCGAAGCCATCCGCAACGCCCGGGAAGCCGGGGACACGTCGGCACTGATCGAACGCGTGCATCGCTTGCACGGCGCGACCCGCTATTGCGGCGTCCCGCAATTGCGCGCGGCCTGCCAACGCAGCGAAACCTTGCTCAAGAAAGACGCACCGGAAGCCGACGCAGCCCTAGACGAACTGGCCATGGCCATCAATCGGCTGGCCATGGAAGCCCGCGTGAGTGCTTGATCCAAAGCAATAACGGCTTCAAATGAATCGGTTATATCTTGTGTCGAACGAATACTTGTGGGAGTAGGCTTGCCGACGAAGGCGGTTTTTCAGGCACACCTCATTAAGCATCACCGCCAATAAGGTTTTGTTATGCGTACCCTCGTCTTCAGCAGCCAGAACTACGACCGCGAAAGCTTCCTCGCCGCCACCTTGCCCAGCGGCGTAGACCTGCACTTCCAACCTGCACGCTTGAATCTCGACACTGTTGCGCTGGCCGACCGCCATCCGGTGGTGTGCGCCTTTATCAATGACGACCTCAGTGCGCCGGTGTTGGAGCATCTGGCGGCGGGCGGTACACGCTTGATCGCCCTGCGCTCGGCGGGTTACAACCACGTCGATTTGCCGGCTGCGCACACGCTCGGGCTCAGCGTGGTGCGAGTCCCCGCCTACTCTCCCCATGCCGTGGCCGAACACGCCGTGGCCTTGATTCTGGCGTTGAACCGGCACTTGCACCGCGCGTATAACCGCACCCGCGATGGCGACTTCAGCTTGCATGGACTGACCGGTTTCGACCTGGTGGGTAAGACCGTCGGCATCGTCGGCACCGGCCAGATTGGCGCGACCTTCGCCCGAATCATGGCCGGGTTTGGCTGCAGCCTGCTCGCCTACGACCCTTATCCAAATCCGGTTGTCGAAGCGCTCGGCGCACGTTATCTGAGCCTGCCAGAGTTGTTGGCGCAGTCACAGATCATCAGCCTGCACTGTCCGCTGACCACTCAAAGCAAGCACCTTATTAACAGCGCGACGTTGGCGCAGATGCAGCCTGGCGCAATGTTGATCAACACCGGACGCGGGGCGCTGGTTGATACGCCGGCCTTGATTGAAGCGCTGAAAAGCGGGCAACTTGGTTACCTCGGGCTAGATGTCTATGAAGAAGAGGCAAAACTGTTCTTCGAAGACCGCTCTGACCAGCCGTTGCAAGATGACGTGTTGGCGCGGCTGTTGACGTTCCCGAATGTGATCATCACTGCACATCAGGCGTTCTTGACCCGGGAGGCACTGGGCGCTATTGCCCAGACAACCCTAGACAACATTGCCCGCTGGGCGCAGGGGTCACCACAGAATCTGGTAGAGGGCTAAAAACTGGTAGGATGCGCGCAGATTTGGAGGACCCATGGTCGAACACGATTTCCGCTACAGCCTGCTTAACCCACAACACACCTTGACCGAAGTCCGCGCGCTGGCGCCTGGACGCTATCAAGTCACCGGCAACGGCGGCTCGATTCACGCCGATGATGTGCTTTTGGTCACACTCAAAGGCAGCAAGGACTTGTCCATGCGCCTGACCGTCGAAAAGGTTCGTCACTTGATCAACCCTCGTGGCCAATGGGTCGCGGTGGCCCAAGGCCCGGCATTCGCAGAACTGGCGATTCACCAGTGGCAGATCAACTGCAACGGATGCCAGGTCGAGTTGAAGTTCGAATTTGCCGTCGACGCCAAGCTCGGTACCAAGGCGCAAAAGCCGGCAGCCGCCGCTCGCGTTGCCGAGCTGGGGTGGAAAACTGAGGGCGACAGGCACTTTTGCCGCAAATGCCAAGAGCAAGCAGCATGAGGCGTGCTGTCCTGCTGGGTCTGCTGGGCAGCACCCTGTTGGGCTGCGCCGCCGAGCCACCGGGGGTGCAGCACGATCACAGCTATTTGCTGGAATGGATTGGCGAACGCCCCCTGGTAGACCGTAGCCACCTGACCATGACCTTAGGCAAAGACGGCCGCGCCTATGGCAACGCCGGCTGCAACCATTGGTTTGCGCCGTATGCGCAAGACGGCGAGAGATTTCACTTTGGCATGGTCGGCAGCACCCGCCGGGTCTGCTCGCCGGCATTGATGGAACAGGAACAACGCTTCCTCGACGCCCTGACCAAAGTCCAACGCTGGGATATCTCCCCCATCGAACAACTGCGCCTATGGCCAGAAGAAGGCAAACCGCTGCGGTTTTGGTTAGAAGACAGCTGATCCAGTGGCGTTTGACCTGTCGCCTTCGCGAACACGTTCGCTCCCACCAGCCTGAAATTGCTGACAGGAAATAGGCTCTCACTGAATGTCGATACTTCTGTGGGAGCGAACTTGTTCGCGAAGGCCATCTCGCGGTTTACCTGCCAAACACTCACCCCTCTCCGCGCAACGCCGCCAACCGCTGGCTGACACCCGCTGCCGTCTGCTCACCCAGTAACGTTTCGCGCACCTTGCCCTTGTCGTCGATGATGTAAGTGACCGGCAACGCTTCGCTGTGGGGCAAATCGTAATGATCGGCCGGATCTTGGGCCAATACGGTAAAGCCAATGCCCAGCGCGGCGCTGGCTGACTTCAAGTCATCGCCTTGCAAGCCGTCAAAATTAACCCCGAAGACGCTCACTTTTTGGTCTTTAAGCTGTTTCGCCAATGCATTCAGCTCGGGGATCTCGGTGCGACACGGACCGCACCACTCTGCCCAATAGTTGATAACCAGCCAATGCTTGTCGACCTGCTCGCTGGCGACCTTGTGCCCGTTCTGATCAGGCCCCAGGTCCACGCCACAACCGCTGAGCAACACACTGCCGAGAAGCGTCACTGCTGCTACCCATCGCCTTACCATGTGACCCTCCTTCACCAAAATATTCAGGTTAACTGCGACCAATAACCGCCCCGGTCACCTCAAGGTTCAGCAGCGGTCGTCACGGATGTAGAATAGCCGCCACCTTACGCAAGATGCGACCCGCAAATGACCGACATGACGCTTTATCACAACCCGCGCTGTTCGAAATCCCGCGGGGCGCTGGAACTGCTCGAAGCGCGCGGCCTTACGCCGACCATCATCCGTTACCTGGAAACGCCGCCGGACGCCGCGCAACTGCGCGATCTGCTGCGCAAGCTGGGCATCAACGCCCGGGCGTTACTGCGTACCGGCGAAGACGACTATAAAACCTTCAACCTGGCCGATTCCAGCCTGACAGACGAGCAGTTGATCGCGGCCATGGCAGCCCATCCCAAATTGATAGAACGGCCGATTCTGGTGGTCGGTGAAAAAGCCGTCATTGGCCGGCCGCCAGAAAACGTGCTGGAGATTCTCTCGTGAGCGCACCCTACATTTTGGTTCTGTATTACAGCCGCAATGGCTCGACCAGCGAGATGGCTCGGCAAATCGGCCGCGGAATCGAGCTGGGCGGCATGGAGGCGCGGCTGCGCACCGTGCCGGCGATTTCTTCGGAGATAGAAGCCGTCGCACCGAGCATCCCAGAGACCGGCGCGTTGTATGCCAGCCTCGACGACCTGAAAAACTGCTCCGGATTGGCGTTAGGCAGCCCGACACGCTTCGGCAATATGGCCGCGCCGCTCAAATACTTTCTCGACGGCACCAGCACCTTGTGGCTGACCGGCGCGTTGGTCGGTAAGCCTGCCAGCGTGTTCACCTCCACCGCCAGCCTGCACGGCGGCCAGGAAACCACGTTGATGTCGATGCTGCTGCCGCTGCTGCACCACGGCATGCTCGTGACCGGCTTGCCTTACAGCGAAGCCGCCTTACTGGAAACCAGCGGCGGCGGAACGCCGTATGGCGCAAGCCACCATGCCGGTGCCGACGGCAAACGCGCACTGGACCCGCACGAAATCACCTTGTGTAGGGCCTTGGGCCAACGCTTGGCTAAAACCGCCGTACTGCTGGAGACGCCTCGTGGCTAAAGCACCTAAAGTCTTACCCGCGCTGGAATGGCTGGAGCCGCGGGTTCGGCTGACACGGGTTGTCAGCCTGATCTGCTTTTTTGCTCTGATGCTGCTGCTGGCCGGGTATTACCTGATCTTTGCCGACCTGCATGGCGCCCGCCCGTGGGTGATCCTGACCATTGAGCTGGTGCCGTTGCTTCTGCTGTTACCGGGCATGCTCACGGGCAGTGCACGTGGCCATTCGTGGACGTGCTTTGTGGTGAATCTGTACTTCATCAAAGGCGCATTGGCGGTCTATGACCCACACCGCAGCGTATTTGGCGCCCTGGAAATGCTCGTTAGCGTGGCAGTGTTCACCAGCGCGTTGCTGTACGTCAGGTGGCGCTTTCAGTACAACCGCAAGTTGGCGGGTGAAGGAGCGGTTTGAAGGCAGCTGGCAAATCTCTCTCTCTGCTGAGGCAAATTCATTCGCGAAGACGGTGCCGAATGTACCGACGCTTTCGCGAATAAATTCGCTCCCACAGAAATCAAAACATCTTCAATCCTCAGCCCATCAATGATTCACCGTATACGCCAGCATCATCGACAGCTGACACATCGGCCGCCCGCTCTCGGCGTGCCACTGGTTAAAGGCGCCCTGCACCGCAGCCAAGTCTTTGAGACTGGTGGGCACGCGGTCGATGATGCCCTGAGCGTTGAGTCCCGCCACCATGTCGTAGGTCGGGATGAAGGTGTCTTTGCCCACCATCCGCAAGAAACTCGGCGCCGACATGCCGCCCAGTTGGTAACCGTGTTTGGACAGGTACTTCCACAAGCCCACGATATCGGTCACCGGCCAATCGGCGATGAAATTACCGAAGCTGCCATGTTCTTTGCTGATGTCCAGAATCATCTGAGCATTACGCGGCACGCTCTTCAATTTGCCCAGGTGCCGAATGATCCGCGCGTCTTGCATTAATCGCTCAAGGTGCTCAGCGCCCATCAACACTACTTTTTCCGGATCAAAACGAAAAAATACCTCCTCGAACGTCGGCCATTTGGCATCGACCAGGCTGTGCTTGAGCCCTGCACGGAACACCCTCTGTGCCAACGCCGACAGGTAACGGTCATTGCCGATTTTGCGCAATTGCGCGGCGGATCTCGGGTCGGGTAAATGGGCTTCGAGGGCGGCGGTCGAGCCAAAGCGGTTCAGGTTATATTCGAGAAGCCATTTGTAGTCGCGCATGCCGTTCCTAAAGGTTCGTAACGTTGACGAAGCGCGAAGCTGCGGTTTCATCGATACGCAGTTGGGTGAAGTCGAACAGGTTACGGTCCGCCAGTTGCGACGGCTGGACGTTTTGTAGCGCACTAAAGATACTTTCAGTACGGCCCGGGGTTTTGCTTTCCCAGTCCGCCAGCATGTCCTTGACCACTTGGCGCTGAAGGTTCTCCTGGGAGCCACACAAGTTACAGGGGATGATCGGGAAACCCTTGAAGTCGGCAAATGCCTGAATATCTTTTTCAGCGCAGTACGCCAACGGCCGAATCACCACGTTACGCCCGTCATCGGCCCGCAGCTTGGGCGGCATGGCCTTGAGCGTACCGTTGAAGAACAGGTTCAGGAAGAACGTTTCAATGATGTCATCGCGATGATGCCCCAGCGCCATCTTGGTCGCGCCGATTTCATCGGCATAGGTGTACAGCGTCCCACGGCGCAAGCGTGAGCACAGCGAACACGTGGTCTTACCTTCCGGGATCAGTTCCTTGACCACCGAATAGGTGTCTTTCTCGATGATGTGGTACTCGACGCCCAAGGCCTCAAAATAAGCAGGCAGCACGTGCTCGGGGAAGCCCGGCTGCTTTTGATCCATGTTCACCGCGACGATATCGAAGCGCACCGGAGCGACTTTTTGAAAATGCATCAGCACGTCGAGCAGGGTGTAACTGTCTTTACCGCCCGACAGGCACACCATCACCTTGTCGCCCGGTTCAATCATCTTGAAATCAGCCACGGCTTCGCCAGCGAGGCGGCGCAGGCGCTTCTGCACTTTATTCTGGTGAACTGAAAGGATGCCCATGGTGCTGATATCCGCTACTGGTTACTCGGAAAAGGCCGGCATTTTACGCGACACCCCAAGCGGATGCATGCCGGATTTGTTTTATCCGACACTTCGCTTCCACCCGTAACGTCGCGCAACATCGTTAGCACCGCATCTAATTTGGCGCACAAACTTAATAGCGCGTCGCGATTAACAGCACTGCTTAGAGCGCGAATTGCTCTAAAGCAATGCAACTAGCGTCCCTATACTGCGACATAAGGTCGCATCCGTTGCTGCGTCAAGGCTGTGGCCTTACACCTGCCGAGCGCTTGGCCCGACAGGCGCTCCGCTGGGGGGCGACGGTCAATAATAAAAGGAGTGACGGCATGATAAATCACGTTTTGGGATTGTTTACCCATCCCGATCGCGAGTGGCAACACATACGTGGCGATAAGGAAGAAACCATCAGCCACATGTACCTGACTCACACTTTAATACTTGCGGCGATTCCCGCTGTAGCCGCTTATATAGGCACTACTCAGGTAGGTTGGGTCATTGGCAGTCGAGCGCCGGTGATGCTGACCCATGAAAGCGCACTGTGGATGACGGTAATGTCCTACATCGCGATGCTCTTGGGCGTGGCGGTGATGGGTGGTTTCATACACTGGATGGCACGTACCTATGACGCCAACCCGAGCCCCGCGCGCTGCGTCGCCTTTGCGACGTACACCGCGTCACCACTGTTTATCGGCGGATTAGCGGCAATTTATCCGCACATGTGGCTGGGAATGGTCATCGGTGTAGCAGCAATCTGCTACACGGTCTATCTGCTGTACGTCGGTTTGCCGACATTCATGAACATCCACTCGGATGAAGGTTTTATGTTCTCTACCTCGGTACTGGCCGTTGGTTTGGTGGTACTGGTCGCGATCATGGCGTTCACCGTCGTGTTGTGGGGTATCGGGGTAGGGCCCGAATACACCAACTGATGACATTGCAAGCCTGCATAACACGAGATGATGAGCCGCCCTTTTAGGCGGCTCAGTTGTTTTTGATGACCATTGGGCGGCTTCAGTTTTCGGCCAGCCGGGGCTTTGCGGCATACTTGCCACCTCTGGAGAGCCCTTAAGAATGCCCGAGCACATTACATCCCGCGTTGAAGTCTGTTATCAGCAAGCCGAAACTTTTTTCAAGCGCACCTTCAAACGCCCGGTGGTCAGCCTCAAACTGCGCGGTCAAAAAGCCGGCGTGGCCCATCTGCATGAGAATTTGCTGCGCTTCAACCCCCAGCTTTACCGAGAAAACCGCGACGATTTTCTCAAGCAAACGGTTGCCCACGAAGTGGCGCACTTGATCGCCCATCAGTTGTTCGGCGAGCGTATCCAGCCCCATGGCGAAGAGTGGCAACTGATTATGCGAGGCGTGTATGAGTTGCCGCCTAACCGCTGCCACACCTACGCCATCAAGCGTCGCAGCGTAACGCGCTACATTTATCGCTGCCCGTGCATCAACAGCGACTTTGCGTTTTCCGCGCAACGTCATTCGCTGGTTCGGCAAGGCCGGCGGTATTTGTGTCGGCGCTGTCGAGAGACGCTGGTGTTCAGTGGCGAGATGCGCGTTGAGTAAAGCCTTATCTAATTTCTACCCATAAAAAAACCCATCCGAAGATGGGTTTTTATTGCGTTGCTACTGAGTGTTAGACAGTTTCACGCGATGCAGCAGGCGTTGGGATCTTACCTTCGGTCACACCCAGATCGTCTTCTGGCCCGGTATTGGTGATCGGACGACCACCGGAAGCCAGCTCAGTGTGCATCTGGGTTTCGTCCAGCTCACCGACCCACTTGGCCACGACCAGTGTCGCTACGGCGTTACCGACCAGGTTGGTCAACGCGCGGGCTTCCGACATGAAACGGTCGATGCCGAGAATCAGCGCCAGACCGGCAACTGGCAAGGTGCCCACTGCGGACAGCGTTGCGGCCAACACGATGAAGCCACTACCGGTTACACCGGCGGCGCCTTTGGAGGACAGCAACAACACCACCAGCAAGGTGATCTGGTGGGTGATGTCCATGTGGGTGTCAGTCGCCTGAGCGATGAACACGGCCGCCATGGTCAGGTAGATCGCGGTGCCGTCGAGGTTGAACGAGTAACCGGTCGGAATGACCAGGCCCACGACCGACTTCTTGGCGCCCAGGCGCTCCATCTTCACCAGCATGCGCGGCAAGGCGGATTCCGACGAAGAGGTGCCGAGTACGATCAGCAGTTCTTCACGGATGTAACGGATGACTTTGATGACGCTGAAGCCGTGTGCGCGAGCGATGGCGCCCAGCACGACCAGTACGAACAGAACGCAGGTGATGTAGAAGCACAGCATCAACTGACCGAGCTGCACCAACGAACCGACACCGTAGGCACCGATGGTGAAGGCCATGGCACCAAAGGCACCCAGTGGCGCGAGCTTCATGATCATGTTGATGATGTTGAACATCACGTGGGCGAAGCGATCAATGAAGTCCAGCAGCGGTTTGCCGTAGGCACCCAAGCGGTGAAGGGCGAAGCCGAAGATAACCGAGAACATCAGGACCTGCAGAATGTCGCCGGTGGCGAACGCACTGAAGATGGTGTTTGGAATGATGTTCAGGATGAAGCTGATAACGCTTTGATCCGCACCGGCCGCGACATAAGCCGCAACTTTGGAAGCATCCAGCTTGGAAGGGTCGATGTGCATGCCAGCACCCGGCTGCACGACGTTGACCACTACCAGGCCCACCAGCAGGGCGATGGTGGAGACAACTTCGAAGTAAAGCAGCGCATAACCGCCGGTTTTGCCCACCGACTTCATGGTCTGCATGCCGGCAATACCGCTGACGACCGTACAGAAGATGATTGGGGCGATGATCATTTTGATCAGTTTGATGAACCCGTCACCCAGCGGCTTGAGCGCAACGCCGGTCTGAGGGTAGAAGTGACCGATCAGCACACCGATAACAATGGCTACGATTACCTGAAAATACAGGGATTTATACAAGGGCTGACGAGTCGTCATTGCGAAGTTCCTCAAGAGCACCGCTGGGCATCATCCATCTGATGCGCGCGACACTTAAACCGCTTAACCCTCCTGCACTGGAGGGATTTGTTTTGTCGAGTTGCGGGGGCAGACCGTTCGCAAACCTCTCCGCCCTATCGCAAAGCGTATGCCATCTTTTGAAACTGCCCTACACGCCAATGAACTCGGGGAAAACCTAGCCATTGGCCGCTGTTATCAACTGAAAACGTGGCGGTTTTCCGCCGAACGAAGCAAATATAGCACTCGCATTGGCGGATATCCGCCTTGTTCACTGTCAGAACGATGACTACTATCTGGCCAGTCCACGGATGAGCCACCTATGCGCCAACGCACTATTGCCAGTCATTTCGCCCGCGCGGCCCTCGGTGGTGCTCAACGCCAAGGTATGGAATGTTCGCAGCTGCTGCTGCAATCCGGTATCCAGCCTGAATGGTTAGGCGAGCGCCGTGCCCGCATCGCGCCCGAACAGTTTGCTCGCCTGATTCAGCTGCTTTGGCAGGCGATGGATGATGAGTACATGGGATTCGGTCAGGGTCCGAGCAAACGTGGGACGTTCGCCATGATGTGCCATGCCTTGATCCACTGCCGCAGCCTGGAGAAATCACTCGCACGGGGCTTATTGTTTTATAGCTTATTCCCGCACGCCCCGCGTTTGAGTTTGCGCCGGGAGGGCGACTGGGCACGATTGAGTCTGGATGACTCAACCCTCCGGGACCCGGAGCACTTTTTGAGCGAGTGTCTGCTGGTGATCTGGCATCGACTTGGCAGTTGGCTGATCGGCCAGCGGATTCGTCTGGAACAGGCGACATTCCGCTACGGGAAACCGCAGCATGCCAGCGAATACGACCTGTTGTTTCCCTGCCCGATTGTGTTTGATGCCCAAAGCACCAGCCTGCTGTTTCATGCAAGGTACTTGAGCCTGCCGCTGCTGCAAGACGAACGCACCCTTAAGCGCTTCCTCGAACGCTCTCCCGCCGACCTGCTGGCCCGCCCGGATGATGGCGATAGTTTGAGCAACCAATTGCGGCACCTGCTCAGCCGTGATTGCAGCCGCTGGCCGGACCTGGAGAACGTCGCTGAACACCTGCACATCAGCCCACAGACCTTGCGTCGGCACTTGCGGGAAGAAGGCACCAGTTTTCAGGGTTTGAAGGACCAACTGCGCCGCGACATGGCGATTTATCACCTGAGCCGCGCCGAGCTGTCGTTGCAACAGATCGCCGAACAGCTTGGCTTTTCCGAGCCCTCTGCCTTTCACCGCGCATTCAAAAAGTGGACCGGCCTGACCCCAGGCGCATACCGCACGCAGGAGGCGTAGCTTAGTCAGTCACTGTCGAACTTTTGGGGCGCAGTTCACATTACGGGTGCTGCGCATTGATCGCCTACAATATTTACTTGGCAAGAAAGTGAATATAAAAGGCCGCGCCGCCCAGAGATGAGTCGCTGAGGGTCAAGCGTGCGTTGTAGCTCTCGATGATGTCTTTGACCACGGCCAGACCGATGCCTTGGCCTGGGTTCTGCCGATCCAGGCGTTCACCGCGTTGCAGAATGCGCGCCCGCTGGCTTTCGGGAACACCGGGGCCGTCGTCCTCGATGCACAGTTCATCGCCACTCATCGACGGACGCAGGCTGATGCGTACCCGGCTGAGGCACAGCCGATAAGCGTTTTCCAGCAGATTACCGAGCATTTCCAGCAAAGCGCCCTGCTCCATCGGCACCAGATAATCATCTGGTAGATCGACAATGACGTTCACCTGCTTGTCGCGATAGACCTTATCCAAGGTATTACACAAGCTCTCCACCACCGGTCTTAAGCTGACGTGGTGCCGGACCAGACCACTTTTACGCAAACTGGCCCGTTGCAATTGATAGTCGATCTGCTGGCTCATGCGCTCGATCTGCGATTGCAGAATACGCGCCTGCTCCAGGTCTTCCGGGCGTTTGGCGATGGTTTCGCTGACGCCTTGGAGTACCGCCAACGGGGTCTTCAGGCTGTGGGCCAAATCACCCAATGAGTCGCGATAACGGATGCGTTGCTCGCGTTCGCTGAGCAGTAATCGGTTCAGTGAGCCGGTCAGACGCAGCAGTTCGCGGGGGTGCTCCTCGCTCAGGCTTTCGCGAGAGCCGGCCTCCACTTGGTCCAACTCTTGACTCAAACCCTTCAAGGCACGCAAGCCCCAGGTCAACCCGGCCCAGAGCAGGATCAGCAAAACCAGCAACGCCGCGCCGAAGCCCAGGTAAAGCTTCTCCCGCAGCCCGGCAATGATCACTTGGTATTCGCGCACCGGTTGTAGTGCGACGATGCTGAACGCTGCATTGCGCCCGCCCAACAGTTTGATTTCAACGTCGTAGACGAAAAACTCTTCGCCATTGGGTTCTTTGATCTTGGCGAACTCATTACCCGTGCCGTCATACCGAGGGTGGTAGTTGATGTTTTCGTCTTCGGTGGCCCGAGAACGCCAGACCAACTGACCATTGCGGTCGTAGATGTAGCCCAGCAGGCGGCTGTCCGGCAGGTTGAACTGCTCGCCCGGCAACATCAACGGCATCATCAAGTGACCGTCTTCGACCCTCGCGGCGGAGATCAAGGTGGTGACATCAGACGCCAAGCGCTGCTCGATGGCGCCTTCCAGCGCGAGGCTGTAGGCGCCTTGCAGCGCCGGTAACGTCGCGAGCATGAAGATCACTGCCAGCATCGCTGCCGCCAGCATCAATCGCACTCGTAGCGATCGAATCATTTACAGCGCTCAGTGAACAAGTAACCCAAGCCACGCACGGTATCGATGGGTTTGAAGCCTGACTCACCCTCCAGCTTGCGGCGCAAACGGCCGACCAGCACTTCGATCACGTTCGGATCGCGCTCGTCGTCGTCAGGATAGAGTTGCTCCATCAACCGCTCCTTGGCCACCACCTGCTGATGGTGGCGCATCAGGTATTCGAGAATCCGGTATTCGTAAGCCGTCAGCGCCAAAGGCTGCTCATCAAGGGACGCTTGCTTGCGATTCAAATCCAGCAGCAAAGGCCCAGCAATAATAGTCGATTGCGTGAAGCCACTGGAGCGGCGCAACAATGCATTGAGGCGCGCCTCCAACTCTTCAAACTGGAACGGCTTGACCACGTAATCATCTGCACCGGCCGCCAATCCTTCCACTTTGTCTTGCCAGTTGCCACGGGCCGTCAGAATCAAAATAGGAAACGCCTTACCCTGGGCACGGAACTCACGAATCAGGTCCAGTCCACCCATACCGGGTAAACCCAGGTCGATTACCGCCAAGTCATGGTTGAACTGCGCTGCCTGGTACAACGCTTCTTCGGCATTGGCCACGGCTTCGACCACGTGACCACTTTCGGTCAGGCGTGTCTGCAGGTGATGGCGTAGTAACGCTTCATCTTCTACCACCAGCAGTTTCATGCGGCTCTCCCAGGCAAAATCATTCCTCTCAAGGCTAAGGCTAATTCAACAGACCTATTGCACTGCGCCCGGAGCGCCAAGTGTGCGGTCTGGGCAAAAAATGTCCAGCGACAGTCTGTTAACAGTTAAAAGATATACGTCGGGCGATGCTTCGGATCGAAGCTGCCAAGCAACGCGGACGGGCTCACCTTAATGCCGTTGTGAGTGCCCGAAATGTTCCGAGTGGCTGAGTAATAGTGATATTCAGCGGTTTGCAAACCCGCGTTGCCTTTGTTGATTCGCTCACCAGCGTTGGCGCGCACCAGCGCACCGGGAAGGTTTTCAGCTTGCACAGCAGCGCTGCCGCCGAGAAAAGCTAATGCGAAAAACAGTTTGTTCAAGGTGAGCATCAGTAGGTCCTCTCGCGCCGGGCGCATTTGGGTACGCGGTCAGACTAATCACTGCGCCCTGAACCCACCCTGAACGTGCCCTGAACTTATCCTGAACGGATTCAGCCCAAGACAGTGCAGCACAATCGTCTAGGCTGTTTGACGGAGCGACGTCTTACACGCCTTTCATAAAAATCACAGGGGTATGAACCATGCGTTTATGGACAGCATTAGCAATGATGGGCCTTGCCAGCGTGGCCCAGGCCGAAGTAAAAACCCAAACCATCAACTATCAAAGCGGCGACGGCACCCAGCTCGTTGGTTATTACGCTTACGACGATGCGATCAAGGGTCAGCGCCCTGGCGTGCTGGTGGTGCATGAGTGGTGGGGCTTGAACGATTACGCCAAGGGCCGCGCTCGCGCGCTTGCCGCCTTGGGTTACAGCGCCATGGCCGTCGATATGTACGGCAAAGGCAAGAACACCGAGCACCCTAAAGACGCCATGACGTTCATGATGGCCGCGATGAAAAATAGCACCGCCGCCGCCCAGCGTTTTGACGCCGGGCTTGCGCAGTTGAAAAAACAACCCCAAACCGACCCGGCAAAAATTGCCGCGATCGGTTACTGCTTCGGCGGTGGCGTAGTGCTGGATGCGGCCCGTCGTGGCGAACCGTTGGTGGGCGTGGTGAGTTTCCACGGCATGCTGGCCACCAAGATACCGGCCACACCGGGCAGCATCAAAACCAAGATTCTGGTTGAGCATGGCAACGACGACACCATGGTCACACCGGACAGCGTCGTGGCCTTCAAGTCGGAAATGGACAACGCCGGGGTCGATTATAAGTTTGTCGGTATCGATGGCGCCAAACATGGCTTCAGCAACCCCGATGCGGACCGGCTGGGCAAGGGCAAAGACGCCCCGAACATCGCCTACGACAAAGCCGCCGATCAGAGTTCTTGGGCAGATATGCAGGCGTTCTTGAAAAAGGTGTTTGGTTAATTCTGTAGGAGACAACGTGTTGGCGAGAAGCTTGGCGCGGTCTGTCTGACACACCGCCTCGCCAACACGTTGGCTCCTACAGAGGTTGGGTGTCTCTACTTATCTGAGGCAAAATGCCGGGCATGAACCAGCCAACGACCCTCCCCGCCTGTTGCCCCGTATTAAACGCCCATTGGCTATTGCCTCGTGCCGTGCCCGGCGTGGTGATGGTCAGTGGCGGGTTTGATCCGCAGCGCCTGTTGGAGGGCGACTTCCAGCGCTGCACTATTGATTCCCCCGCCAGCATCCAGCGCTCCGTTGCTAAGCGTCAGGCCGAGTTTCTCGCCGGCCGGCTCTGCGCCCGGGAAGCGTTGCGGCGGCTGGATGGCCGTTATTATGTGCCGAGCATTGGCGAAGACCGCGCCCCCGTCTGGCCTGTGGATATCTGTGGTTCGATCACCCACAGCCATGGCTGGGCAGCGGCCATCGTCGGGCAGCGAGCACAGTGGCGTGGTCTTGGCATGGACATGGAAAATCTTCTCGACCGCGAACGCGCCCAGCGTCTGGCCGGGGAGATCCTTACCGCCGAAGAACTGCAGCGCATGGCTGCGGGCCCAGCCGAGCAGATTGCGTTGCTGGTGACCCTGACGTTTTCGGTGAAAGAAAGCCTGTTCAAAGCGCTCTACCCTCTGGTGCAAAAACGCTTTTACTTCGAAGACGCTCAATTGCTGGAGTGGTCAACCGACGGCAACGCTCGCCTGCGTTTGCTGGTGGATTTGTCCAGCCAATGGCGCAGCGGCTGCGAATTGGACGCCCAATTCAGCCTTCAGGACGGCCAACTGCTGAGCCTGGTCAGCATCGCAGCGAGTTGAATCAAGTTTTGCCCTGCTGACGTGGCCACGCGAGACTGAAACAGGCGCCGCCCAGGTTCGCGCTGTTACCAATCAGCGCCCGGCCGCCGTGCCAGTGGATAATCCGCCGCACAATCGACAACCCAAGCCCATGGCCACCTGAGGCTCGGGTACGGCTGTCATCCAACCGCATGAACGGGGTGAAAATTCGTTCCCAAGCGCTCTCCGGGACCCCGGGACCGTCGTCCTCAATATCGATGCGGCAGCGCACCGGCCCCACGTGGTAACTGACACTGACCTGAGTTTCCGCGTGGCGCATGGCGTTGCTCACCAGATTTTGTAGGGCACGGTGCAGATAACGCGGCTCGGCCTCGACCCAGGCGCCGTCGTTATCGGCCGACGTGAGGCATTGGCCGCGACTCACGGTGACGTTGGCGCGCAAGGGCGCCAGTTCGGCGATCACCTGATCGACCAACGCGTCCAGATCGATGCGCTGAAAGTTCAAGGTCGGCGAACCCTGCTCTAACCGCGCATAGGTCAGCATCTCGTCCACCAGCTTGTCGAGGTCCTGAATATCGCTGTCCATACCGACCCGGTACTTATCCCGCGCCTCATCGGTGGTGGCTTCGCCGATCATCTCCAAACCAAAGCGCAAGCGGGCCACTGGCGTACGCAACTCGTGGGAGACCGCGCGCACCAACTCTCGCTGCATGGTCAATGACCGCTGTAAATGCTCAGCCATGCCATTGAACGCCGATGCCAATCGCCCGACTGAATCCGCACCCGACGGCGGCACACGGGTTTCCAGGCTGCCTTTGGCAATACGCGTGACGGCGGCTTCCAACCCAAGTAAACGCCGCTCGAGGCGACGCACCAGCAAGTACACCACCAGACCGATCAAACACAGGCCCAGAAAGCCGATCAACACCAACAACTCAGGGGGATAAGGATTCATCTGGTACAGCGGGCCGATTTCCAGCACCCACGGCGTGTTGACCATGCCGGCGAATACACGAATAGAATCGCCGCCCTTGCCCAGCGCCATCACCGTGTCGCCTTCGTTGACCCGTCGACGCTGATCGTCGTCGACATCGGCCTTATCGAGACGGATCAAACGCAGGTCAAAGCCGAAACCTTTTTCCAGCTTCAGGGCATCCAAACGTCGCGGTTGCTCTTCAACGGGAACCCGCACTAATTCGTCGATCAACAGGTAAATCGTTGCTCGAGCTAACTGCTCGCTGATTTGCTGCACTTCGCCGCTTAACACCAGCGGCTCGGTATCGCTGCCGACCAAGCTATACACCTTGGCCGCGTGGGGTCCGGTCTGCTCGACCACCACTTGGCCGCGCAACAGGCGGCTTCGGTCGCCGCTGTCTAGGGGGGTGTCATTAACGGCTCGCAGCTCTAACGGAATCCCCATCAACCGCTCCCACGCAATCAATGCCCGCTGGCGATCAATGGCGATCATCGGCTTCAAGTTATCGGCCATCAACGTGAACGTGCCGTGGGCAAGTTGCTCACGGTATTGTGAGCCGCGCACCTGGTTGACCAAATGCAGGGTCAGGACACCCAGCAAGGCCACCAGCACCAACACGCCCAGCATGCCGCCATAAATACGCAGGAAAATGGAGTTCATGGCGTCAGAGGTTCATCACGTAGCACGTCGGGTCTTGCGCGGCTTCTGGGACAAACAGATAGCCTTTGCTGCGGATAGTCTTGATCAGGCGTGGATGAATCGGGTCGTCGCCGATCTTCGGGCGAATCCGCGAAATACGTACATCGATAGACCGATCTTGGCCGTCGTAGCCGATCCCGCGCAGTGCGGTAAAAATTTCTTCCCGGGACAAAATGCGCCCGGCGTTGGCCACCAGCAGCCAGAGCAAATCGAACTCGGCGCTGGTCAATTCGATGCTGCTGTCGCCCAGCCAGGCTTCGCGTAAGGCGTTATCAACGACCAAAGGCCCAAACACCAGGCGCCGTGGTTTTTCTTCGGGTTTGAGGAGGGACTCTGGCTCAACCGCTTCGCTGCGCCGCAACAACGCATGAATCCGCGCCAACAGCACACGCGGGTGCACCGGTTTGCAGACGAAATCGTCGGCGCCCATGTCCAGGCCCTGGATTTGATCGGTGTCATCGGTGCGCGCGGTGAGCATCAGGATCGGCCCGTCGTATTGATGGCGGACCCGACGGCAAATGCTCAGGCCGTCTTCCCCAGGCAACATCAGGTCGAGAATGACCAGGTCCGGCTGCTCGGCGATAATTCGCGCCACCGCCAAGGCGCCATCACCTTCAATCGTAACCTGCAGGCCATTGCCCTGCAGGTAATCACGGGTCAGTTCAGCCAGACGTTGATCGTCCTCGACAATCAGCACCTGCCAGGCTTCTTGTTCCACGGGTAACCTCTTGTGCCATTGTTCTTATTAATAGAGACAGCGTGCGAATCGGGCGTCAGAGCGCCGGTGATCGACGGCGAGTTTAGCAACAGCTCGCACTAAGCACACGACATGCCAATTTGCACTCAAAATCGGTGTTTTTCGTGATCGAGTTCGCGCCCGCAAAAAGCTGTTCAGGACGTAAAAAACAGTGACAGACGGTTGAGTCCAGCAGTTTCGCGGCCTACACGGGTTTTCCCGATTTCATACATGATTTACCCACAGATTTATCCACAGGGGCTCGTTGCAATTGAGCCCCAAAACGCTTTATCTTGTAGCTCGGCGCGAAAAAAACCCTACATGTAGCGTTTACCGCCTAAAACCAGACACAACTCAATCGAGAATTTCAAGCAGTTTTCTTGTGTTGGTTTGGTTGAGATTCATCATTTTCCAGTACGCCAAACCACTCAAGTGAATGGCGGCCGCTCTACCTCAACACTCGGGGCAATTCGGCACACGTGTTGCAACAAATGACGAGCATCCTACATTCGATTTCTGGTAGCGGGCATTGACCCGAAACCTACGACTTCAAAGCCAGGGAATGGCGGCAAAAGCCTTCCTTATCCGTTTTGAAGTCTTTCCAGCCGACGCTTGTCGGTTGACTGCCTCAACACGGAACGGTGGGCACGTATTCAGTGCCCAAACAAACATAGAGAACGTGGAGACACCCATGCAAACAGACACAACTCGCGAGAATTCGCCGACCAATGCGCCGCTTGCCGACCAGTCCCATCAGGATTTGTCCGCCACGGCCCCGGGTCAGCTGCGCGTGATCAAGCGCAACGGCACTGTCGTTCCTTATACCGATGACAAAATCACCGTCGCCATCACCAAAGCGTTCCTCGCAGTTGAAGGCGGCACCGCTGCTGCCTCGTCGCGTATACATGACACCGTTGCACGCCTGACTGAACAGGTCAGCACCACGTTCAAACGCCGTATGCCTTCGGGCGGCACTATCCACATTGAAGAAATCCAGGATCAGGTCGAATTGGCCCTGATGCGCGCCGGCGAACAGAAAGTCGCCCGTGACTATGTGATCTACCGTGATTCCCGCGCCAAAGAACGTGCCGTTCGCTCCACGGATGAGTCAGTACAGGCGCACCCTTCGATTCGCATCACCCGCGCCGACGGCAGCCTTGCTCCGCTGGACATGGGCCGCTTGAACACGATCGTCACCGAGGCCTGCGAAGGTCTGGCGGAAGTGGACGCGAACCTGATTCAAAGCGAAACCCTGAAAAACCTGTACGACGGCGTCGCGCTGAAAGACGTCAACACCGCCTTGGTGATGACCGCGCGGACCTTGGTAGAACGTGAGCCCAACTACTCGTTCGTGACCGCTCGCCTGCTGATGGACACCTTGCGTGCCGAAGGCTTGAGCTTCCTGGAAGTGGCCGACAGCGCCACTCACCACGAAATGGTCGACCTGTACGCCAAAGCCCTGCCGTCCTACATCGCGAAAGGCATTCAGTTCGATTTGCTGAACCCGATCCTCGCATCCTTCGACCTGGAAAAACTGGGCAAGGCGATCAACCACGAGCGCGATCAGCAGTTCACCTACCTGGGCCTGCAAACCCTGTACGACCGTTACTTCATCCACAAGGATGGCGTGCGTTTCGAATTGCCGCAGATTTTCTTCATGCGCGTGGCCATGGGCCTGGCAATTGAAGAAAAGAACAAAGAAGACCGTGCCATCGAGTTCTACAACTTGTTGTCGTCGTTCGACTACATGTCGTCGACCCCAACCTTGTTCAACGCCGGCACTCAGCGTCCACAGCTTTCCAGCTGCTACCTGACCACCGTTCCAGATGACCTGTCGGGCATTTACCACGCCATCCACGACAACGCCATGCTCTCCAAATTCGCGGGCGGTCTGGGTAACGACTGGACGCCGGTTCGCGCGCTGGGCTCTTACATCAAGGGCACCAACGGCAAATCCCAAGGCGTTGTGCCGTTCCTCAAAGTCGTGAACGACACCGCTGTTGCAGTTAACCAGGGCGGCAAACGCAAAGGCGCGGTCTGTGCCTACCTGGAAACCTGGCACATGGACATCGAAGAGTTCATCGAGCTGCGCAAGAATACCGGTGATGATCGTCGTCGTACCCACGACATGAACACTGCCAACTGGATCCCTGACCTGTTCATGAAGCGCGTCTTCGATGACGGCCCGTGGACCCTGTTCTCGCCGTCCGAAGTACCGGATTTGCACGACCTGACCGGTAAAGCCTTCCAGGAACGTTACGAGTATTACGAAGCGCTGACCCAGTACGGCAACAACATCAAGCTGTTCAAGACCATCCAGGCCAAAGACCTGTGGCGCAAGATGCTCTCGATGCTGTTCGAAACCGGCCACCCTTGGTTGACCTTCAAAGACCCGTGCAACCTGCGCAGCCCGCAGCAGCACGTCGGCGTGGTTCACAGCTCGAACCTGTGCACTGAAATCACCTTGAACACCAACAAGGACGAAATCGCTGTTTGTAACCTGGGCTCGATCAACCTGCCGAACCACATCGTGGACGGCAAGCTGGACACCACCAAGCTCAAGCGCACCATCGACACCGCCGTTCGCATGCTCGACAACGTGATCGACATCAACTACTACTCGGTGCCGCAAGCCCGTAACTCGAACCTCAAACACCGTCCAGTTGGCTTGGGCATCATGGGCTTCCAGGACGCGCTGTACCTGCAGCACCTGCCGTACGGTTCCGACGCTGCCGTCGAGTTTGCCGACCGTTCGATGGAAGCTGTCAGCTATTACGCGATCCAGGCTTCTTGCGACTTGGCCGACGAGCGCGGCGCTTACGAGACGTTCCCAGGCTCGTTGTGGTCCAAAGGTATTCTGCCGCTGGATTCGCAACAGATCCTGATCGAACAGCGTGGCCAGAAGTACATCGACGTTGACCTGAACGAAACCCTGGATTGGGCGCCAGTACGTGCCCGCGTCCAGAAAGGTATTCGTAACTCCAACATCATGGCCATCGCACCGACCGCGACCATCGCCAACATCACTGGCGTATCGCAGTCCATCGAACCGACCTATCAAAACCTGTACGTGAAATCGAACCTTTCTGGCGAGTTCACCGTGATCAACCCGTACCTGGTTCGCGACCTCAAAGCTCGCAACTTGTGGGACTCGGTCATGATCAACGACCTGAAGTACTACGACGGTTCCGTACAGCAAATCGAGCGCATCCCGCAGGAGCTTAAAGAGCTGTACGCCACTGCGTTCGAAGTTGAAACCAAGTGGATCGTCGACGCGGCCAGCCGCCGTCAAAAGTGGATCGACCAGGCTCAATCACTGAACCTGTACATCGCTGGCGCATCGGGTAAGAAACTCGACGTGACCTACCGCATGGCTTGGTACCGTGGCCTGAAAACCACCTACTACCTCCGTGCCCTGGCCGCGACCAGCACCGAGAAGTCGACCATCAGCACCAGCAAGCTCAACGCAGTGTCGAGCGGCAACCACGGCGATGACTCGATTCTGGCGGCACCAAAGCCATCAGAATTCACCTCCGCCGGCCCAGCGCCAGTGCCTAAAGCCTGCTCGATTGATGAGCCGGATTGCGAGGCTTGCCAGTAAGTGATTGCTGGAGAGCAACCCACGCTGCGGCGTAGGTATGCAGCCCTTTTGACGTTCCGCGTTACTAAAAGCTAACGCGGACCGTCAAGAAATGCATTAACACCCAAAGCGTGGAAGCGATCAGCAAAAGCACAGAGCTATATCCCTGAGTAACGGAGAGAAGAAAATAATCAGAAAGTTTTAGGGAGAAAGGAAGGCCGGAAAGGGAAAGAGGCGATCGACAGCAATTTACAGTAGGCCTACGCACTAACTTTCTAGAGTGGTGAGTGGTTAGGCAAAAATTGTGTCGTTTTAGAAAGGTAAAAGCTCGCGGGCGATTGCGCAAAAGTTGTGGAGACCTATCGCAATTACCCGCGCCACTAAAACCAAACAGATGCGAAAGGCCCTAGGGGTGTGCATTGAGCCAAATACTGACGTCATCGTCAATGGCTCTCTGCTCAGCGGTCCCCGAAGGCATGAATAATTCATGAACGGAGAATCGCTACATGGTAACCAACACCAAAGCTACATCCCAAAAAGTTGCGCAGCTCGCTTCGGAGACGTTGCGCGACCCCAAAGCATCGGCCATTTCGAAAACATTGGCCGCTTCTGCGTTAGCGCAAGCCCACACTGGAAAGCAGACCGGCGCTAATATGGAGCACATTGCTAGCAAGGTGCTGCAGAGCGAGAAATATAGCGACACCAGCAAAACTCTTGCTGGCTCACTGCTATCTCAATCCAACAAAGATCGCTGAGGTGGGATAAACCATGGAAATTAATGTGGCTCACATCAGAGAACGTTCTACTACCGGCGGGTGGATTGACTTCGCAGTATTCGACGCAAAATCCACCAACGGAAATGATGACGGCCTTTTGGCGCAATTGACCCAAGCTGCAAGGCTTGCGGGTCTTAAAGTAGATCAATCCGCTCTAGCGTTTGACTCAGGAGGCCGAACTCGTTTCTACGGCTCCAAGCACCTTGTGGACCATCTCGCAAGAATCGGGTTGCCACACTGGACACATAAAATTGATTGGTAGATGACTGTACGTCCTTGGGCCTCGACTAAGTCGGGGCCCTTTTGCAATCGTTCCCACGCGTCGCTGTGCGCCTATCCTTTCCGCTAAAATAAGCGACTTTCGACCACGAACGCCGCAGCCATGCCTACCCCCTCCCTTGATGCAAAAAAAGCCTACTGCGCTAAAACGCGCAAATCCAACTACGCAGCCAGCCTGCGCCTCGAAGGTTTCGACAGCACCCCGCTGGACGCCGATCGCACGCTTCAATCCCGTGAAGAACTGCTGAAAACCTACCGCAACAAATCGGCCTGATGCTCGACAAATACGGTGCTGGCCAGACCCTTACTGTATCCGGGTACGGCGGTTCGTATTCGTCTCGACGTTTGCGACGACTACGTCCTGTCAGAAGCAGAACGTGCCCTTTCTGAAGTTGCCGCCGAGGCCATTGAGTTTGCCTCGCCACCTTACGATCTCGCCTACCTCCAGAGTATCCACCAACGCCTGTTCGCCGATCTCTACGAATGGGCTGGAGAACTGCGCACGGTCGACATCTCGAAAGACGAAACCCATTTCTGCACGACCAGCCGCATCGAACCCGAAGCACGAAAACTGTTCGATAGGTTAGCCAAAGCCAATTAGTTTCAGGACCTGGATCGCTCAAATTTGATCCGCGCCGCCGCCGAACTTTTCGATGATCTCAACGTTGTTCACCCGCTCCGCGAGGGCAACGGTCAGGCGCAACGGATTTTGTTCGAGCACATCATCGTGAATGCGGGCTACGAAATCAGTTGGCGGCCCGTGGACGCGGTGAATGGGCCCAAGCGAATATGGATGCAGTAATATGCGATTACACGGCGCTGACGAGGGTGTTTGGGCGGTGTGTTGGGCAACCGATTAGCGGCTGATCTGCAAGCGCAGAAATGTATGCGTTGCTAACAATTTATGAGCGCTTTATAGGCGCCATTACCATCGGTCAGATGCCGTCGTTCGAACCTCAAAAACCGTCAGTCATTCCGTCTTAGCGCCCCCCAAGTGATACGGGGGCTTTCACCGAAAATGCGCCTGCTAATGCCGTTCTGAAAACCTGATCCACGTCACACATAGCGCGTGGCGACAGAAATACGTTGTTGCAAGACCAGCCAAAAAACCTATATCGTGTGTCTCGAAACGGCAAGAAACACTACATAGGCGATTTAATACCCTGCACCACCGTCTATGCGTCAAGAACTAAATGAATAGCGCTCATAAATCAAAACGTTAGCCGATACGAAGGACAGATTGGTCGCAAGACACACGTACGATGCAAATTTCCGTATAATCGGGTCCCTCAACCAAGGACAAAAACATGACCACCTGCGATCACCAAGCCGACGTGATTTACTCGGCGCCAGTACGCACGTTCCGTCAGCGTTTTACTGCCCTCACGTGCAGCGGCCCTAGCTCCAAATAGCGGCTCACACCTATCCCGAACAATCTAGAAATTCCGAGAGTACCCTCTCAACTTTTGTACTGCCTGCGTGTTTCAACTGCGGCAAATACTATTAATCCAACCGGTCGCCGAGCGCGACCCTCGAGCAGGAGCCTGACTACCATGCTGAACTGGGATGAATTCCATAAAGAAGACGGCGAAACCGCCGCACGCGCGACCAACGCCGGTCACGCCAACGAAGCCAACATGGACCGCCTCGACAGCGCCGGTGGCGCCGCCGCACTCGAAGCCCGTGCCGTCACTTCCAACGACTCGGCCGCGATCATTCGCGCCAAGGCCGCTCTAGACAGCCTCGACGTCGCCGAAGGTCTGGCTGAACTCGAAGGCACCAGCGCCCGCGTTGCCGTTGACGAAAAAATGATGATCAACTGCCGCGCCGACCTGAACCAACTCGTGCCGTTCAAGTACGACTGGGCCTGGCAGAAATACCTCGACGGCTGCGCCAACCACTGGATGCCGCAAGAGGTCAACATGACCGCCGACATCGCTGTATGGCGCGATCCGGAAGGCTTGACCGACGACGAACGCCGCATTGTGATGCGCAACCTTGGCTTCTTCTCCACCGCCGACTCCCTGGTTGCCAACAACCTGGTGCTGGCCGTTTATCGCCTGATCACCAACCCGGAATGCCGCCAGTACATCCTGCGCCAAGCCTTCGAAGAAGCGATCCACACCCACGCTTACCAGTACTGCATCGAGTCACTGGGCATGGACGAAGGCGAGATCTTCAACATGTACCACGAGATTCCATCGGTCGCCAAAAAGGCAGCCTGGGGCCTCAAGTACACCCGCTCGATCTCCGATCCGAAGTTCGAAACCGGCACCGTCGACACCGACAAAGAACTGCTGCGCAACCTGATCGCCTACTACTGCGTACTGGAAGGCATCTTCTTCTACTGCGGCTTCACCCAAATCCTCTCCATGGGCCGCCGCAACAAAATGACCGGCGTCGCCGAGCAGTTCCAATACATCCTGCGCGACGAATCCATGCACCTGAACTTCGGCATCGACGTGATCAACCAGATCAAAATCGAAAACCCACATTTGTGGGACGCTGAGATGAAGGAAGAGGCCTCGCAGATGATTCTGCAGGGTACTCAGCTAGAAATCGAATACGCACGGGATACCATGCCCCGCGGCGTGCTGGGCATGAACGCGGCGATGATGGAGGACTACCTCAAGTTTATTGCTAACCGTCGTTTGAGCCAGATTGGGTTGAAGGAAGAGTATCCAGGGACGACTAACCCGTTCCCTTGGATGAGCGAGATTATGGATTTGAAGAAAGAGAAGAATTTCTTTGAGACTAGGGTTATTGAGTATCAGACGGGTGGGGCATTGAGCTGGGATTGAGTCTCGGCTGATTGCTTAGCGGATGTTTGACATTGAAAAGCCAGGGGCAGTGATGCTTCCTGGCTTTTTTGTTGGGGTTAGCTGATCAGGTGGCTTTGTTATGGGGTAGCTCCCAAACTGCTGCCAATAAGGCAGCAATTGAAGCCTAAACGGCAGCAGTCTTCAGGGCACTTCAACTTCAACTATTTTATTTAGCTCTCCGACGCACTTCACCCCGGGCCTCGTTAACAGACAAGTTTATTGAACTACCCTCCCCCGATACCCCTCAATCATCTCCTTCGAAATATCCCCTTTAAAGCAAAGCGGGGCGTACCCACCCGGTCGGTTGTAAGCGCTTCGCTTACCGCAACGGCTACCATTTTTCGCCGCATTGTAAGGGCATGGGCAATTGCTGGGGTATGACGCGATAGAGCCATTAATGAGAATTTGGACGATGGCTGAATCAGTCAGTCTTGCCTCTTTGCCTGACGCAGAGAAAGCGCAAAGCAGCGCCAGCATTGTTATGAAACCTACCCCTACTTTTCTCACGGCCTTTCCTTAGCGTTCACGGAAGAAACATTAAAATCCTCTACCATGATGCCTCAAGGCCACTGTTCAAAGTCACATTATTATGTAGGCCACGACCTCCAGTAGACACCGAATATTCCTACACGTATCGTCACGCCTGCATTCGATATTGGCGGCGTTATGACGAAGAAGATTTCTGCCCGATGGACTGACGTAGAGCTTGAGGCGGCTGTCGACGCCTATCTCAGCATGCGTGAAATGGAGAACAACGGCCGCCCATTCAAAAAGACTGAAATGGGCCTAAAGCTGCGAGAAGGCGCTTTGTCCGCTCGTAGCAAATCAGCCATCGAGCTGCGGATGCAGAATATTTCCAGTGTGCTGGTGGAGCTGGGGCAGAATCGCATAAAAGGTTATGTGCCTGCGAAGAACGTGGGCGCGAACGTCAGCAAGAAGATTCAGGAAATGCTTAACGATAAAGGTATTTTTAAAGTACCTGGCGAGGGTGCGACTGCTAGTAATACGTCCATTGGCCAAGAACTCGAAGCGTCCACAGCCGACAACCTAGCCGCCCCACTGGGTATCAAACATCCAAAGCACTCTAACTCGACAGTCATCACATTTTTTCGTGACGACAAGGTTAGAGAATGGGTGCTTATGCACGCGAATGGTACGTGCGAAGGTTGCGGAAAAGTTGGGCCGTTTTTAGGTGTGGACGGGAGGCCATTTCTGGAAGTACATCATGTTCATCCGCTCGCGATGGCGGGTAGCGACAGAATCGAGAACGTAGCGGCGCTTTGCCCGAATTGTCATCGTCGCTGTCATTTGGCAGCGGATAAAAAGGCCTTTACCGAGTCGCTCTATGTGCGGGTCAAGCGCCTCAAAGAAGAATGCCTAGACCTCGTGGTGGACTGAACATTCGTTCGGTGCTGTTAAACGACTTTTCGAGTTTGCGGGATTACGACTGCTTCGCAACTGATCGCGGGCAAGCGCGCTCATACGGGTTTGGGTGTTTGCCGAAGGCTGCGATTTGATGTCTATCGCAGCCTTCGGCAGCTCCTACGGGGGTTAGGCGGTGTGCGTGACACCATCTGCCCCTATGAACTTAACCGATAGCCACCCCATGCGCCTCTGCCAACGGTTTCAAGCCGCCAGCAAAACCCTGTCCAATGGCTTTGAATTTGAACTCGTCGCCAGAGCGGTACAGCTCGCCAAAGATCATGGCCGTTTCGGTGGAGGCGTCTTCTGACAGGTCGTAGCGGGCGAGTTCTTTGCCGTCGGCTTTGTTCACCACACGGATGAACGCGTTAGCAACTTGACCGAAGTTTTGTTTGCGTTCATCCGCTGAGTGGATGGTGACGGCGAACACCAGTTTTTTCACCGAAGCGGCCAGGCCATTGAGTTTGACGGTGACTTGCTCGTCATCGCCTTCCCCCGCACCAGAGCGGTTGTCGCCCATGTGTTCGACGGAACCGTCTGTGCTTTTTTTGTTGTTGTAGAAAATGAAGCTGGCGTCGTCGAGTACTTTTCCACTTTCACCGACGATGAAGACAGACGCGTCCAGGTCGAACTCGGCGCCGTCGGTAACCCGCGGATCCCAGCCCAAACCTACGATAACCTCGGCAAGCCCTGGGGCTTCTTTGGACAAGGAAACGTTACCGCCTTTGTTCAGACTTACAGCCATCGCTAAATCCTTTTTCGCTGATTGAAATGTGAAGGTTAGAAATTCATACCGTAAGAATTTGCCAAGGCTTTAAGGCCTCCGGCGAATCCTTGGCCGACCGCACGAAACTTCCATTCCGAGCCGTTACGATAAAGCTCGGCGAAGACCATGGCCGTCTCGACCGAGGCATCTTCAGCCAGGTCATAACGAACGATCTCGGTGCTGGAAAGGTCATTGACTACGCGGATAAACGAGCCGCTTACTTGTCCAAAGTTTTGCTTGCGGCCTTCAGCGTCGTGGATCGTGACAATGAACACCACCTTGTCGATATCCACTGAAAGGCGACTGAGATCGACTGTTAGAGACTCGTCGTCACCCGCGCCTTCACCTGTGCGGTTATCACCGGTGTGTTCGACCGAACCGTCGACACTTTTCAGTTGGTTGTAAAAAATGAAGTCTTTCTCGCCACGGACTTTGCCGTTAGCGCCCACCAGTAAAGCACTGGCGTCCAGGTCAAACTCTTGACCGTTGGTAGCCCGGGGGTCCCAGCCCAGACCGACCAGAATTTTAGTCAGCGTCGGGTCAGTTTTCGATAATGAAAGGTTGCCGCCTTTCTGAAGAGTCAGAGCCATTTCCATTTACTCCTTTGTTTGATGTTTAGGCTTTTTCAACCTGCTCGACTTTCCCGGGAAACAGCACACTGGCAAGAATCCCGATGGCCAATACCACCATCACAATCAGCAAACTAGTGTTTGCACCGATGTTATAGCCGTGGTCGAACAGGTGATTGGTTGCGTTCAGGGCGAGCTTGGCTGCAATGAAAAACAGCAGGGCGATGACCGCTTTTTCTAGATGAACCAAGTACCGTTTCAGTGCTTCGAGCACGAAGTACAAGGTGCGCAAACCGAGGATGGCGAACAGCATTGCGGAATACACAATCAGCGGTTCGCGACTGACTGCGATCACCGCCGGTACTGAGTCGAAAGCAAACAAGACGTCTGAAATTTCAGCGACTACCAGGCAGAGGAATAACGGCGTAGCGAACAAGGTGCCCTTCGCTGCCAGCGTCATGCCTTTGTTTTCTGGCTTTTCTAATTCACGTTCGAGCTCATGGCGGCGAACGAAGAAGTTGTTGCCGTGAAGCTTGGGCCATACCGGGAACAGTTTTTTCGCAAATCGGTAAGCCATGTGTTCCGAATAGTCCGGCTCTTCCTCGTCATCGCCACCACTTCTGAGCATCATGACCGCTGTCCAACCGACGATGACGGCGAAGGCAACTTCGACCCAAGGGCCAAAGGCGAGGAGTCCGGTGCCGATGGCAACGAAGACCAGGCGGAACAGAATCGCACCGATAATGCCCCAATAGAGCACCCGGTGACGCAGGCCGTCAGGTACTTTGAACCACGCAAAAATCGCCATGAACACGAACAGATTGTCGACGCTCAGCACTTTTTCCAGGGCATAACCGGTGACGAATAGGCTGGCAATGGTTGGACCGTGTTCGACATACAGAAAACCGGCGAACCCAAGCGAAATGACGACCCAAAACACCGACCAAACTGCAGCCTGGGTAAGCGAAACCGGTTTGTTGCCTCGGTGGGAGAGCATATCGATGAGCATTGCCCCGACCGCCAAACTCACAAAAACAGCTGTCGTAAGAGGTGGAAATCCAAGTGACACGCTTTCCATTGAATGAAATCCCTTAATTCACTATCTACAGATCGAAATCGGCCGGGTTCAAACCAAGCTCGTTGCAAAGGGTCCGGCACATGGCGCGCTCGGCTTCATCGAAGTGCCCATCCGCTCCACCAATCGCGCAGCAGACGCGAATTAGCAGGCGTGCGGCGTCTTCTTTTTTCTTGATCTTGGCCACTGTTTTCAGCGCCTCCGCCCGGCCGATCTGAAAATCGAATTCAAACTTGGCGCAAATGTCTTGAAAGGCGTTGATCACAACTTTCAGATCAAATGCCTTAAGCTCCCGAGAGTTCTGAATAAAGCCGGTCATCTTCAGTTTTTCGGCGCCACTAATATCGCCATCCGCCGCCGCAACCAAGGCACAACCCGCGACGACGGCGTCCATGAACTCCCGGTTTTTAAACTGGCTCACTTCGGATGCCAATTTTTCCCGAGCCGCCGTTGCATTTGTTTTTAGCCAATCAAGCATGTTGAACTCCCAGTAGGTGAAGTCAGGCGCGAAGCGCTCGGGCAGCCAGTCCCACCAAGTCATCGGCGGTACGGCCGTTGGTGGCCTCACCGATGGTGGTGAAGTCCCAACCGGAAGCGGATCGGGTCAGACAGGCCATCACGACACCGGTGTGCTGACCCTTGTCAGAAAGATTGAAGCGAGCCAGCTCATTGCCGTTGTCGGCGTTCACAATCCGGCAGGTGGCGTTTTCGATGCGTTCAAAATTCTGGCCGGTGAATGAATTCACGGTGAACACCAGGTACTTCACAGTGGCTGGCAACTTCTCCAGGTCCACAGCGATGGACTCATCGTCGCCATCACCTTCGCCGGTGCGATTGTCGCCTGAGTGTTTGATGGAGCCGTCGTTGGATTGAAGCGCGCGAAACCACACCAGATCGATGGGTTTCTTGTCTCCGTCGAGCACGATGCAGGACGCGTCCAAGTCGATTTCCTGGCTGCCTGCACCTAACAATTTTGAAAAGAAGCCGGTTGGCTTCACCGGATCCCAACCGAGTCCGAGGGTGACCTGCTTAAGGCCGCTGCCTGCGGTTTTCTCAAGAGAGATGGTTTGGTTCTTGGTCAACGTAATTGCCATGCGACGTTCCTTGTTGTGATCACTGCCCATGAGAATCGTTGGCAGGCTGCGGGTATCCGATTAGCAACTGCCCAACTATTTATGCTTTTCAGACAGGAAAATCTGCTCCGAAAATCAAGGAAGCAACTCTCTCAGCGAACGAGGAATTGCGATGCCGGACAAGCACCCTTTCGGCTGTAAGATCGGTCCGCTACTTATGTAGGCAAAAGGATCGGCGGCTGTGGGCAGTCTTAGAAGGGGGTATTCGAGGTGTAGATGATGCGGGTCATGGACACCTTTTCCCCGCACCCGTATTGTCGCGACGGCCTTTCTATATCAGAGCACTATGTCCAGAAAATCCTCGTTCCTCGACGATCTACTTTTTATCGCGACCAAGCTTCCGTGGTGGCTCAGCGTGGCTATTGGGGTGGGCGCCTATGGGTACCTCCACTCGCTTTCTTTAGCACCCATTCCGATTTATTCAGATTTAAACCATTTGCAACCGGTGGTTTTCAGCACGCTGTTGAAACCCGTTGCTACGTTCGGCCAATATTTGCTGCCGCTGGTTTTCCTCAGCGGCGCCGCAGCCTCGGTTCTGGGCCGCCGTAAACGACGTAATCTGCTCGCGGCGATGACCATGGCAGGAGGTGAGACTGCGGCCACTATCAGTTGGCAGCAGTTCGAACTGTTAGTGGGTGAGGCGTTGCGGCATCAAGGATTTAGCGTGCTGGAAACCGGCGGGAACGGGCCGGATGGGGGTGTTGATTTGATTGCGCGTAAGGACGGCGAAACGTACCTGGTGCAATGCAAACAGTGGCGTTCATTGCAGGTCGGCGTCCCGGTGGTGCGGGAGCTATACGGGGCAATGGCGGCCGAAGGTGCGACCGGCGGAATGGTGATCACCAGCGGTCGATTTACCGGACCTGCCAAGCAATTCGCCTCGGGACGGAACCTGCGGCTGGTGGACGGGGAACTGCTCAATAAATGGATCGCGGCGAGCAAACGAGCTGGACCGAAACCAACGTCGGAAGTGGTTGAGACGCGCAAGGAGCCAGCGGTTGAGGCACCAGCAGTGGCAACCGCTGTTACGGTGGTCGAAGAGTTGATTAAACCGGCGGCGCCCGCGTGCCCTCACTGCAAAAAACAGATGGTAATACGGGTTGCCCGAAGCGGGGCCAATGCCGGGGGCGATTTCTGGGGGTGTTCCGCTTATCCAAAGTGCCGGGGTATTCGGACGATATTTAAGCTGTTGTGATGCCAGATCTCGACCTGTAGGAGAGGCCGCCACGTCTTCGACGCCGCGCTGTCGTGTAGCGAACTGAGTGGCATTTTGTATTTGTTTGAGATTGCAGCGTGTCAGGACTGAAGCCTTCCCGAATGAATTCGGTCCCACAGATTTTGGCGTTGCACAGATTTCTGTACGTCCGAAGGACCTTCGCCAGTTCACATTGGCTGCAGAGAAACTTGTAACGCCCTCACGTCATTTATTTCGGCAATTCCAGCGCCACCGAGCCTGGATGCGGCGCCACTGCGCTGTAGGGCAGCACTGACCAATCAGGGCCTTCGCACGCGCGCATCACGCGGGCGAACGAGGGGCCGAAGTAGAGCCCTTTGGGTTTAAAGTACCAGGCGGGGAAATCCCAAATATCCGGGTCATTGAAGTCGCAGTTATCTTCGTATTCGGCGTTGGGCGTTTTCATGCCGACGGGCGCGGCGGCTTGCAGTTGGCCGACCAGCCAAGGGGCAAACTGTTTGCTGCGATACTCGGCAAAGGTATCGAAGCTGACGGACGACGCGTCTTGCTCGTTGCTGCTTTGATGGTCTTCGTAGTGGAAGGGGTTGCCATCGCCCACCCAGAGCACATCTTCCAATGACAGCGGCTTACCGGTGGTGGCGTCAAGGTTGAGGGGGGTGTCGCCAAAGTCTGGGTGGGCGCCGCCGCAGTCGTAGCGGGTGAAAACACTGACGCTGACGACGGCAGGCGAGAGTAATTCCGGGGTAACGGTCTGTTGGAAATCGGCGCCAAACCGGCTGCCCTGAAGCAGACAGGCATGATAGCTGACCACCTCGTCCCACAGGCGAGCGCGCAGTTGTTGGTTAATGAGCTTGCCCTGTTGCGGCGGATAGCCTGAGGTGACCTCGAACATCGAGACCTTTGACTCAGGCTCTGTCCACCACTGCAGGGTATAACCCATGAACGTCTGCACCTTGCCCGGTTGAAGAGACATGTCCCGCAAACGCAAATAATCGTAGGGCGACTTTTTAAAAATAGCCTGCCACCCGGCTTCGGCATCGGCTGGCGGCGGCGCAAACTGTTTCTCTGTCAGGACGACCTTAAGGGTTTTGCCCTCAGTGCCGGGAACAGTCCACTGGCCTTGCCAACCGTCTTGAGCAATTTGATGCAGGTCTATTTCGGGCAGAATTTTTCCGCTGTCGTCGTCCATGCCCTCGGCCAGTGTCAGCTCTTTACCTTCCTGTACGCCACTGAGGGCCAGGTCTGCGTGGTATTTCTCGTAGAAATACCGACCGCTGATTTCCGCCGGATCGCTAAGGTCCAGCTCTAACACAATAGGCATGTCGCCCACTGCGCCGGTATAGAGATGCAGCGGTTCGCCAGCATGACCAGCAAAAGGTAAGAGACTGCAAAGGACGAATACGGCTCGGGTCAGAGTTGGACTGGCTAAGCGAAACAATCCTTCGCGCATGAGGCGGGCCTTTGGAGATGAGAGGGAAAGTAGACCGATGTTGCTACCGACGCCCCCTCCCCCGCAACCTCAAATCCTGAATTGACGAACCAACCCGCCGAGGCGATTACCCAGTTCGGTCAAGCTTCTTGAGGTCTGAGCGCCACTTTGCGCATCGCCTGCCACAACGTCCGCTGCTTGGGCAATGTGGGTCATGCTGCGACTGACTTCTTCGGCCACGGCGGTCTGTTCTTCCGACGCGCTGGCGATCTGCGCGTTCATGTCGTTGATCGTCTCGATCAATGTGCCGATGGCGTCCAGAGACACTCCGGCCTGGTTTGCCAGCTCGCCGGTGGTTTTGCCGGTTTCACTGGAGCGGCCCATGGCAACCACAGCGTCCAGCGTGCCTTTTTGCAACAGGCCGATCATCTCGTTAATTTCTTGAGTGCTTTTTTGCGTACGGCTGGCCAGCGCGCGAACTTCGTCGGCGACGACAGCGAACCCGCGACCGGCGTCGCCAGCGCGGGCGGCTTCGATGGCCGCGTTCAGCGCCAGCAAGTTGGTCTGTTCGGCAATGGATCGAATCACGTCCACCACGCTGGCAATCGACTGCACGTCGTTGCGCAGGTTATCCAGCGAGGAGCTGCTTTGCCCGATGTCGCTGATCAACGAGTGAATGCTATCGATGCTTTTGCTCACCACGTCTTTCGCTTCGGCGCCCACATCGCTGGTTTTTCTGGCGGCCAGCGAAGCGCCCTGTGCGCTGACGGCGACCTGTTGTGCGGCCGCCGACATTTCATGAATCGCCGTGGCAACCTGATCAGTTTCCTGACGCTGTTGGTCCATGGCCTTCTCTGATCGCTGCGATTGGGCGGACATATCGCCCACCAGCGACGTCAATTGCCCGGTCATTTCGGCGATCTGGCGGACGAGGCCATGAACCTTTTCAACAAACATATTGAACGAGTTCGCCAAGGCGCCCAGTTCATCGCTGCCAGTGACCGGCAGCCGACGCGTCAGGTCACCATCACCTGCAGCGATGTCATCAAGGTTCTTCTTGATCGCAAGGACCGGTTTGACGATGCCGTTGCCTATCCACACACCGATGACGGCAACCAGCAGCAACAAGCCTGCGGCAATGGCCAGAATAAATGCGGTGTATGAACCGATCCGACCATGGCGGTCGCTGGCGATCGCTTGCACCTGAACGGCAATGTCATCGAGGTTCACTTGCGTACCAAACACCAGGTCCCATTTGTCCAGGTATACGGTGTAGCCCAGCTTGGGCACCGGCTTGTCGCTGCCCGGCGTCTGCCAGTCATACCGAAAGTAATGGGTGCCGGACTTGCCTGCCTCAACTAACCCACGGATAACATAAACGCCATTGGCGTCCTGACTGTCGACAAAGCTTTTGCCTATATCGAGGTCTTTATCGGCCCAAAACACTCGAACACTTGCCGAGTTATAACCATAGAAGTAACTCTGCTTGTCATATATCAATGTTCGAAGAACTTTTACCGCTTTATCACGGGCTTCTAGGTCGCCAGGGTTCGACGCGTCATAGATCGGTTGAATCGCCGCCATGGCGATTTCCAAGTAGTGCTTGAGTGAAACCTTTCGCTCCTCGATCAGCAGCGAGCGCGTCTGCTCAACCTCCTCGGACGCCAGCTTTTGCAGCACCACGTATGTGATACAGCTGATCACCGCCGCCAGCAGCAGGCTCGGGATGATCGCAAGAAGAATGACTTTACTGCGTAGATTAAGCGCCACGAGGGGATTCGCCTCAGTCAGGAGATAGTGTTTTAAATGATGAATTGTCCCCGCGTTGTAATAAACGCGACAACGCTCAATGCGGTTCTAATAAGTAGGGTATTAGGTGGGAAATGAACAACGGCTCAATCATAAAAGACCCGACAGATAAGTCAATACGTCATCATATAAAGAACGATTAATCGGGCCTAAACACCCACTCTTAGCCAACTTGTTGGCGAGCAGGCTTGATGCGGTCTACCCGGTACACCGCTTCGCCAACACGTTGGCTACAGATGTGCGCGTCCCGGATTCGGAGGCCGAGTCGCTAGTCGATGGTTAACGCCGCCGAAAGCCGCTCGATCAGCCTGTGGACTTTGGGTAAGGTCTCGCGGCTGCGCGGCCACGCCAGATACAGCGGCAATCCATGGGTCGCCAATTCGGGAAGCACTTCAACCAACTCGCCGTTACGCAATTGTTCTTTTACCAGCCAGGTCGCGAATTGCGCGATGCCGCTGCCCGCCATCACCGCCGAGACCAATGCTTCCGCATTCCCCACGACAATACGGCCGGGGATAGGCCGGGATTGGGTTTTTCCGGCACCGTCGGCAAAAAACCAGGGGCTGCTGCTGCCGTCCGCTTTGCCGTACAGAACGCACGCGTGCTCGGCCAAATCCTCAATAGTCTGAGGCCGACCTCGTTTCTCGAGGTAGGCCGGTGAGGCGCAACGGGTGACCCGCTCCGTCCCCAAGCAACAATGATTCAGCGCTGCGGGCCAAGCGTCGGCCCCCCCGATGCGTACCGAGAGATCAATACGCTCCTCGAGCAAATCGACAAAGCGGTCTGTAAACGAGAGATGCGCTCGCAAGTTTGGGTAGTCCTCGACGAATGCCAATATCAGCGGCATCACGTGCAGCCGTCCGTAAGAAGTGGGCAGGTCAATTCTTAAGTTGCCGGAAGGCTCCGCACGCTGGGCATCCAATTCCGTTTCGGCCTCTTCCAGATCGGCAAGAACCCGGGTGCACACGCTGTAGTAACTTGCTCCGGCCTCCGTCAGCGCCAAACGGCGCGTGGTGCGCTCAAACAATCGCGTGCCAAGCCGCCCCTCTAAGCGGGCTATGCCTTTGCTGACGGCGGAGTTACTGAGGTTCAGACGTTCGGCGGCGGCAGTAAAACTGCCCGCGTTGGCGACCCCGACGAACATGGCAATGCCTTTTAGGCGTTCAGTTGTGGACATAACGGTCGGGAATCATTAGTGAAATAGATTCCACAGTGTACGGAAAAATGACCAGCGATAAGAATTTGATTCTTCAATAGGCTGTCAGCTCTTAATAAGCTGAGTGTGTGGCATGTCTTCCTTGGATTCGACCGTATCTCCCACCGCCTTGGACACCACGCGCACAGGCAGTGGTTTGGCAATTCTCATCCTGGCGCTGGCCGGGTTCGTCATTGTGACCACCGAATTTTTGATTATCGGTTTGCTGCCGGCACTGGCCCGCGACCTGCACATTTCAATTTCCAATGCGGGGTTGCTAGTGACGCTGTTCGCATTCACCGTGATGCTCTGCGGACCACCCCTGACGGCCATGCTGTCGCACTTGGACCGCAAGCGCATGTTTGTGGCGATTCTGCTGATATTCGCCGCTTCCAGTGCATTGGCTGCGCTTTCCAGCAACATTTGGGTACTGGCCTTGGCGCGGTTTATCCCGGCCTTGGCGCTTCCGGTGTTTTGGGGTACGGCCAGTGAAACCGCTAGCATGATGGCGGGCCCAGAGCACGCCGGGCGCGCGGTATCACGCATCTACTTGGGTATTTCCGCCGCAATGTTATTCGGCATTCCACTGGGCACGCTGTTTTCCGAAGCAGTCGGCTGGCGGGGGGCGTTCTGGGGCGTGGCCGTGCTTTCACTGGTGATGGCGGTGTTGTTGTGGGCGTACATGCCGAAAACGGCACCGACGCAAAAAGTTCGGCTTGCGGAACAGGCCGAGATTCTGGCCGACCCGACCTTCATCGCCCATCTGCTGCTGTCGATCCTGTTGTTTACCTCGATGTTCACCGCCTACACGTACTTGGCCGACACCTTGGAACGCGTTGCTGGCGTCGCGTCGGCGCAGGTCGGCTGGTGGCTGATGGGTTTCGGCGCGGTGGGATTGATTGGCAATTGGCTGGGTGGGCGTTTCGTTGATCGCAGCCCACTGGGTTCGACCTTGGTGTTTGCGCTGTTGTTGGGCTTGGGCATGAGCGCAACCGTTCCGGCGGCGGGCTCTCTACCCTTGCTCGGCGTGGTGTTGCTGGTGTGGGGCATTGCCCATACGGCGCTGTTTCCCATTTGTCAGATTCGGGTGATGAAAGCGGCGCCGCAGGCCCAGGCATTGGCGGGCACACTGAACGTTTCAGCCGCCAACGCGGGTATCGGCCTTGGTTCGATCATCGGCGGGTTCACCATCGAGCAGTGGGGGCTGGGGACCATCGGTTATGTGGCAACGGTCGTTGCTGTGCTGGCACTTGTTATGGTTTTGGTCACGTCGCGGCTGAGTAAGTCCACTAGCCGTTAATCCGCGACGATTGCCCAGCGATCTACGACGCACGTATTTTTTTCAATAATGGCAAATGGCTCTTCCCACCCAGTGACGGGCAGGCCACACTTGGCGGTGTTCTGAGGGGAGGCCGAGGCTTTCAGACCGCAAGGGCAGAAAACTCGGTGAAAGAGAGCGATGAAAAAACAAACAGGAAAAGGACTTTCCTTCGTTAAGCGCATGTACTTGCCGCGCGGCTTAGGGCTGGGTCTGGGCTTTTTGAGTGTGGCCGCTGCGCTGGATCCCTTGCAGCCTGCAACGTGGGTGTGGGCGCTGTTGCTGTTTCATGCCTTCGGCGGCGCGCACGTGCAGTTTCAGCTGGCACGCTTGTCGTCATACCCCTACTGGGCCGAACGCCGCAACCTCATGTTCGATTCGATCATGGGCGGCTTCTGGGCGGGTGCTGTCGGTCTCAATCCGCTACCCGCTTTCGCCGTACTCGGCATGATGTCCATGAATAATATCTCGTCAGGCGGTCCAAGGTTTTTCTGGCGCGGATGCCTTGCACAGTTGGTCGGTGTTTTGATTGCGGTGGCTATCTTTTCGCCCACGCTCGTCACGACCAGTACCCCGCTGCAACTCTATGCCTCACTGCCGCTGCTGCTGATCTACCCCCTGTCCGTTGGACTGGCGTGTTATGAATTAGCGATTAAGTTATCCGAGCATAAAAACCGGCTTGGAATACTCAGCCGCACCGACAGCCTGACCGGGCTGTTCAATCATGGCGCCTGGAAAGACCTGTTGCAGATCGAGTACGGCACCTGCCAAGCGTTAAACCGTTCGACCACCATCGCGCTGATAGATATCGATCACTTCAAAGCCATCAATGACACCCACGGCCATATCGTTGGCGACAACGTGCTGAAACAGCTGGGTAGCGAACTGATTAAAAACCTGCGCGACACTGACCTTGCCGGGCGTTATGGCGGCGACGAGTTCTGCGTCATTCTGCCCAACACGTCCCTTAGCCAAGCCGCGGAAATCCTCGAACGCTTGCGCCAGACCGTCAACCACCAGCGCGACCCCGCGATACCCAGCCTGACCATGAGCCTGAGTATCGGAATCGCCGCTTACAAACCCCATTTCAACGGCGCCGGCATGTGGCTTAACGAAGCCGATAAAGCCCTGTACGCCGCGAAAAGCACAGGGCGTAACAAGATCAACTCTGCGCCGGTTGAATCGACAGTGTTTGCTTGCACCCTTGGCGCTGAAATAGGTTAATGCCGCCCCCTCGTCAAGAAATCGGCCAAGCTGGGAAGGCCGTTTCGAAAGTTCGAGCCCATGGCTTTGAAGATAATTCGGCGAAGGATGTCTTTTAGGGTTTCAGGGGGAGCCGAAGCCGACTGTTTGGAGGCGCCCGTTTTGCCTTTAGCTTTTCTGCCTAGATCTAAAAGCGCGTCTACGACCTGAGCCTTACCGTTCTTGAATTTATACGTTTCCTTGGAAGCGTGCACACTATAGTTTTTATCCACATAAGTATGCGTCGCAAATCTAGCACCCAAAGGCGACTCATCGCCCTTGGCTGAAAACTTGTTGATGACTTTTTCCATAAACTCAAAATCGTGGTGATTCATCACGCTGTAATCTTTATTCATCGCGAACTTTATAAATCCTTGATCCAACTCCGTCGTTTTTATAGCGTCACTGGCTAACACGCGCTTGATCGTCGCCGTGTCTTTGTCGGTAAACCTGTAGGACAACATGTGGCCTTTGCTATCGAGGTCTTGACCGTTATTAAGTGGACTTAAAAACCTAGCACTTGCCCGGTAGTTCGCCAGCCCATAACCTAATACATCGACATAAGCTAAATCGGCGCCTTGTTCTTCAGCAAACTTATAAATTTTACTTAGAACAACTCTATCTCCTTGTGTTAGAAAATTAACGGCAGGCTCCGAGCTTGATTGGAGCGCACTCGGGTGTAGAATTTTTGAAGGAAGCCGGTAACTTGGATTGTCACTGTGAAATAATCGCTGTCTCATGTGAGCTTCGCCACTAATTGTGACGGTAGATTTCTGAAAGCTGTTTGGAATTGAATCCGGATCGTGCTTTAGATCTGAAGTTTTGACACGGCCATAGGATGCGTAAGTTAAAGGGGATACATTGGCTTCCGTAACTCTCATGATTCTTCCTCCCAAGGTTAACCCCCGAATGACTTAAGTCACCCGGGAGTCCTCATCTATTAATACGTTAAGTTAAACCTAACGGTATTTTGACCCGCAGGCACGCTAAAGCGGGCACCACCCGCAGTTCTGTGTTTTATGACCACCACTGAAGCAAACCGAAATGGAATGCTGAAACTAGCCGTACCATTTGAGTTTGGAGCAGCCGGCTTGCAATTTTCTGGATACCCAGGACTCCGCAGGCAAATCTCCACCGATTCACCCGTACTGTTCGGATACCACGTGGTGTTCCAATCAACATTTGTAAGCGCAGCGCTCATCAGCGCTCCCCTCGGATACGAGATACCAATAAACGAGTGAGCAGAAGTTCCCACATGTCCATCCCGAAGTATCCGGGCAGGCGCCATTGATTTGGTCACTGAGAACTCAGCAGCCACCCCCGCCACCGACACAAACAACAAAACTGCAGGCAATAGTTTCCTCATAGCGAATACTCACTTTTGAAATTATTTTTAGATTCAATATTCTATGATGCTATACACAACCGCTGTTGTTACCGTCCATTCCCACTATATCGTCCTCACTTTAATAAACTCAATAGTGACTATCCGTTCGGATAAAACCGGGGAATAATCCGAAGACTTCCACGCCGTCTGAAGTTGCCTTTCCGATAGAGACATCAACCCGCCGGGCTTGTTTGTCGGGGGTGCGTCGGTAGTTGACGAAGTGTTGGCCGTTGTCTTCACCGAGGGCGTCTGGCGGGACGACGATGGCAGCGGGGTTTTGGTAGGTGATGATCGACAATCGGGCACTCATGCCCAAGCGGATACGCTGTTGCTGGGGTGCGGTCAGGGTGGGCAAGGCGACGGCGAGTTCGTAGGAGGCGCCGCTGCCTTGCATCTCGGACTGCAACACTTGTGACCCGACCGACGTAATCGTGCCGTTGAGCAGGATGCCGCCGAAGCCGTCTCCGACGATGTCCACCGCAAGGCCTTCGCGCAGTTGATTGATGTCGCCCTCATCGACCTTGGCCACCACGTTCAACTGTTCCAGGTTGGCCAGTGCTAACAGCGGTTGGCCTGGACTTATGCGGGCGCCTTGTTGCACGGGGCGCGCGTTGGTTTCAGCGCCGCTGCCTGGCACGCGGACGATGATCCCGGCAAACGGGGCGCTGACATCCCGCAGGGCTTCCATCGCCAGCAATGCCTGGTATTTGGCCGTTGCATTGGCCAGTTGCATGTCGGCGATCTGTCGATTCTCACCCAGTGCTTTTGTGCTGACGCCCTTGAGTTCACCCTGTGCGGCTTGCAAGTCCAGGCGTTGCGTCTGCGCTTGCTGGTCCAGGGCGTCGACTTCCATGCGCGGCACTATTCCGCGATCCAGCAACACGTGGGTTTCTTTGAGTTTGCGTTCGGTGTCATTCAGGCTCAGTTGACTGGTACTCACCGCCCGTCGGGCTCGGGCCATGTCTTGACCGTGAGTCCACTCCTGCAAATCCTGTACGGCTCGCCGGGCTTTGAGCTGCTCTGACAGTGCGTCTCGCAATTGGATTTGCAACAGCGTGGTGTCGAGGCGCAGCAGCACCTGACCCCGCTCGACACGCTGCCCCTCGACGACATTTTTCTCTGCCACGGTGCCGTCGAACGGGGCGGTGAGTGTCACCAGCGATCCGGGTTCTATGCGCCCGACCACGCCAATTCTGTGCACCAAGGGCGCGTTTGCAACGGGCAGCCACTGCCCGGTGTTAGCCGTCGCGGGTTGCGCACTGATGTACACAAACAGGCCGACGGCACTGATGAGCACACTGCCGACCAGCCCTGCGATTTTCAGCGACCGATAGCGGTTAAGGGGTCGATCAATCATTGAGGGCTATCTCCCAGCTGTGCAACGTCATGCCCATACTCTCGTCGAGCTGGGTTTGGGCGTTGAGGTAAGCAATTTGCGCGTTAAGGGTGGCGTTCTCGGCGTGGCGCAAATCCTGCTCGAAACTGAGGACTTGAAAGTTGCTGGAGCGGCCGATTTTCAGTTTGTCGCGCTCGATGTCCAGCTTGCGTTGCGAGAGGTCTCGAACCCGCTGGGCAATTTCGTATTGCCGCCAGCGGGTGCTCATGTCGCGTAACCGATTGCTGACGTTCTGCTCCAGCGACAGCCGCGCCTCGGTCTGTTGGATAACGTGAACCTGGGCCGCGACTTGCGCACTGAGCGCGTTTTTTCGGGCACTCATGTCTCCGATTGGCACGCTCAATTGAATCCCGGCGTAGCTGTCCCACGCCCGGCCCGCGTGGTGTTGCTCAGCACCCGGGCGACTGTGCGACTGGCTCGCGCCAGCGACCAGCGAAACGTCCCAGAGCCGGGCGTTCTGGGCGACACGCAAGTGGATCTCGGCTTTCTCCCCCGCAATCAGCAGCTGCAAATACGCCGGTTGTTGGGCCAGTGCCACACGCAGCGCCTGCTGTCGGTCTATCTCCACAGCCTCGACCTTGAGCACTTCACTGGCGTTGAGCCGAGTGCCCGGGTCCAGTGCCAATAAGTGCAATAAGGCCACCCGGCTCTGATCCAGTTGATTCGCGGTTTCTTCGACACTCAACTCTTGGCTGGCCACGTCCGCCTCGGTTTGCACGCTTTCAAATTCGGCCATTTGCCCGGCCGCAATCAGCGCCATGTTCATGTCGAGTAATTGTCGAGAACGGGCCAAGGCGGTTTGGGCAATTCGCTGCTGTTCCTGCGCCTTGAGCAATTCACGATAAGCCGAGACGATCTCGGTGACGGTTTTCGATACCGTCGACCTAAGCGCTAGTTGATTCTGCCGCTCGCTCAAGCTCGCCAAGCGCGTAGGGGCGTTGACTATCTCGCGGCCCGCGCCTTTTAGCAGCGGTTGAACCACTTCAAAGTCCAGGCCGTTATTGCGTTTGCGGCCGCCTTGATCGGCCTGGTTAAGCTGCTGAACCCACGACAGAGTGAACCGCGTTCCCCACTCATTGAGCAGGGTCGCCTCGGGTTTCAGGCTGTGATCACGCTGGCGATCAGCATGGCCACGATTGCCTTGGTGCTTGCTGGTGATGATCACCTTTGGCGAAAAAACGTCTTGCGCCACCCGCAGCTCGAATTTTTGAACAATGCGCTGCAAGTAAGCACTGCGGATGCTGCGGTTATCGCGCAAGCCCAGATAAACCGCATCCGCCAGCGTCAGCTCCACCGTCGATGCCGATACGGATGCCGCGCTCACGAACGCTATGCTCGGCTGGGCAGGTCGCGCCTGCGTCGACCCGCCCACGCTGTCGACGCCCAGCAACGCCGCCAGCGGTACAGCATGCGCTAACGCAGCGGGAATCCACTGGCGTTTGCGCCGTGTAACGACGCAGGCCTTGAACGGCTCTCGCAGCGCAGCCCCATGGAACGTTACGCCAGTCATCTGCAGATTTTCATCCACGCGTTCCGAGGCTCGCCAACAGGCTTTCCGGCGTTTGCTCGGTAAAGATCACACTCAGCGGCTTGCTCAGTTTCAACGGACCGTAGAGCTTTTCCTCTCGGTCCAGATAGCCCTGTTGAACATCGCGGTAACCGTCCTGATAAATGCTCTGTTCTATGGGCATCAACGCGTCGAAGTGTTCGAGCAGGCCTCGAAACACCAACCGTCTTTCAACTGTGTGGTAGGTGGTGGCAATCAGCTTGATGAAATACAGACTGTCCAGCGACCGAAGCGCTTCATTGGCCGCGTAACGTTCTGCCAGGTTGGAGCGACCGGAGTCGTCATAGACCACGCAGCACAACGCCTGCCTCGACAAGCCCACGAAAGGGTTCTCAGCGAACGCCCGACGGTGGTGTCGGGCCAGCGCAAACTCAACCGCTTGTTCGGTCTGCGTCCGGGGCGTTGCGGGGTCCGTTTCGGGCAGACCCTGTAGGTAGGGGGCTTGCCGTCCTTGCTCGGCCACTTGGGTCGAGAACGCTGCAAACAACCCAGCAGGGCCGACCAGATAAGTGTTCAATTTGAGCCGTTCTTTTTTTGACAGCAGTGCTTGCTCTGCGGCCAATTGCGAATAGCTCAGCGCCTCCCCTACTTCGGTCGTGCAGGGATTAGCCTGCGGGTGAGCGGCAACGGATGCATCGGTAGCGAACATGGAAACAGTCACGTGATTTACTCCACTTTTTATTAACAAAGACGTCCTGGTCTTGTGTTTCGATTATTCATCCCGCAGCGCTACGACCGGCGACAACCGGGACGCTGAAATCGCCGGGTACAGACCAAAAAACAAACCAGTACAAAGAGAGCTGCCGATGCCAAGTGGCAACGACAACAGCGAAAGGCTGAATTGCCAGCCTGAAAACAGGGTAAAAACGTAGGCCGCCATCACGCCCAGCACAGCACCGAGCACTGCACCGACAACTGAAAGCGTGGTTGCTTCAAGCAGGAACAGCGTGCGGATATCCCGTGGTCGGGCCCCCAACGCCATGCGCACGCCGATCTCGCGCCGCCGCTCGGTAACGTTCATCAGCATCACATTCATGACCCCGACCCCGCCCACCAACAACGAGATACTCCCCAGCCCCGCCAGCAACCAGGCGAAAGTGTCGGCCTGGCGCCGAAGCCCTTCCAACAGTTGTTGCGCAACCTGCACGTCCACCTCACGGCCATCGAGCTGCGCGCTCAACAGGATTTTTAGCGACTGGGCCGTTGTGTCTAAATCGATGTCCGGCTTGATCTTGGCCGCGACGTTACCTATCTCGGCAGAGGGCCTGATGCGCGGCATGCCTTCGATGGGGATGAAAATCGATTCGTCGGGCATGACGGGCATCAGTGGATTGGCGGTTTGGCTGCGCGCAATGCCGATGACTTGATACAGGTAATGATCAATTTGCAGCGCGTCTCCGAGCTGTAAGGGTTTGCCATGGACACGCAAATCTTCGGCAATCCGAGCCCCCACCACGACAAACGTGCCGCGTTGATCGAAGGCTGAAATGAAACGCCCAACCTGCAACTCCAACCCCAGAATTTCAGCCAACCCAGCGCTGGTCCCGACCAGGCTCGCATCGGAATGCGCCCCGTCGCGCTTGATGCTCACCGAGTACTGGGTGATCGGTGCTACTTGGGAAATGCCGGCCAGCTCTCGACGAATCCGCTGGGTATCGAGGGTCAGCGGCAGTGGGGGCTTCTTTTGCGCAGAGAAAGGGAAGCTGACGACCAGCGTGTCGGTGCCCATGTCCTTGAAGGTGCGCAGGGCGTCTTCGGCGGCATTGCGGCCGATGTTAAGCAACGCGATAACCGAAGCGCTGCCCACAACAATCCCCAGCAAAGCTAACAACGACCGACGCCCGAGGGCGCGCAAACTGTCGATCGACTCGGCGAATGCCTGTAACCGGCAGGCCGAGGGCCGCGCTTCAAGGTTGACCATGGGCACCCTCCTCGTGCAGCTCGCCGTCGATCACTTGAATCCTTCGGTCGAACTGTTTGGCCAGCTCGACATCGTGGGTCACCATCACCAGCGTCACCCCGTGCTCGCGATTGAGCCCCAGCAGCAAGGCCATGATGTCTTTCGCGGTTTGGCTGTCCAGGTTGCCAGTGGGCTCATCGGCCAGCACCAACGCTGGACACCCCACCAACGCGCGGGCAATTGCAACTCGCTGACGCTGCCCCCCCGACAGGTCTGCGGGTTTGCAGTGCGCTCGATCAGCAAGACCGACCAAGGCCAATTGCTCCAGCGCCAATCGTCGGGCTTGACGACGTGACACACCGCGATAGCTCAACGGCAACGCGACGTTATCGACGACGCTGAGCCGGGGCAGCAAATTGAAAGACTGGAACACAAAGCCGATCTCGCGATTTCGCAGATGGGCCAATTGATCGGCATCGGCGTTCTGGACGCTGTGCCCTTTGAAGGTCAACACGCCGCCCGTTGGTTTTTCGAGCAGTCCCAGCATATTAAGCAGTGTACTTTTACCGGATCCAGACGCACCCACAAGGGCACACGTGTGCCCGCGCCTTATAACAAGATTCACGTCAATTAATATAGGAATAACGTTCTTCCCCCGCCGATAACAGTGACTTACGCCAAGTAGCGACAGTAACTCAGGCGCCTCTTTTCGAGCGAAATTCTGCATTGCCGCACCCTGCGAACTCATCAACACACGCCTGCCCGCTTGCTAAAAGTTAACGATAAACAACTGAACTTATAATCGAGGGACACCCATCAAAACCGAGCCTTTCAAGGCACTGGATAACATGACATATCGATAATATGACCAACGCGACTTCTGGCACAATCCTACAGATGTAGGGGGTATTAACCTCAACGCGATTTCTTTTTGAGCATGTGTTGCGCCATGAGTGCGGCGCGGGTTTTAACGCCATTCTTCTTTAGCAGCGACGACACATGGTCGCGGGCCGTATAGTCGCTGATACTGAGGGCTTCAGCGATCTGCTTGTTTGTTTTTCCGCACAACAAAAGTGCCAGAACATCGCGTTCTCTCCGTGTTACCCGCATAGATTTAACCTTATTATTATCGACGGCCTACTTCCGTGTAGGAATTTTCTTACATGCTGTCTATTCAGCGCTCAAACAGTAAGTCGGCAACCACCTCATTTTATTTAGGCGAATTTATTAAGAAAATATTCATGGGTCGTCAACGCGGTTGAATACGTGAGCGCACACCGCTGCGACAGGAGATTTATGTCAGACGAACACGCCTTTCGCTAAAGAAACTTCCTACAATGAAAACAGCTTAACTTTGTAGGCATTAGCGAAGAAGCCCACGGAACAACCCACCCTACCCCGTCTTTTATGGACAACCTATTGCACAACACAGGGAAACGGCCTTTCACCACTAGTTGTATAGACAGGCGGCACAATAACTTTGGCGAATGAGAATTACAATCATCCGTTACAAATAATACGACAATAAAAAACACGTATAGCGTCAGGAGCAGACCCGCAGGCTGTCGAGACTATTGGGTCGACAAACCTGCGAACTGCTTTGGGGTGTGTCAGGGCTGCGCTTGCTTGAAGGCGACTTCAGCGCGCTTGCCTATTTCTTCGGGCGTTAGATCTTCCTTGTGGGTCGCGATGAACCACAAATGCCCGAACGGATCTCTCAGGGTGCCGGAGCGGTCACCGTAGAATTGGTCCTGAACTTCCCTCGACACCTTTGCCCCCGCGTCGATGGCCCGTTTGAATTGCGCATCCACGTCCGTTACATATAAGTGCATGCCAAACGAAGTGACACCGTTCGGGTCGGCGCTGCTGAACCCGCCTTGGTCGCAGGGATCGCAGAGCATGAGTCTGGAGTCGCCAATCTGTAGTTCGGCGTGGCCCACCCTGCCGTCCGGGCCGCTGAGACGAAAACTCTCGACGGCGCCAAACGCTTCTTTGTAGAACTCGATGGCCTTGGCGGCGTCTTTAACGCCCATGTACACGGTCAGGCTATGAAAACCTTCCGGTATTGCCTTGACGCTCATAAGTATTCTCCTTGTGTGACGCTAATGACGGGCGACCCGCTGAACGCCTCGCCGTGCTAGCCCGCCTGTTGTTGCAGGTTCAGCGTGCGCACAGGCCTGACTTCAACGCTGCCGACCCTTGCAGCCGGGATATTCGCCGCGATCTGCAAGGCATCGTTCAAATCACGGGCCTCAACCAGGTAGAAACCCGCCAGTTGCTCTTTGGTCTCTGCGAACGGGCCGTCGGTGATTGACACCTTGCCGTTGCGCATCCGCACCGTGGTAGCGGTTTCCACCGACTCCAAAGGTTCAGCGGCCAACATCCGCCCGCTTTTTTCCACTGACTGCGCATACGCCAAGCACTCGTCGTCCCGAGGACTGTCCGGATGGGCGTGCAGGGTGTGTTCGGTGCCGTAGATCAAGCACAGGTACTTCATGACGACCTCCATCGAAGGTGTTCAATGTTTTGCCTACGGGAATAGTCGTTTCAAACTGCCAGAAATCGACTGCACTTGAGGCGGTATTTAAGATTCTGACCGGTGGTGAGCGTGTAAGAGCATCGCGGGCAAGCGCGCTCTTACAGAGGTTTTGATCGGCTTTTGGATGTCGTCTGTCTTACTCAGCATCCAATTCACGCAGGCAGCGTTCGAGGAATTGCCGGTCCACGCGCTGTTGCGACAGTTCGAGGGCTTTGAGGTAGGCCGCACGGGCTTCTTGGACGCGGCCCAGGCGTCGACATAAATCCGCCTTCGCCGACCACGCCAAGGGGTAATTCTGCAGATCTGCGGCGCCTAACAGCTCTTCGACCAGTTTCAACCCGACACCAGGCCCGTGAAGCATCGCCATTGCTACCGCTCGATTAAGCGCCACCACGGGAGAGCCTGCCAGACGAGCCAGCACGTCATAAAGGCCGACAATTTGTAGCCAATCCGTCTCGGCGGCGCTAACCGCTTGGGCATGGACGGCGGCAATGGCGGCTTGCACGCTGTAGGCGCCAAAGCGGCCCGAGCGCAGCGCATGTTCGACCAACGCTTCGCCTTCGCTGATCATCTGACGGTCCCACAGGCTGCGATCCTGTTGATCGAGCAACACCGGTTCACCGCTGCTGGATAAACGTGCCGGGCGCCGCGACTCGATCAACAACATTAACGCCAATAACCCCACGACTTCGGCTTCGGGTAGCAAATCGGCCAATAAACGCCCCAGACGCAGGGCTTCGCTGGACAAGTCACTGCGCGTTAATGCCTCTCCGGAGGTTGCGAAATAGCCTTCGTTGAACACCAGATACACCACGCGCAAGACCGTATCCAGGCGCTCAGGCAATTGGGCGAGAGACGGCACTTCGTAGGGAATATGGGCGTCGCGAATCTTGCCCTTGGCGCGCACGATGCGCTGCGCCACGGTGGACGGCGTGATCAAAAACGCCCGGGCAATGTCTTCCGTGGAGAGGCCGCAGACCTCGCGCAAAGTCAAGGCCACTTGGGCATCGGCGGTCAACGCCGGGTGACAACAGATGAAGATCAAACGCAGCCGGTCGTCGCTGATACTCTCCTGATCAGCCAGATCGTTCTGCATCCGGTCCTCCAGCAGAATGGCCAATTCTGTCAGCGAGGCATTGAAGCGCGCTCGACGTCGCAGGCTGTCGATGGCTTTGAAGCGCCCGACTGAAATCAACCAGGCCCGAGGGCGTTCAGGTATTCCGGCCTGCGGCCATTTTTCGACGGCGGCAATAAACGCGTCCTGCAACGCCTCTTCGGCCAGTTCGAAATCGCCCAACAAGCGGATCAGCGTAGCGAATACCCGGCGTGATTCCAGCCGATAAATCGTTTCGACTTCATGATGAACTGACAGGCCGTTTTTATTACTCATGCCGTCACCTCGTACCTTGTTCGAGCAACAAGCATAGCGCCGTAACCCAGCCCTTCGTTTAGCGAGCCGACCGGGCGACCACGCCATCAACCTCCATGGCGCGACGCAGGCCAAAAAAGCAGCGGTGGCTAAACCGACAGCGCCCATGACCGCGCAGTAGCCGACACACACCCAAGGGCTCCACGGCATCAGTGCAATCAACATCAACGGTGTGGTGCTGGCCCACAACGCATAGGCGATGTTGTAAGTGAATGAAATACCCGAGACCCGGATTTGCGCCGGGAACAGCCCGACCATCACGGAGGGCACTACGCCGACGATGCCGCAAGCCAAACCCGCGATGGCATAGGCCAGGCCTGGGGAAAGCCAGTCACCTATCAGGCTGGCATACAACACGCCAACGCCCAACGGCAGCAACAGGCTGTAGACGATAACGCCGCGCCAGGCGCCCAGCCGGTCCACCACCCAACCGGCCAGCACACAACCGATGTTGAGGAACACGATGCCCACGGCACTTAACGCAAAGGTGTGGCTGGCCGTCATGCCAAAACGTTGTTGCATCACAGTGGGAGTAATTACCACCAACACCACCACCGCCGAGGTGAGCACGCAGGTCAGCAAAACCGCCGGCAACAGCGCTTGTCGGTGGTCGCGCAGCACCGCGCGCAAGGGGAATTCTCCCAACGCTTCACGCTGGGCCTGCAACGCCATGAACACCGGGGTCTCGCTCAACCAACGGCGCAACCAGACGCCAACCACCCCAAATACGCCGCCCAACAAGAACGGAATCCGCCACGCAAAATCGAGGATGTCCGCCGGGCTGTAAACCCGCGCCAGCCAGGTCGCCACCAACGCGCCCAATAGGTACCCGAAGGTCAAGCCCGCTTGCAGCACCCCCAGCGCATACCCGCGATGGCCGGCCGGTGCGTGTTCAGCCACGAATACCCAGGCGCTCGGCACTTCGCCACCCACTGCAGCCCCTTGCAGGATGCGAAACGCCAGCAAAATCAGCGGCGCCCAGTAGCCGATTTGGGCGTAGGTCGGCATGAGCCCAATCAGCAGGCATGGCAACGCCATCAACAGAATGCTCAAGCTGAATACCCGCTTACGGCCCAACCGATCAGCGAAGTGCGCCATCAGGATGCCGCCCAATGGTCGCGCCAGATAACCGGTGACGAAGATTCCGAAACTTTGCAGCAGGCGCAGCCACTGTGGCATTTCTGGGGGAAAAAACAGCTGGCTCAGGGTGAGTGCGAAGAACACAAAAATGATGAAGTCATAGATTTCCAACGCGCCGCCCAGCGCCGCCAGGCCCAGGGTTTTGTAGTCAGCCCTGGACAGCGACTGGGTGCGAGGTTGCTGAATGGCAGTCATGAAAAATCCGAAACGAGGTGCTTGAACCTGTCACGGGGCAGTGATCGCCCGGACGCAGACGCCAAGCATAGCAAAGCGCACCCGGCGCCGAGCAAGCAACGGCTGAACCAACAGCTGCGCAGGCGAGTCTGCTGGTTACACCCTAAGCTGACTGCTTGAAGTTGCACATCAGCCCACCGACCTCCGAGCCGCCCTACATGAGTCCTTCATCTCTACTGCGTAGCCGTGGCAGTCACGACAGTGGCAAGGTCGGCATGATTGAATTGTTTTTCGATCTGGTATTTGTTTTTGCCGTCACCCAACTGTCCCACTCGCTGCTCGCCAACCTCACAGTGCAAGGCGCGCTGCAGGTGACGATGCTGCTTCTGGCGGTGTGGTGGGTGTGGATTTTTACCTCGTGGATCACCAACTGGCTCGACCCGGAACGCATCCCCGTGCGCCTGGCGCTGTTCGCCTTGATGTTGGCCGGGTTGCTGTTGTCGGTGTCGATACCCAATGCATTTACTGATCGCGGACCGATGTTTGCCTTCGCCTACGTCGCTATGCAGGTGGGGCGAACCTCCTTCGCGATCTGGGCAGTGCGTCATGAACCGCTGAACATGACCCGCAATTTTCAACGGATATTGGTGTGGCTGCTGTGCGCCGGGGTGTTCTGGATTGGCGGAGGCCTGCTCGACGATGGCCTGCGCATCGGACTCTGGGGGGTGGCGTTGGTGATCGAGCTGATTTCACCCTCGGTCTATTTCTGGGTGCCTGGGCTGGGGCGTTCGAGCCTGGATGACTGGAACATCGAAGGCAATCACATGGCCGAACGCTGCGCATTGTTCGTGATCATTGCGTTGGGTGAGTCGCTGCTGGTCACGGGTGCTACCTTTGGTCAACTGGAGCTGACACTGAGTACGGTGATCGCGTTTCTGGTCGCGGTGCTCGGCAGTGTCGCCATGTGGTGGGTGTATTTCGACAGCGGCGCTGAGCGCGCCCTCCATCGCATCGCTAACTCCGAGGACCCCGGCCGCGAAGCGCGTGTGGCGTACACCTACCTGCACGCGTTAATCATTGCCGGAATCATCGCCAGCGCGGTGGCCGATGAATTGGTGCTGATGCACACCGACCACGCCACCGGCCCCGGCATCAGCGCCATCCTTGCCGGGCCGGCGCTTTACCTGCTGGGTACGGCGCTGTTCAAGATGGTCACCGCCTCGCGAATCATCCTTCCGCTGTCGCATTTGATCGGCTTATTGCTGCTGGTAGTCCTTGCGCCGTTTGCATTCGCCCAGTGGTTATCAGCGCTGGCACTGGGCTCGCTGACCACCGGTATTTTGCTCATCGTGGCGACGTGGGAAAGCGTGGCATTGCGAAAAGTGGCGCAGGAAAACACCACCCATGCATTGGGTCAGGAACTCCCTAAATAATCCACAGCGCCCGATATCAGGTACGCGGATATCAGGAAGCGCGCGTTTACGGGGCATCAATGGCGACATCTATTTCCTCATATGCGACAGATTTATCACTTGTAAGCCATATCGCAGAAGCCTTCTGAGTATGAATGCCACAATCTGGCGCATTTCTTGCATAGGTGGGGAATCCCCAATGCCGCTGTTTTAAGGAGTACGGCATGACATTACGCAGTGAATCTATGCAGCTTTCTTCCACCGAAAAGCGATGGTTACCCTGGTTTGGTAACACCGGAAAACTGGCCATGCTTCGTTCGTGCCGCTTGAACAGAGCGCTCTATCCGGTGATAGAAAGCACGTTCGAGTCCATTGCTCAAACCCGGATGAAATTGCTCCAGCACTGGGCGCAGGAGTACTGGGACCACCTGGGTGAGTTGAGCAACAACATTGGGGGTGATCTGAGCCGAATAGACAGCGCGATGCTCAAGGAGAAGCTTAATCAGGCGTCTGACTTGTCCGAGCTGTTCGTCGTCGATATCCATGGCGAAGTCATTGCCTCGACGTACCCGGCGCACTGCAAAAGCAAAGATTTAAACGGACTCGCATTGGCTGAAGGGCTAAAAAAACCGTTCCTGCATGGCCCCTACATCGATCCGCTGACGTTGAAAATCGGTGCCTCGTCGTCGCGGTTCCATGACGAAGTCACCTTGATGTTCTATCAACCGCTGCTGCTCAACGGCAAGGCCGTAGGCTGTTTGTGCGCACGCGTGCCGAACGATGTATTGGGGGATTTGATCCAGCGCGAAGCAGGGCATATTTACCCGGAGTCAGGCGACAATTACCTGTTTATGGTCAAAGCCACCTTTGATCGCAGTGTGCAACCGGGTATCGCGCTGTCCCGCTCGCGCTTCGAGGACAACGCCTTCACCCACGGCGAAAACCTCAAGTCCGGCGTGAACACCGCCTGGGGGTCGGTGAAGATCCAGCGTCATACTGAACTTGAACTGCGTTTCATCGATCCGGCAACTCAACAACTGCACCCTGGGGTGCGTGAGACGATTCGCGCCGGTTCCAACCTGTTTGTCACCTATCCCGGATATGCCGATTACCGGCACATTCCAGTGATTGGCAAAGGCGTGACCTTTCAGATGCCCGGCTCACTGGACCAGTGGGGCATGATGTGTGAGGCCGACCTGGAGGAAGTCTACCGGCGCCGGTCATTGAGCTACGGCTTGATGAAGCCTTATCTGGCAACCATGGGCGGTTTGTTCGCCTGTAATTACCTGGTCCAGCATTACAGCGGCCTGAACCAATTACCGATCGATATTATTCAAGTCCTGAGCATGGCGCTGACGGCCTGCTGTTCTCATCGCTTGGGCCTAAACGGCTGGCGGTCCGGTTGAGCGAAATGACCGACGTGATTCGGACCATTGCCGAAGGCGAAGGCAACCTGCGCCAGCGGTTGGATACGGGCAAAATGGCCAATGACGAAACCGGTGACATGGGCCGTTGGATCAACAGTTTTATTGATCACTTGGACGCGGTAGTGGGCCAAGTGATCCACGCCTCTCAGAGCATGGGTAAAACCAACGAACTGATGCTCGGCAGCAGCCAGGAGGCCGGTTTCACCTCCAGCGAAGTGGCCGATGCAGTGAACCGCATGATGCTGATCGTTGAGGGTCAGCTGGGCGAAATCAACCAAGCGTCGTTGACCGCCGAGCAAATGAAAAGGGCCATGGACGAGGTTGTTCGACACGCCCGCGAGCAGTTCGAGGCAGTCCGTGTCGGCACCCAATCGATCCGCGACGTGGTGGAGCGCTCAGCGTCCAGCGTGCAGTCGCTTGACAATCGGATGGCGCAAATCGGCAACATCATCGGGTTGATCACCAACATCACCAATCAAACCAACTTGCTGGCGCTCAACGCCGCCATTGAAGCCGCACGAGCCGGTGAGCATGGCCGTGGTTTTGCGGTGGTGGCCGACGAAGTGCGCAGCTTGGCAATCCGTACCGCCAGCGCTGCCGACGACATCAAACACATGGTCGAGGGCCTGCAAAGCGAAACCCAGCAAGCGGTAGCGTTTATGGAAAGCGGCGTACAGGACGTCGACAACCACTTACGCGCCACCCAGGAAGCCTCTTCGCAAGATGCTCAATTGCATCAAGAAGTAGAGAGCATGATTAATATCATCCAGCAGCTCAGCGACCGCAGCCTGGATTATGGCAAGACGATAAAACGGGTCGACTTGGCCTCGGGGGAAATGCGCGAAACCGTCGTGGTACTACAGAACAGCGCGGAAATCGTGCGCCTCAACGCAAACAAACTGCAAAAACTGGTGGGACAGTTCGAGGTCAGCAATGGCCGAGGAAAGTCTGCGGCCTCGTTGTAGTTCGTGGTTAATCGTTAGTGGTTTGCAAGGCGCGCCTAAAAGCCGGCGCGCCTTTGGACACCTGATCAATTGCGTTTAGCACGACGCTCGGCAACCTGCCCCAACACGGCAAGGTCCATGTGGCCTTCGTCGTGCGCCTGGGCATCCAGCAGGCTTTCGTGGACCAACTCGGCCATGGGCAGTGCAACCGAAACCCGCTCTGCCGCCGCCAACGCCAGACCGACATCTTTAAGGCCCAACGACGCTTTGAACGCAGCAGGTTCGTAACGACGTTCAGCGATCAATGCGCCGTAGCCCTGATAGACCGGGCCGGGAAAAATGCTGCTGGAGATCAGCTCGATCATTTTTGCCGACTCGATGCCGTACGCCCCCACCAACACCGCCGCTTCCCCCATGGACTCGATGGCCGAGGCCAGCATGAAATTGACCGCGAGTTTCATCACGTTGGCGCTGGCGGCTTTTTCACCGAGGGGCCAGGTTTTGCGCCCGATAAGATCGAACAGCGGTTGGACCTGCTCGATGGCCGACGCGGGACCCGCCGCCAGAATATTCAGGTTGGCGCTGGCGGCCACATCGGGACGACCCATCACCGGCGCGGCGATGTAGGCCACGCCTTGGGCCTGGTGCAAAGTGGCCAGCTCTTCGGCAAACGCCACGGCGATGGTGGCCATGTTGACGTGAATCAACGGCGCCTTGAGGTTTTTCAGCAGGCCTGAATCCAGCAGCACCGCGCGCAAGGCTTGGTCGTCTGCGAGCATGCTGAACACGATGTCCGCCTCAAACGCCTTTTGCGCGTCGGCTGCCGCATGGGCGCCTAGCTCAACCAGCTTTTGTACCGGTGCGGGCGAACGGTTCCACACCCACAATTCGTGACCGCCTTTCAACAGGTTGCTGGCCATGGCCTGGCCCATGTTGCCGAGTCCGACAAATCCGATTTTCATGCGTCTGCTCTCCGGTTGAAAAAATGATGGTTCTAGAAGGGTGTATCCACTGCATCCGGTAAATCGCGATTAATCCGCGACTACAGGGGTATGACCGTGCCGTGTGGATTAGACTCCCCGGCGACCTTTCAAGGAATATCGGCATGACCCCTTCCCTGCTGTTAGCGGTACTGGCCTCCGGCTTTATTTATGGCATCACCCCAGGTCCCGGCGTATTAGCGGTGTTCGGTATTGGCGCCGCGCAAGGACGACGCGCCGGGGCGGCCTTTCTTAGCGGGCACTTGCTGGGCGACGTGGTCTGGTGCAGCACCGCTCTGGTCGCAATTGTCGGTGCCAGGGTCATCGGCAGTACCGCGTTCGATGTACTTGGGGTGCTCAGTGGACTTTACCTGTTCTGGCTAGGCCTGCGCGCCTTGAGTGCCAAACGCAGTCATAACGATCAACCCCAGAGCGTTGCGCGTCAGCCCTTTTGGCATGGCGTGACATTTGGCCTAACCAACCCAAAGGCCTATCCAGTTGCAGTGGCAACTTTTACCGCGTTGATTTCCAGCCGCGCCGAGCTGCTGAATTGGTCAATGCTGCCGGCGATGATTCTGCTCAGTTTCATCGGCGGCATTGCAGCGTACGCCATCGTCGTCGCCATCGTCGGTGCCCGGCATGTGCGAGCGGTGTACGTACGTCATGAAGTAGCCATTACTCGTGTCTGCGGGATAATGTTCATCGGCTTCGCGATTAACGCGCTGGTGCATTCAGTGCCCGGTTTACTGAAAAAACTGTAGGAGCGGGCTCGCGATCGGCTGCGCAGCAGTCGTAAATCAGCGACTCCGGGACCGCTTCGCGATCCATCGCGGGCAAGCGCGCTCCTACCGTTTAAATATCTATATTTCAATGGGTTATGGTTTTCTCGATAAGAGATTTTGAGATTGCAGCGTGTCAGGACCGAAGCCTTCCCGAATGAATTCGGTCCCACGGATTTTGGCGCTGCCGAAAGCTACGATCAGATTTCAGTGCCTACTATTCTGTGTCTGCCAAAAGTCTCTGTGGGAGGCTTGCCAACGAAAGCGTCAGTGCAAGCGCCCCAGGTTTCAGGTCGACATCAGCGGCGCGATCATGGGCGTCTTCGCAGGCAAGCCTACTCCCACAGTGTCTGCGGCTGCTGGCTATCAACCGTGCTAATGAAACCCCAGAGCCGTATAGGGCAAGGCACAGATTTCAGATTTCTGTGGGAGTTGGCTTGCCAACGAAAGCGTCAGTGCAAGCGCCCCCCAGGTTTCAGGTCGACATCAGCGGCGCTGATCATCGGCGTCTTCGCAGGCAAGCCTACTCCCACAGTGTCTGCGGCTGCTGGCTATCAACCGTGTTAATGAAACCCCAGAGCTGTCCCGGCTTCGCAGCCGTCTATCTATTCAGGGCTCTGCTTGGGGGGCTCGAAGGCGCCTCGGAAGGTGGCTGACGCGGTTGAGCGCCGTTGCCGATGCCTCCATTTTCAAGAGTCGGCGGTCGAGGATTGGTCTGCGGACTGACACGGCTCGACGGAATACTCGACTCGGTGCCCTGTCGGCTATTAGGGTTGGCGCGGCGAATCGGGCTGTTATACGGATTGTTGTTGCGGTTGTCCGTGACGGTCGGGGCATTGGCACCGGCATGAGCCAAAGCCACCATGCCGATTCCTAATAGCGCGCTCAGCATCAACTTTGCGGTACATCGCTTAATCTTCATCACCTACCTGCTGTTCGAAAGCGTAACGACAGGGGTTTGATAACAATTGCCGCGCGAAGTTGCGGCACCCACACCATCAACGTCGAGAATGACCGATTCCATGAGTGATCAAACCGAGCAGGCAGCGCCGGCGCTGAAAGAGATTTTCAATGCGGCGCGCCCCCTGCTCAAGTGGTGCGCCACCCGTGATGAATTCTAGCCGCGACTTTTATTTATTTGAAACACCTGCGTCGTTGTTGAGGCACTCTTTGTCGGTAAGTGCACAAATGTTCCAGACACGCTATCCGGCTACGCGCTACGGTGGTGCAGGCACCCCCAAACGAGTAGACCGTTGGCTCCTACAAGAACGGGGCATTTCGAAGAAGGAGTTAGCGCCATGACGCCGCGTAACTGGATCGATTTGAAGCAGGACGCAGAGTCAGGGATCGAGACTATTCGCGCTCATTTTGAGGGGCATGCCTACGATCCTCATTGGCATGACAGTTATCTGGTAGGCGTCACAGAACAAGGCGTTCAGCAATTCAACTGCCGACGGCAGCGGCATTTGAGTACGCCGGGCCGGGTGTTTTTGCTGGAGCCTGGGGAAGTACACGACGGCGATGCCCCCGCACCGGAAGGTTTCACCTACCGAACCTTGTACCTGGACCCACAATGGCTGGACCGCGAGTTGCGCTCGCTGTTCGAAGACACGCCTGAACACAGCCAAGTGAGCTTTGCCGCCACGTTGGCGGACGATCCGCGCCTGGCCATCGCCACCGCCAATGCGTTCCAAAGCCTGCACAGCCATGAAATGCGCATCGTGCGCCAGACCGCACTCGATACCTTGATCGCCAGCCTGACCAGCCATTTGCGCTGGCGCTCGCAACTGTCCCCCGACCCGCGTATGCCGCTGGTCGCCCACAAAACGCGGGAATACCTGCACAGCCACATGGATCAAGACATCGGTCTGGACGACTTGGCTCGGGTGTCCGGCGTAGACCGCTTTCGCCTGACCCGAGCGTTTAAAGCGGCGTTCGGATTGGCGCCTCACGCGTACCTGGTCCAGCTACGTCTAGCCAAGGCTCGGCGGTTGCTGGCAGCCGGTCAATCACCGGTGGAGGTCGCCGCCGCCCTCGGGTTTGCGGATCAAAGCCACCTTGGCCGCTGGTTTCAGCGGGCCTACCGCATGACCCCGGCCGACTACCGAAAACGCTGCTCAAATCTTCCAGACTGAGGCGTCAAGGACGGTAATGATCGCACCACGATCAATCATTACCGAGCGCCCCATGAACCCCTTTTTGCCTTTTATGCTGTTTGCCTTCGTCGCGTCCATCACCCCCGGCCCTACCAACATTCTGGTACTGACCACCAGCTCGCGATACGGCATGCTCGCCGTTTTGCCCATTGTGTTTGGCGCTTGCGCCGGCGCGGCCATGATCGTGCTGCTCGTGGGCATGGGACTGGGTGACGTGTTGGGACGCTATCATGGCGTGCAAACCGCTCTGTCCTGGACAGGTATCGGGTGGTTGACGTACCTGGCATGGCAGATTTTCAGCAGCCCGGCAGCCGCCGTTGAATCTCAAGGCGCGGCCCACTCCAGCCAGCCAAAAGGCCCGAGCTTGGGCATGTTCGGCGGCGCCAGCTTACAGTTGATCAACCCCAAAACCTGGATGATGGCGCTGGCGGTGGTCAGCGTATTCGCCAGCACCGACGCGGATCGAACGACACGAGTGATCGACCTGTCGCTGGCGTTTTTCCTGATTTCCATGCCCTGCATGAGCGCGTGGGCCTATCTAGGCGCCAGCGCCGCGAAACTCTGCACATCCGCCCGCAGCATGCAGCGTTTCAACCAGGCCATGGCCCTGCTGTTGCTGGCCTCGACCTGGTTGACGCTGTGGGTGTGAAGGGTCGGAATCAGTTGCGGCCAGCACGGTCCACATTGAAGCGTGGCGCGGGTTCGCTCAGTGACAGGTTTGGCACCAAGTGTTGGCGGGCTTCCTCGTAAGCCTGCCAATCAGCGGCATTCGGCAGCGAAGGAATCGTCACCAGTTCACCTTGATCAAACCCGGCCAGAGCAGCATCGACCATGTCTTGGGCGTCCATGACGATGTTCTGCGGCAGATGCTCGGCCGGCAAACCGGCAACGTCCCAGAATTCGGTACGCGTCGCGCCAGGCAACACCACTTGAACCTGAACGCCCTTGTCTTTGAGTTCGTGGTGCAGCGATTGGCTGAAGGCCAACACGAACGCTTTGGAGCCGCCGTACACGCCGTTCAGAATTTCGGGAGCGACCGCTACGATTGAGGCAATGTTGATCAACGCTCCCGTGCCACGCGCCGCAAACCCACGGGCCGCAGCACCGGCAAGACGCGCGAGGCTGGTAATGTTTAGGCCGATCATCGCATCCATCTTGTCGGCGTCTGACTCCAGCACGCTGGACGTTGCGCCAACCCCGGCGTTGTTTACCAGCAGCGTGATGCTCGCGTCGCTGCTCAAAATCGCTTCAACCCGACGCACGTCAGCGGCCACGTTCAAATCCGCGACGACCACCGCCACTTCACGCCCGCTTTCACTGCGAATACCGGTGGCGACGGCGTCCAGACGCGCTTGTTGGCGAGCAACCAAAATCAGGTCGTAGCCGCGTTTCGCCAAGCGATCAGCGTAAATCGCCCCAATCCCGGTGGATGCGCCGGTAATCAGAGCGGTGCCTTTTTTCGAATGATTCGGTTGAGTCGTCATGCCTGTTCCTTTTTTGCCACCCGCTGGTTGCCGGCGCTATGGGGCAGAGAATAGGCGTGTAACATAGCGGCCTCAATGTCGTATAACCCTCTAATTAGGCCATAGCGCTACGCGAGGAACACCCATGGAAACGTCACACGGCCAACGCATCGGCATCATTCTTTATCCCGGCTTTCAGGCGCTGGGATTATCGGTCGCCACTGTGTTCGAGTTCGCCAACATCGCGACGGGCGAGCCGACCTACGAGGTCACGCTGCTGTCGGAAAACGGCGGCCCCGTGCCCACGTCGTCCGGGTATGGCGTGGATTCCCAAGCCTTCGACGAAAAGCGCTTCGACACGCTGATCGTACTGGGCGACAACGTTGCCGCACCGGTTTCAGCACGGGTGATCGACTACCTGCGCGAGGCGGGCCCGCACACCCGCCGCATGAGCGCGGTGTGTACCGGGGCATTCGTTTTAGCCGAAGCCGGTTTGCTCGACGGACGCCGCGCCACCACGCATTGGTTTCATGCGCGGGCGCTGCAACAGGCCTACCCGAACGTAAAAATGGAAGAGGACCGTATTTTCATCGTTGACGGTCCGATCTGGACCTCGGCGGGCGCGAGCGCCGGGGTTGATCTGGCCTTGGCCATGGTGGAGAGCGATTTGGGTGCCCAGACGGCCCGCGCCATCGCGAGAAACCTGGTGGTTTACCATCGCCGGGCGGGCGGGCAATCACAGTTCTCGGTCATGCTCGATCTGGAACCCAAGTCCGATCGCATTCAGACGGCATTGGTTTATGCCAAGCAGAACTTGAAATCAGAATTATCGGTGGAGGAATTGGCCGGCGCCGCGCACCTGAGTCCGCGGCATTTCAGCCGGGTGTTTCAAGCCGAGACTGGGCAATCGCCGGCCAAGGCCATTGAGCGCCTGCGGGTTGAGTCGGCGCGACTGATGATCGAAGGCGGTCGGCATGCCATTGATGTGGTCGCTCAAGACAGCGGATTCGGCGACCCGGAACGCATGCGCCGGGCCTTCATTCGTGCATTCGGCCATCCACCCAGAACAGTCCAGCGTATTCAGGGTCTGTAACACCCACTCAAGCGGGCGCTTGCGGGAGGTTGATCGTAAAGGTCGTGCCCGCTTCCAGGGTTGAGACCACGCGGACATCGCCCTGGTGGGCACGGGCAATCTCACGAACGATGAACAATCCGAGACCCACGCTGCGCACGTCGTCGCCGCCATTAGTGCCGCGAATCATCGGTTCAAACAAATTGCCGAGCAGGCGCGGCGGGATCGGCGCCCCCCGGTTATGCACGGTAATAAGCAATCGATCGGTTTCTACGGTAGAGGTAATCGCAACAATCCCATCAGCGTCGCCATAGGTCATGGCATTGGCCACCAGATTGCCAATGGCTTGATACAAGCGATCACCGTCAGCGACACAGGGCCCTTGGCCGTCGTGCTGATGGCTCAACACGCGCTGAGGAAAGGCGATCGCTAGTTCCTCTACGCAACTGGCAACCACGGCGTGCAGGTCGATCACCTGCGGTTTGACCACAATCCCGCGCCCAACCCGTGCTTGGGTGAAGTCCAACAGGTCAGCAATCAAGCGTTGTGCACGGTCGGCAGATTGGTTGATATGGCCGAGAAGGCGTATGCGTTTTTCGTCGCCTTCATTGCACTCCAGTAAGCCGGCGGCCATTTTTATCGCGGTCAGCGGATTGCGCAGGTCGTGACTGACAATCCCCACCATCTGCTCGGCAAAGGTCGCGCGAATCTCCGCGTCGGCATGCGCCAGCCGCAGGCGTTTTTGCGCCACCGAAAGCGCCTGCTGCGCCTCAAGCTGTTGCAGCAAGCGCTCTTCGGCCAGCTTGCGCGCAGCGAGCAATTCGCGCTCGTACCGGTTGCGGTCTTCTGCCACAAATATCGCCAGCTCGTGAAAGATCCCTTCGAGATGTTGCCGGCGCAGCGCATTGAGCATCATGGGAATCGAGTGGCCGCTTTTATGAACCAGGTCCAGTTTGACCTCGGCCACCGAGCCCTGCATTTGCAACAGCGGCGCCCAATGGGTTTGGTGAAAAATCCGCCCGCCCATGCTCAACAGCTCTTGAAACCGTCGCCCGAGCAATTCGTCCTGGCTAAAACCTACCCAGCCGCAAAACGTCGTATTCACTCGGACGATCGAACCCGCCGTCGTCGTCAGCAGCAACCCGCAGGCCGCTGTATCCCACAACGAATCGCTGTCAGGCAGCGGCCCGAACTTGTCAGACATGGCCACGAGCTTCGAAAGGCAACAGGAATTCGTTCATCGCATCAATGCACGCGCTGGGCGCACTCAAATGGGGGCAATGGCCGACGTTCTCAATCAGTCGCAACGTGCTATTGGGCAGAGTGTGTTGCAGGTACTCACCGACCAGTAGCGGCGCAATAAAATCATCGCTGCACTGAAGAATCAGCGTTGAGGTGGTCAATTGAGCAACCTCTTTACGGTTGTCGGTGGTGAAGGTGACGCGGGCGAATTGTTTGGCGATGTCCGGGTCGGTGCGGCAAAAGCTGTTAGCCAGTTCCACACCCAGTTCAGGTTGCTCGGGCGCGCCCATGATGGCCGGGGCCATGGTGCTGGACCAGCCGAGGTAATTGCTTTCCAGAGTGTCGAGCAGGGAGTCGATGTCAGCGCGAGTAAAACCGCCGTTGTAATCGCCATCATTGATGTAGCACGGCGACGGGCCGATCATCACGTGTCCGATGAAGCGTCCCGGCGACCGCAGGTCGGCCAAAACGCCAATCATCGCGCTGACCGAATGCCCGACATAAATAACCGGGCCGACGCTCACTTCATCAATGATTTCCAGCAGGTCACTCGCGTAACCCTCCAACGAGTTGTATTTGTCATGGGAATACGCCGCTATCTCTGACGAGCCGCTGCCCACCAGATCGAACAGCACGACCTTGAACCGGGCCGCAAAAATCGGTGCCATAAAACGCCACATATGCTGGTCACAGCCAAAACCATGGGCAAAAACCAGGGTCATAGAGCCTTCCCCGATGACCTGCACATTATTGCGTTGCAGTACGGACATGCTCGCCTCCAAAAAATCGTCCTGCACTTGACTCCTCTGTACTGGGGAAGTGCCATTTAGCGAGCGAGGTTAGCATTGTTTTTGGGCCCTTTGGCGGGTGATAAGCGCCTTTGATCGTGCAATCCAACGCTGCACCAAACCGACAGAATGAGCCCGGCGATGGCGGACATGAATGACGCTTTTATAGAAGCGCGCGATTGGTCCGAAGCACCGAAAAGTGATGCTATTGCGGCCGCGCAACAGACGTTTTACAGCCTTTGGCCGACAGCATTCAAATGACATCTTAGATTGTTTTTAACTATTCGTACGAGTGGTCATGCAAGCCCTTGCATCCGGGTTTTGTTTGTCTGTGATGTGATCCACCTGCGCCGGACGGTATTTCTGGAAGCTTCATATAACCCGTTGTTCGGTGCCAAGGGTCGGCTATATAAAGTCATCAAGTTTGCCAGTGATATTACCCAGCAAGTCACCGTGCAACAGTCTGCCGCAAAAACTGCTCACGACACCTCGGTGCAAACTGATGCCAGCGCACAGAAAGGCTCGGCGGTGGTGCAGCAGACGGTGCAGGTCATTGAGGAAATATCAAACGATCTTAATGAAGCCGCGCGCAGCCTGGACGCGGTGAACAAGCAATCTGAGATCATCGGCAGCATCGTGCAAACCATTCGTGGAATCGCCGATCAGACCAACTTGCTGGCGCTGAATGCGGCCATCGAGGCGGCCTGCGCCGGGGAACATGGCCGAGGCTTCGCCGTGGTGGCCGACGAAGTTCGCAGCCTCGCCGCACGGACCAGTAAGGCCACACTGGAGATTGTCGACGTCGTGCGACAGAACAATGAGCTGGCCCGCAGCGCTGTAGCCAGCATGCAATCCAGCCTGAGCAGAACCGAGGTAGGCGTTGGGCTGGCCAACGAGGCTGGCCAGGTGATTCTGGAGATTCAACAAGGCTCGCGCCACGTCGTGGACGCCATCAGCCAGTTCAACTCAACCTTGCAGCTGAACTGACGAACAAGAAGACAGTGGCCTATTCGCCGATGTCTTCGTTCCATAGCTGCGGTTTGTTGGCGATAAACTCGCGCATCAGCTCGACGCAGGTGTGATTCTGCACCACGTCGACGTGCACCCCCCTTGAGCGCAGCAGTTCCTCTTCGCCCATGAACGTTTGATTTTCACCCACCACGATCTTCGGAATCCCGTACAGAAGGATGGCACCGCTGCACATCGCACAAGGCGACAGCGTGGTGTACAGCACCGACTCTTTGTAGGTTTGCGCCGACTGACGACCCGCGTTTTCCAACGCATCCATTTCGCCGTGTTTGATCGCGCTGCCCTCTTGCACCCGCCGGTTATGCCCCCGGCCAATAATCTGGCCGTTGTGCACAATGACCGAACCAATGGGAATACCGCCTTCGGCCAGCCCTAATTGAGCCTCCTCGAGGGCCGCCTGCATGAATGGGTCCATAGAAATCTCCTGACGCTGGAAGATGAAGGGGTTATTGGGTCAGTTGGGTCTGTGCGTTTAGCAGTACTTGGGCGACGAAGGTTTTGAGCAACTCTGCCGATTTTGCTTTCATGCTCATCCCGACATCTTTCTGTTTCGCCTGAAACTTGGTCGCCAATTCTTTAGGCACGTCGCCCTCGTTCAAGGTACGCATCTCACTGGCGCTAAACGATTCGGCATAGGCCGCTGCCAAGTTACGGTTCCATTGCTCTTGGTAGGTGGGCTGCAAACGTTGCAGCTCGTTTTGAATCAGGCTTTGCCCTCGGACCTTGCCTACTTTCTGCACGATATCGGCGAAGGTGTTCGTGCGTGAAGCAACTTGAAAACCTAGCCAGGCTAGGCTGTCACCCAAATGACGCTGCTGAACGAACGCCAGGGCGTTGTCATTGCTTTCAGCAGCCAGCGCGCTACGCGGCATGTCCAGCAGCAACACCGCCAACAGCATGAGCATCAGATTAAAGACGCCCACTATCGCGACTTTACGCGCCCCTGTCATTTTGCCTCCCCGACCTTGGCAACTCGTTCAGCCCAGCGGTGCCGGGTCATGCGGTAGATCTTCACGCCGCGTCGATGGTATTGGCTGTGGATGAACGTGTTAAAGCCTAGCTTCTCGATGACATTCACCGAAGCGATATTTTCAGGTTCGACAATGGCGATCAACGAATCGATGCCCAAGGTTGCGAAGGCATAATCTCGGGTGGCCATTGCGGCCTCGGTGGCCAAACCTTTGCCCCAAAATTCGCGGCTCAGGCGATAACCTATTTCCACTTCTTCGGCGCCCTCTACTGGCTCGGCGTTCAGTCCGCAAAATCCGATAAAGGTCGTGGTCGCTTTATCGATAACGGCCCATGGCCCGAAGTCATTGGCTTGGTAGGAAAACACGCAACCGGCGACGAATTCCCGGGTTTCCTTTTCGGTCATCACACCACCGACTGAATGCCGCATGACCTGCGCATCACCCAAAATCGCCGCAAGCGCCGGCACGTCCTCGATTTTCAATTCGCGGATTAGCAGTCTCTCGGTGTGTAGTTGAAACCCTGTCCTGCCCATCTGCGCCTCGCTCCACAAGCATGGGGGGATTTACGCATAACAGCTGGACACATGCGAGCTTCGATGGCTAAACGCGGCGGAGTGTTAGAACTGGAGCCTTCCGAATGAATTCGGTCCCACAGATTCAGGTGGTGCACAAATTCTGTAGGAGCTGCCGAAGGCTGCGATCAGATGTTCAGTGCCTACTATTCAGTGTCTGCCAAAAGTCTCTGTGGGAGTTGGCTTGCCAACGAAAGCGTCATTGCAAGCGACCCAGGTTCAGGTCCACATCAGCGGCGCGATGGCGGGCCTCTTCGCAGGCAAGCCTACTCCCACAGTATCTGCGGCTCCGACAGCCGCGTTGACGGACCACCTCAGGGCATGAATGAATTCGGTCCCACAGGTTTCTGTAGAAACTGCTGAAGGCTGCGATCAGTTCGAAGGACCTTCGCCAACAAGTTGGCTCCTACGGAGGATTGGTCGCCCATAGAAAAGTAGTTTTTCGGTTTTACAAACTGCTTTTCACCTTCGTCGCAACGTCAGCCGGGACCCATGCGGTCCAGACTTCCGGGTGGTCGCGCAGGAATGACTGTGCAACGGCATGCGGTTCCAAGCGTTTTTCGCTCATCTGGCCCAGGGTTTTGTTGAGCAGATCGATCGGCAGATCGACTTTTTCAAAGAACGCGACGAGGTCTGGGTACTTGGCGTGGAACGGTGCAGAAACGCCGATGGCCAAATGCGCGTCCAGGGAGCGTGAGCCTTTGGGATTGGGGTTATTGGCATCGGACAGGGTTTTCCAGGCCTCAGCATCAAACGGCGGTTCTTCGAGTTTTACCAGTTTGAAACGACCGAGCAGTGGCGTCGGCGACCAGTAGTAGAACAGCACCGGTTTGCCACGACGGATCGACGAGCTGACTTCGGCGTCCAACGCCGCGCCAGAGCCGGTACGGAAGTTAACGTAGCTGTCAGTCAGCCCATAGGCCTTCAGCTTCTGGGTATTGACGATCTCCGAGGTCCAGCCGGTGGGGCTGTTGAGAAAACGGCCTTGCTTGGGTGATTCCGGGTCGCGGAAGACGTCCTTGTACTTCGGCAGGTCGGCCACGGATTTCAGGTCAGGCGCGACCGCTTTGATCCCGCGTTCAGGGTCGCCCTTGATCACGTACTCCGGCACCCACCAGCCTTCCGTTGCGCCTTTGACGGTATCGCCGAGGCCAAAGACCTTCCCTTCGGATTGCGCCTTGATCCACGCCGGACTGCGCCCGGCCCATTCTTCCCCGATGACCTGAACGTCATCCTTGGCCAACGCCGCTTCAAGGCTGACCGTGCTGCCCGGCAAGGTGTCGGTGGGATAGCCGTAACCCGTCTCGACGATGGTGCGCAGAATTTCAGTGATCAGGCTGCCGCTTTCCCAGGTGATGTCACCGAAGTGAATAGGGGCGGTTTTTTCAGCGGCGAGCACTGGTTGCGAAAGGATTCCCAACGCCAATACCGTGCTGCCCAGTAGGTGCTTTATCGAAGTCATGGTCGTCTCTTGGTCATTGGAAGGCAGCGGGTAAGCGCTTTGCTCATATAGTCGCTGACAGAACGTTGGCAAATGCCTAATTCAACAGCGATCTGCGGGTAGGTCAGGCCATTGATCTGTGACAACAGAAAAGTCGCTTTGACCTTGCTTGGTAGACGGTCGAGCACGACGTCGACGGCTTGCAGGGCTTCAATCGTTTGCGCGCGATTTTCAGGGGAATGACTGTGAGGTTCAAGGTCCGGTAATGCATTGAAATAATCGCGTTCCAGGTCCCGCCATCGCCAAAGTTGGTATCGCTGGCTTCTACAGAATGCGCATCCTCTGAAGGAGCCAGCGTGTTGGCGAAGCATAGTCAGTTCAACACCGCAAACCCCAACACTTGCGCTTCACGCTGATACCCAAGCAGCACCTGATAATCCTCTTCGGTGGTGGGCAACACTGAGTGAATTGCCAATGTTGCGGCAACCTCAGGCAGGTCTTGCAGGGCAAGGTTCATTGCATCACGAATCCGTTCGGCGTCGGCCGCACTCAGCGAAACGGCACCGATGTAAGGCAACGTCGGGCTGATTGCGCTGCGGGCAAGAATCCGCAGGCCGTTCAGTTCGGCACTGGCATCCCGGGCCAAGTAGTCATACGTCACGCTGTCGATGGCCGCCAAGTCTCCGCGCTTTTCACGCAGCCAGCGCAGGCTTTCCCGGTGGCCGCCGGTCAGCGAAACTGCCGAAAAGAAACGTCCATCACGTTGGAGCGGCGCCAGGCGATGGCGCAGCAGGTTCATGCCTGAATTGGAATCCTCGTTATTGATCAACCCATGACTGCCGCGAAACTGTTCGAGTTCGGTACGCGAGTCGTCGTCACGGACTAGCAACAGGCTGCAATGACCGCCATTCGCACTGTGCGCAAGCCGGTAATCCGGGCGCCCAATCAATCGCACTTTGCCGCGCAACGAGGTCATCAGCGGGTAGCCGCAGGTCTGGGTCAACAACAAGTTTGACGACAACCACAACGGCATCAACGTCGGATGGTCAGCCTCGTCCCGAGTGATGCCGAGCCGTTGCAAGGTGCGCGTCAGCCAGGCTTCGTTGGCCTCGCGCAGTCGGTCCGGCGCGGTGTACATCAATAACGCTGCAAAGCCGTGGGTCATGCTCAGGTCCGTATGAAGGAATGTCAGGCCTGGGGATGGGTCAGCCACATCCGTCATGCTTGAGCATCGCCCCGACGCAAGTCTGAAACGCTACACGGTCGAGCGCGATCAAGGCCAGCGGCGCGCCCAGCAGTAAGCGTCCGGGCAGGTTTTTATCCAGCCAACGCCGGTCCCCACTGGCAATAACCAAGTGGGGCATTAAGTGCTTCCTGCGTCATGGCCGGATCAGTCAAAGGGCTGACTTCAATCCTGTTGTGCAATGGCGCAACGAAATCATGTAGACCGATGGGTTATGAACTTAGGACGGCACAAACAGAAGCGGAGCCTGAGAGGCTCCGCACTGCTAAATCAATGGCTGAACATTGATGTCAGCTGTCTTTCTTGGCCTTCTTGTCAGCGCGCTTTTCTACGAGGGTTTTCGCCGGTTTTTTCTTGTCGGCTTTCTTTGAATCCATACCTTTGGCCATGATGTTTACTCCGATGTTGGGGGATCTGCGCTCAGTTATACACCTAATCGCACAGCGCACCGACACCCAATACCGCGCGTTATGATGCAGCGCACGCCAAGCGGCCATTGCGGCTGCGCTTTCTTTCAATTTGCCGCCGTCGCGCTATTGAGTCCTATGCCTGTCACCCACTTTTGCGTGTTACCCGAACCGTCCAGACCCTTGCTGAGCAAATTCTATCGGGAACATAAATCACCGATGCGCCCGACCAGCGACGCACAGCTGTGGGTGGCGAAACAGTCCGAGATCGTCGGTGCGCTGTGCCTGACCGCCGTCGCTAACGGGCATTGGCTAACCGGACTGTTCGTCGCGCCGCTGCTGCGCGGGCAGAACATTGCCAGTGACTTGATTCAAGAAGCGGTGGCGCAAGCCGTGGGACCGGTCTGGTTGTTTTGTCATCCTGACCTGCTCAGTTTCTATCAGCGTGGCGGATTTCACGTCGTGTCCACACTGCCCGAGGCTTTGGCCGACCGCTTCCAACGCTACAGCAGAACCAAATCACTGATCGCCATGAGCAAGCCCAGCGGCCCGCTATAGAACCAAGGGTATGTTCGCTGATAAAAAAGTGTGGTCGCGTGGCTAAATCTGCGTGGTAGCCTTTCGGCCACTGGGCCTGAATCGGGCCAACGACAAGGATTGGTATGAAACTTCCTCTTATCGCTTGCTCCGTCGCCGCCCTGCTTGGTCTTGGGCTTACCCAGGTTCAGGCTCAGGCCGCCGACGCTCATGCCCCGGCCTCCACGGTCAGCGCCGCGCAGTTCGCTAAAGTGCTCTCGGGCCCTTGGCGCGCGCCGGAAAACAGCGCACGGGATCAGTACCGACACCCCCAGCAAACCTTGCAGTTTTTCGGCCTGCGCGCCAACCAGACGCTGATTGAAATCACCCCAGGCAACGGCTGGTACAGCGAGCTGCTGGCGCCGCTGCTCAAGAACAAAGGTCGCTACATCGCGGCGGTGCAGTCAACGGCCACCGGCGACAATGCGCGTAAGGCCGCCGACCGCCTGAAACAGAAATTCGCCGCCGACCCCACCCACTACAGCAAAGCGCAGATCGTCGAGTTCGATCCGCAGGCCCCGGTGTTCGGCAAGTCGGCCTCGGTCGATACCCTGCTGACGTTCCGTAACGTGCACAACTGGGTCATGGCGGACGATGCGCCAGCGATGTTCAAAGGGTTTTATAACGTGTTGAAACCGGGCGGCACCTTAGGCGTGGTCGACCACCGGGCCAAAGTCGGTGCCTCGGAGGAGTCGATGAAGGACAGTGGTTACCTGCCTACGGCGTACGTCGTGAAACTGGCCACCGATGCGGGGTTCGTATTGGCGGGCAGCAGCGAAATCAACGCCAACCCCAAGGACACTAAGGACTATCCGCAGGGTGTCTGGACCTTGCCGCCGACGCTGACCATGGGTAATCAGGACCGGGACAAATATTTAGCCATTGGCGAATCCGACCGGCTGACCCTGCGTTTCATAAAGCCCGCTCACCGGAGCACACAAATAAGCAAGACCAAGCCGTAGTCATTCGTCAGCGTTGGGGTCCATGTCGGGGAATAGCACCTCCAGATAGCCGAATTTGCTGAAGTCGGTGATCCGGGACGGATACAGACGGCCAATCAGGTGATCGCACTCATGCTGCACCACGCGCGCGTGAAAACCGTGGGCGGTGCGCTGGATGGGCCGACCATCCGGGTCAACGCCCTCGTAACGAATATACTCGTAACGATCCACCATACCGCGCAACCCCGGCACCGACAGGCACCCTTCCCAACCCTCCTCTACCGCTGGGTGGAGGGGGGTGATCAGCGGATTGAGCAACACCGTCTGGGGGACGGCATCAGCTTCTGGATAGCGTTCGCTGTGTTCAAAACCAAAGATCACCAACTGCAAATCAATGCCGATCTGCGGCGCTGCCAAACCAACGCCGCCGACGCTGTCCATAGTCTCGAACATGTCGGCGATCAGTGCGTGAAGTTCGGGGGTGCCGAACATTGACTCAGGCACCAGCGGGGCGATACGCAACAAGCGCTCGTCGCCCATTTTCAGAATCTCATGAATCATAAAAAACCTTATCTCTCGGCCAAGGACGTGATCGTGCCACATCAGGCCGACGATTCGTCAGTCTTCGCACCCGCTGGGACCGAATTATGACGCCCGAGGCCCGAGATGTGTTTGGTCATCGGTTCACGTGCCACACCAGCGCCGGCTTCTTTCTCGCCTGGGTTTTTGCCTTCCGCGTGCATATGTTCAATGACCGCGTTCATCTCCGCGCCCAATAACAGCACCGCTGCCGAAATGTAAAAATACAACAACAACACGATGATCGCGCCGATGCTGCCGTACATGGCGTTGTAATCGGAAAAGGTTTTGACGTAATAGCCGAAGCCCAACGACGCCACAATCCAGACCACCACCGCCAATACCGAACCGGCAGTAATGAAGCGAAACTCTTGCTTAACGTCTGGCATGACGAAATACATCAGAGCCACCGCCACCATCAGCAACACGATGATTACCGGCCAGCGAAGGAGGGTCCACAGGGTAACAATGAAGTCTTGCATGCCGATTTGTCCGGCCAGCCAACTCATGACTTGCGGCCCGGTGACCATGAGCCCGGCAGCGGCAAGCAACATCCCGGCAATACCGATGGTGTACAGAATCGACAGCGGAAAACGTTTCCAGATTGGGCGCCCTTCGGCTACGTCGTAGGCCGCGTTCATGGCGCTCATCATTAAGCGCACGCCCGCCGACGCGGTCCATAACGCGATCACGATACCAATCGACAACAGCCCGCCCTTGGATTGCTGAAGCTGATCGATCACCGGGTTGACCTGATCGAGGGCTTGCGGTGGCAAGACCAATTCTGATTGCAGCCGCAGCCAGGAGAAGAAATCCGGCAAGTGCAAGAAGCCGATCAGGGCAATCAAAAACAGCAAAAAAGGGAACAGCGAGAACAGCATCTGATAAGCCAATGCCGACGCATACGTCGACATTTCGTCATCCATGAACTCATTGACGGTCCGCATTAACACCTTCTTCATGGAAAGGTCGCCTAGCTTCGGAAAAATCATGGTGTCTCCTTACGACTCAAATCAAGCTGACTTCGCTATTAGTGGGCAAGCGCTTCAACTTCAAGCCCGCGTTCGAGGGCTGGCGTTCTACTTTAACGTAGCCTGATTGGCGACCGTAAAGACGTATCAATATTTGTCAGAATTCCCTTGAGGACAACTGACGGGCATATCAAGCACATAAAACAACGGCCATACAAGATGGCCGTCGCGCTTAACAGTAAGACATTAAGCCAATGTGATTGGCTCACGCCTTATCGACACCTTTCTTCACGGCATCTTTAGCTTTGCCCACGGCTTGTTGGGTATCACCCTTGATTTCCTGGGCTTTCCCTTCAGCTTTGAGTTTCGAATTGTCAGTGGCTTTGCCTACGCCTTGCTTGACGTTACCAACTGCTTCATTGGCCATACCTTTGACTTTATCGCCCGTGCTGCTCATGGTAATTCTCCTGAATCGAAAAGTAGGTGTCGTACGCTCGACATAACGATTGACGCCCTCCTTCTGACAGAGTTTCAAAAAAATTCTCCGCTGGACGTTCCGTTCGTCGCCGAATTAAACCGGTAAAAACAGCCTCTTTTCCGCTCCAACTGAAGGTTTAACTTTAAGTTTTCGCGACAACCCCTGAGAATGCGCAACGCAGTCAGGCTGTGGTCGCAAAGGCCATTGCGCTGAACACACAGATCCACAGGAACGTTATGAAACTCGATAAAAAGCTGGCCATCGCCCGCAGAAACCAGGAGCTCGGCGGTGCCGTGCTCGGTACTAACAACAGTCATTTCACCGCGCTTAATGCCAACAAGAACATCTGGTGGTTCGACCTGCGGATGAGCCGTCTGCAAATCGGTCAGTACGAGTGGGTGCATTTGTTGTTGCACACACCGAGTACCGATCAGCTGCTGCACTTGAAAGTGCCAACAGCGTTTTTGCGTGACCATATGGAAGGTCTGGTGATTCGCAACAAGGACAAGCGCAACTGCACCGTCAGCCTGGAACTCAGCGCCGACAAAGACTCGTTTTTGAAAGACGTGCGTCCAGACGGTGCCAATGTGCAGTTCGCGTCCTTCGTTCAAAGGTAATCAGCTTATTCGTCAGGCGCGGCGCGGGGAACTCCCATCCTTGTATCCGCGCCCCACGGCTCAGATAAACCCGCGCGTTTGCAAGTTGCGGGTTATCAGGTAGCCGCCCGTCCCCGCCAGCCCCGATGCAACCACGCCCCACGCCAGATCAACCACTGCCAATGGTGCGGGCCAGCCTTGCAGCGTCGCCCAATTGGTCAGGTCGTAAGTTGCGTACGCCATCAGCCCAAGAAATGCACTGCCGGCTGCAGCCCGGCCTGCGCGTTCGCGTTGCAACGCTGGGATGACGCCAAATACCACGATGCCCGCTGCGTATAGCAGATAAAACGCCAGCGCAGGTCCAACAACCGGGGTGTCCAGCATCAAAGGTCCTAGCCAGGCTCGGTATTTAGGCCCCATCAGCAAGCCAAGCCAGATGCCATCGCACACAAGAAACACCAATAACGTGCTGACGTAGGCGGTGAGGTATTTTTTCATGGGGGCACCTGGGCGTTTGGAGCAATTGAGCGCGGGGATTATGCCGGCAGAAGTAAGTAGACCTGTTCTGTCTTCGATTGATCCTCAATGGGAGGACTTTTACGCCATTGCCGGAGTCAATGTTAGGTAGCAGGCATGGAGAATTGGATATGAACAGCGACGGCCCATTGAAAGTCGACATCTGGAGCGACTACGTTTGTCCGTTCTGTTATCTGCAATTGGCGATAATTGACCAACTTCAACAGGAATATGGGTCACGCATTACCGTGCAATGGCATGCATTTGAGCTGCGACCAGAACCGCTCGCAACCTTAGACCCAAGCGCCGACTACCTCCGCGCGACCTGGCGACAAGCGATCTACCCGATGGCTCAAAAACGCAAAGTCCTGATGAAGTTACCGCCTGTCCAACCGCGCAGCCGCAACGTTTTGGAAGCGGCCGCTTTCGCCAAAGTCCACGGCAAGTTTGAGGCGTTCCACAAAGAAGCGTTTCGTGCGTTCTTTGAGTTTGGCCGCGACATCGGCGACATTCTGGTGTTGCTGGAGGTGGGCAGCCGCGCGGGGCTGGACCGACAAGCGTTAAACAGCGCTTTATCCAATCATCATTACACCGACCAGATAGTCGCTGACGAAGGACTCGCCGATGAATTGGGGTTACGCGCGGTGCCGGCCTTTTTGATTCGCCGGGCGGATCAGCCCTTAAGCGAGGCCACGGTAATGAATGGGACTATGGGCATTGGTCCGTTCAAACGGGAAATCGATCGGCTTTGCGCGTAATCGACACCCGTTTTATAACCGCCTTAAATCAGTTCGATACGGTCCGCGTGAATAACGATAAGGCCCTGTTTGTACAGCGCGCCAATCGCTTTCTTGAAGTTGCCTTTGCTCACGCCGAACAAACCGCTGATGACCTGCGGATCGCTTTTATCGCTGACGGGCAACACGCCATTGTTGTCGCGCAACTTGGACAGGATCTTCGAATTCAAGCTACCGGCCGCCTCTTCACCGACCGGTTGCAGGCTCAGGCTGATGTTGCCATCGGCGCGAATTTCTTTGATGAAGCCTTTTTCTTCTTTGCCGGGACGCAAAAACTTGAACACTTCGTTTTTGTGGATCAGGCCCCAGTGCTTGTTATTGATAATGGCCTTGAAGCCCATATCAGTCGCTTCAGCCACCAGCAAATTAACTTCCTGACCGACCTTGTAATCACCCGGCGTCTTGTCCAGGTAACGGTCTAGCCGAGCGGTTGCAGTGATGCGGCGAGTGTGTTTGTCCAGATAGACGTGGACCACGCAATACTCGCCCGCCTGCATCGTGCGTTTTTCTTCGGAATACGGCAGCAGCAGATCCTTCGACAGGCCCCAATCGAGGAAGATACCGATGCTGTTCACTTCGAGCACTTTCAAGCTGGCAAACTCACCGACCTGAACTTTCGGTTTTTCAGTGGTGGCAATCAGCTTGTCGTCACTGTCCAGATAAACGAAAACATTGAGCCAGTCTTCATCTTCGCTGGGGATATCTTTAGGGATATAGCGGTTGGGCAGCAGAATTTCGCCGTCCTGAGCGCCGTCCAGATAAAGGCCGAAATTAGTGTGTTTTACCACTTGCAGAGTGTTGTAGCGCCCGACTAAAGCCATTTCCAAATACCCTCATTACGTGGGCGGCATTCTACCCGACTTTGCTGGCAGTGTTGGGGGCGCCAGGAAATTCAAGGTTTAACAACGGCGCCAGCGGCAAATGAATATTGGAAATAGTATTCCGCTCGTCAGGTGAACGGAGCCTGTTCCAGCAGTCTGGACGACCACAAAGACCCGGCAGACCTAATAACTTCACAGTTAAAACAGAGGGTTAGCGGTCAAACCCCATCCTGAACGGTTTAAGAATAGACGGCAGAGTCGACACTTTTTTAGGGCTATATTTCCCAAGCAATTGTCAAGCAATTCATATACAATTGCTGGCCGTATTAAATTTATATAGGTCCCTGGCAGCCATGCGCGTAAAAGCATCCAATTCAAAACCAAAGGCAGCTCCAGCCGTTGAGACCAGCGAGTCGATCAACGCACAAATTGCAGCTTTCTTGAAAACCGGTGGTGAAATTCAGCAGATTGCCAAAGGCGTCAGCGGCCAAACCTTCGGCCCGTCCAAGCAAATCACCCTCGGCAAAAAGTAATCTTTCCCCGCTTCAGCTGTCGATCTCTATGCGCTTTGATTTCAAGGCGCTAGGGCTATCGATCCGTCTTCACCCGCCCCGCCCTTGAATGTTGCCCCTCAGTGGAATCCAAAATGAATAAATGGATGATGTTCTGCGCGCTGCTTTTCCTGGGTGGTTGTGCACACTGCGGTAACTCCGACAATTTCAATTCAAACAGCGAAAAGTCCTTAAGCGGCAGTCCGTGCCGGGCTCAATACTTGCTGTATCAGAACGACATGATCCAGGCAAAATTGCTGGTTGGCGCGAGGGGAGATGAAAATACCGAGCTGGCCAAGGCATTGCTGCAACGCGCCGCCCGCCAGGATCAAAGCGGCGAAGCGGAGTTCTATCAGGCCGTCTTGTTGATTCGCGCAGAAGGTAATCCTTCCGAGTCCAGCGACTTGCTAGAGCACGCCGCCAAGCGCAAACACCCTTTGGCGATTGCGTTGCTCTCACAACGGCTGATCATCTCCGATCCAAAGCAAGCGGAACGATACCGTGCGCAATATGCCGAACTGGATGTTGCCACCAGCGGTTATCCGTCGTTTGAGCAAGCCCAGTACGTCGCCGACGGCTTGATCGCGGCGACCGCGAAGCCTGCACCGTAAGAGGCCCCAACCGTAAAACGCCAGATGCGTCCTGCGAGGAAGTCTGGCACTGAGGAAGCTCTACCCATGCGCACGCCACTCCATGTCGTCGTTACGCTCTTGATAACGGGTTTCCTGATGGTGTCTGGATGTACCCGTGTCGGGTTGGCCTATCGTCACCTGGACATCATTATTCCGTGGTCGGTCAACGATTATCTGGGGATGAATTCCACTCAGAAACGCTGGTTGGATGATCGCCTCAAAGAGCACCTGAGCTGGCATTGCACCACGCAAGTGCCCGGCTACCTTACTTGGCTGGACCGTTTGCAACACATGGTCGAAACCAACCAGGTGACCGAGCCTGAACTTAAAGCGCGCGAGGCGGAAGGCCGCTTGGCGATAGAGCAGATCTCCAGACAAGTCACGCCATCGGCGGTTGAACTGTTGAGTCAGCTAGACGATAAACAGGTGCAGACCTTGCAAGAGGCGTTTGCCAAGGACCTGCGTGAGCACAAAGAGGAGTTTGTGGACCCACCGCTGGACACGCAGATAAGCGATCGGACGAAGCGCATGGAAAAACGCCTCAGCCCTTGGATCGGTACATTGACCGCCGCCCAGCATCAACGCGTCACCGATTGGTCCGTGGCGCTTGGCGAGCAGAATCAACTGTGGGTCGATAACCGCACGCATTGGCAGGGGCTGTTCATCGCCGCCGTTCAGCAACGCAAATCACCCGCTTTCTCACAGCGAATCACGCCCTTGCTGCAGGCTCGAGAGAGCTTCTGGACCCCGCAATATCGCCAAGCGTATGAGCAAACTGAGCAAGCAGCGATCCGTCTGTTAGTCGACCTAATGGCCCAAAGCACCCCCGATCAACGCCAGCGCCTCATTGAAAAAATCGCCGACGTGCGGGAAGACTTTGCCAACTTGAGCTGTCTCAAGGCAACACCACAGGGTTAACCGACCCGTTGGACAGGCCCGCAGCAAACACCGCGCTCCTACAATTTAATAGGTGTACCTCGCCAACACATTGGCGCCTACCGTTTCAGGCGATCTGCGCCTTAGACGCCACGGTATCGAAGGTGTCCGGATCCAGCGCGTCGGCCTGTTGGTCCAGAACCTGGCGCGGGTGGTCGTTGCCAGGGATGCTGCTGTCCAGCAGGGCCAACAGACTGGCGCCACGCGGGGTCAGGATGAAATTCTCACCGTTGCCACCCTCCTCTTCTGGCCGGGTTTCGATAAAGCCGCGCTTGAATAACAGCGCTTCATAATCAGCCGCCAACGCCTTGAGTTCATCCAGATTGCCAATCGACGACCCTTCAGCGTCCAACGCGGCGGCGTGTTGCTCCGCATAAGCACGAGGGGCAAAACTTTTGCCCGAGCAGTTTTGTACTTCGTGAAGCAGGCGTTCGATTAGGTCCCAGTTATAGTCCGTCATGATTCTCTACCTCCAGCCAAAATGGGTAATGACCCGTGACCTTCGCCATCGGGTTGGGTACTTAGGGCTGGACCTCTTCCCACCGCAGCCGTTCAGCAGCGACGACGTACGCCCTGCGCTGAACTTTTGCCGAATCAAAACCCTCCATCTGATAAGCATCCACAGAAAAGAGGCAGACCATGAAGACACTGCTGAGCATCACCACAGCCCTTGCACTGCTCTCGGCGATTCCGGCTTGGGCATGCACGCCTGAAGAGGCCACAGCCAAGCGTGCGCAACTGGCGCAAGAGATTCATAAGCTGACGGAGCAAAGTCCCGAGAAGGCCAAGGAAATGAATCAACAGCTGCAGGACATGAATCTGGACACCGCCAGCAAAGACCTGCCAGACAAATGCCAATTGATCGATCAGCGGCTCAAAGACCTGGACACCGCAGCGAAGAAAATCGACGGCTGACCTATCGTTCAGCCATAAAAAAACCGGCGCATTCAATGCGCCGGTTTTTTTATCGCGGGTTGTACTTATTCAGCAACCGGCGCTTCTGGCTTGCGTTTCTTCAACGGCGCTTTGCCGTCTGCACTGACCAACGACAACGCATCGGTCTTTGGCCGGTTAGTAATCTTGCGTTTAGTCGGCGCCTTGGCGCTGCCTTTTTTATCAGCCTTCTTGTCGCCAGCCTTCACTTTCTTCTTCACGCCAACAGCCTTGCCCGATGCTTTGACCTTCTTCGGTCCGCCGTAGGTGCCTTTGACTTCCTTGATCGTGCGACGCTCGAAGCTCTGCTTCAAGTAACGCTCAACGCTGGACATCAAGTTCCAGTCGCCATGGCAGATCAGGGAAATCGCCAGGCCTTCGCCACCGGCACGACCGGTACGACCGATACGGTGTACGTAGTCGTCGCCGCTGCGAGGCATGTCGAAGTTGATGACCATGTCCAGTCCTTCAACGTCCAAACCACGGGCTGCAACGTCAGTTGCAACGAGGATCTTCACGCCGCCTTGCTTCAAACGGTCAATGGCCAGCTTGCGGTCTTTCTGGTCCTTGTCGCCGTGCAGCACGAACGCTTTATATTCCAGCGCCACCAGACGACCATACAGGCGATCAGCCATGGCACGGGTGTTGGTGAAAATAATCGCTTTCTGGTACTTCTCATTGGCCAGCAGCCAGTGGACGATTTTTTCTTTATGGCTGTTGTGGTCAGCGGTGATGATTTGCTGACGAGTGCCTGGGGCCAATTCACTGATGCTGTTGACCTGCAAATGCTGCGGATCTGTCAGCACCTTGCCGATCATTTCACGCAGACCGGCGCCACCGGTGGTCGCCGAGAACAACAGGGTTTGCTGACGGTTTTTGCATTCGCCCGCCAGACGTTCGACGTCTTCGGCAAAACCCATGTCCAGCATGCGGTCAGCTTCGTCGAGGATCAGCAGTTCGACCTGTGACAGGTCCAGGTTGCCGGCATTGAGTTGCTCCAACAGACGACCCGGGGTACCAATCAAAATGTCCGGTACTTTGCGCAGCATGGCGGCCTGGACTTTAAAGTCTTCGCCACCGGTGATCAGACCGGACTTGATGAAGGTGAACTGAGAGAAACGCTCAACTTCCTTGAGGGTTTGCTGCGCCAGCTCGCGGGTTGGCAACAGGATCACAGCGCGGATATCGACGCGAACCTTGGCCGGGCCCATCAGGCGGTTAAGCATTGGCAATACGAAAGCCGCGGTTTTGCCGCTGCCGGTTTGCGCAGTCACCCGCAGGTCACGCCCTTCCAGTGCCAGCGGAATGGCCGCTGCTTGCACAGGCGTGGGCTCGACAAAATTAAGCTCGGCCACGGCTTTAAGCAGGCGTTCGTGCAGGGCGAATTGGGAAAACACGGGTGTTACCTCGACGAAAAACAAAAAAACAGTCGCATAGATTAACGGTTTCGAGCGCCGAGGCCGAGTTTCTTTACTGAAAGAACGCTTCTTTGTTGCGCAGTGAACCGTTCCGGCCGCAAAGATCAGGTCATAACAGCTGAAAACTTCGCTGTTTCACGTATTGGGAGTCAAGGCCAATTTGCAGGTTAAAGGCCCCCGGCTCCGCGACGTATTTCAACTCGGCGTTATAGAACTTGAGGCTGTCTTCATCCACCGTAAAATGGACGGTCTTCTCCTCCCCCGCCTTAAGCCTGATTTTTTGAAAGCCCTTGAGCTCTTTAACGGGGCGACTGATAGAGCCCAACACTTGCTGGATATACAACTGCACCACCGTTGCGCCGTCCCGTTGGCCGGTGTTTTTCACCCGGACGCTGGCATCGAGCGCGCCGTCGCGGCTCAAGGCGGTCGTTGAAAGAGTCACGTCAGACAGGCTGAAATCGGTGTAGCTGAGGCCGTAGCCAAAGGGATAGAGCGGACCGTCGAGCTGGTCGTAGTACAGCGAGGAGAAGGTTCGCGAATGACCGGGGACAAATGGGCGACCGGTGTTCAGATGATTGTAGTAGCTAGGAATCTGCCCCACTGAACGCGGGAACGTAATCGGTAATTTGCCCGAAGGGTTGTAATCGCCGAACAGCACGTCGGCAATGGCGTTGCCGCCTTCTGTGCCGCTGAACCAGGTTTCCAGCACGGCATCGGCTTGGTCCTGCTCGGCGCCCACCGACAACGGGCGACCATTCATGAGCACCAGTACCAGCGGTTTCCCGGTGGCCTTCAACGCCGTCAGCAATTGGCTTTGTCGGCCCGGAAGATCAAGGCTGGTCCGACTGGCCGCCTCGCCGGACATGCCCTTGGATTCCCCCAGTACGGCGACTACCACATCGGCCTGTGCCGCCGCTTTCACGGCCTCGTCGATCATTGCGGTTTCAGGACGAGGATCAATGACCAGCGCGTCGCCCAGATAATCGATAACTTCTGTGCTGTCGGTCACGTTCGCGCCTTGGGCGTAGAGCAGCGAGCCTTGGTTCCCTAACGCGGTTGCCAAGCCGTCATAAACGGTGACCACCTGTGAGGCCACGCCACGGGCGGACCAGGAACCCAGCATGTCCACCGGATTTTTTGCCAATGGACCTATCAGAGCGATGGTTCCGTGTTTTTTCAACGGCAAGAGTTTGTCTTTATTTTTCAGCAGCACCAAGGTTTTCCGAGCCACATCGCGGGCTTGTGAGCGGTGCAGCCGGCTTTCTGCGTCCATCTCCGATGGATCTTCGCTGGCGCGGCCTAAGCGCCGGTAAGGGTCGTCGAACAGACCCATGTCGTATTTAGTCGCTAATACATTGCGTACCGCGTTATCGATTTGCGTTTGTGAGGTTTCTCCAGACTTGACTAACCCTTCCAGTTCTACGCCGTAAAACGGATCCCCCAAGCTCATGTCGAGGCCCGCTCTGATGGCCTCACCGGACGCCTCGCGCCGATTGGCCGCGACGCCATGATCGACGAGCTGGCTTATTCCTCCGAAATCACCCAGCGTCATCCCATTGAATCGCCACTCCCGACGGAGAACCTCTTGTAGCAGCCAGACATTCGACGTCGCGGGCACGCCATTGATCGAGTTCAACGCAATCATTACCGAATCGGCCCCAGCGCCAAACGCGGCTTGAAACGGTGGAAGGTAATTTTGATACATCTGCACCGGACTCATGTCCACGCTGTTGTAATCCCGTCCGCCCTCAACCGCGCCGTACAGTGCGAAATGTTTCACACAGGCCATGATTCTGTCCGAGGCAATCGGCAACGGCCCCTGAAAAGCGTTCACCACTACTTCGGCGATGCGTGAAACCAGATAGGTGTCTTCGCCGAAACTTTCCGCCACCCGTCCCCACCGGGGATCACGGCTGATATCGACCATGGGCGCAAAGGTCATGTCGACCCCATCGGCGCTGGCTTCCTGTGCCGCAATGCGGGCGCTGGTGGCAATTGCATCCATGTCCCAGCTGGCAGCCAAGCCAAGGTCGATGGGAAAAATCGTTCGATAGCCATGAATTACATCAAAACCAAAGAACAGTGGGATTTTTAATCGAGTGTGCTGGACGGCGACGTCTTGCAGCTCGCGGCCCGCGGCACGCGACAGTGTGCCAATGATTGCACCGGTCTGCCCGGCGCTGATTAGGCGAAACAACTCAGGCTTCTTTGCGTGCTCAGTGTCGTAACTCATTGTGAGCTGCCCGACTTTTTCTTCCAGCGTCATTTCCCCCAATAAATGAGCGATGAACATTTCTTTGTCAGGTTGATTGGCGGGCAGCGTTTCGGCGCCCACAGACGACATCTGCAGGCTGATGAGCAAAGCGAGTACGTAAATGATTTTCATAATCCCGTCCTTGGGGAACGACAGACATTACGCAGTCCTACGAATGACTCTAGCTGATCGTTGTCGGAAATAAAAAACCCGACTCATCAACGCGATGGCCGGGCACTGTTCCGAAGGCTTCATCCAGCCGCCCGCATGGGCTCGTGAGAAGTCGATGAAGGCGAGATCAGACAGAACGATATCGATTGAAAAGCATAAATATTCGCTTAAAACCATCTAATAAATTGTTTTATCAAAAAGGGGGCACTACTCTCGTTAACGAGAAAGCTGACCCCGATTGCGGTTATTTAGCCACGCACGTCAGAGTGATACGGAGCTTAATAATGTTCCGAGTGAACTTCGCCGAGGCGTCTACGCTGGCTTTTGCGGGGATTTGCACGCGGCGGGTGCGCGGCGATTCCGGGCCGTTGATGAACACCACGGTGCACTCGGCGGCGTTGTCGCCGTAGTTATTCAGCTTAATGGAGCCCAAGTCGTAATCCGTATCGTAGCTGGTGTAATCGATGCTGACGCCGGTGAGGTGCTTCTCGACGTCAATCGGGTACGCGAAAGCAGTGACCGGCAACATTGCCAACACCACACAACAGAACTTCTTCATACGGGCAATCTCCATTTTTGAGGTGCCACTTTAGGGCAAGAGGATCGAATCATGAAAGCGCCCCGCGTGACCCTTGATCAATGGCGCACCTTGCAAGCCGTGGTCGACCATGGCGGCTTCGCGCAAGCCGCCGAGGCGTTGCACCGTTCGCAGTCGTCGGTGAGCTACACCGTAGCGCGCATGCAGGATCAACTGGGCGTGCCATTGCTGCGCATCGACGGGCGTAAAGCGGTGCTGACGGACGCTGGCGGGGTGTTACTTCGCCGCTCGCGACAACTGGTGAAACAGGCCAGTCAGTTGGAAGACCTGGCCCATCATATGGAACAAGGCTGGGAAGCCGAGGTGCGACTGGTGGTCGACGCCGCTTACCCTAACGCCCGTCTGGTGCGAGCGCTGACGGCGTTCATGCCTCAAAGCCGAGGCTGCCGCGTGCGTTTACGCGAGGAAGTGCTGTCTGGCGTGGAAGAAGTGCTGCTCGAAGGTGTTGCCGACCTGGCCATCAGCGGCTTCAGTATCCCCGGCAATCTGGGCAGCGAATTGAGCGCCGTCGAATTTGTCGCAGTGGCTCACCCGGAACATCCGTTGCACCAAATGCAACGCGAACTGACCTTTCAGGACCTGGAAAGCCAACTGCAAGTGGTGATTCGCGACTCCGGCCGCTCTCAACCCCGGGATGTGGGCTGGCTCGGGGCTGAACAACGCTGGACCGTCGGCAGCCTGGCCACCGCAGCTACCTTCGTCAGCAGCGGCTTGGGGTTTGCCTGGTTGCCACGCCACCTGATCGAACGCGAGCTTAAAGAGGGTTTGCTCAAAGCCCTGCCACTCGACCAAGGTGGCAGCCGCCACCCCCTGTTCTATCTTTACGCCAACAAGGACAAACCCTTGGGGCCAGCGACGCAGATACTTATCGACCTGATTCGCAGCTTCGACACGGCGCCGCTGACAGCGATATTCGCCGCACCGCAACTGGGCTGACACGGAGATCAACCATGGCCTTTTTTGAGCATGACGGCTGTTCGCTGCACTACGAAGAATATGGCCAGGGCTCGCCGCTGCTGTTGGTGCATGGGCTGGGTTCCAGCTGCCAGGACTGGGAATACCAGATCCCGGCGCTGTCGGCGCATTACCGGGTCATTGTTATGGACGTACGCGGCCACGGACGCTCGGACAAGCCCAACGAGCGCTACAGCATCCCCGGCTTCACCGCTGACCTAGAAGCATTGATTGAGCACTTACAGTTGGGACCGGTGCACCTGGTCGGGCTGTCCATGGGTGGGATGATCGGTTTTCAACTGGCCGTCGATCAGCCGCAAATGCTCAAGAGCCTGTGCATCGTCAACAGCGGGCCGCAAGTCAAAATCAAATACGTTTCAGACGTAGTGCAATGGGCCAAGCGCTGGGGCTTGGGCCGCTTGCTGAGCATGCGCGCCATCGGCATTGGTTTGGGTCGTAACCTGTTTCCCAAACCCGAACAAGCCGACCTGCGACGCAAAATCGCCGAGCGCTGGGGACGCAATGACAAACGCGCGTATCTGGCGAGTTTTGACGCGATCGTCGGCTGGGGGGTCATGGGCAAGTTATCGCGCATTACCTGCCCGACGTTGATCATCAGTGCCGATCACGACTACACGCCGGTCGCTATAAAAAAACTCTACGTTCGTTTAATTCGGGGGGCGAGGTTGGTTGTGATCGACGATTCACGTCATGCGACACCGCTCGATCAACCCGAGGTTTTTAATCGGACGGTCCTCGAATTTCTCGACGCGACTGAAGCTTCGTCGCCACAATAATCATGCTCTGGATAATGATCGTCATGAGCCTATGCGCAAGGACTAGCCGCCCGGCACTGTCCAAAAAAACCCAAACGTGCTTACCTTGTGCGCCTGATTACGCCCCTGCGCATCGCTGTTGCGCAGTCGAAACCACTCCACGGGATTACTGACTCATGTTGAAGAAAATCGCCTTTGCCGCCTGCTCTCTGCTGTTTGCCGCCAACCTGATGGCGGCACAACCGGCCGGCAAACCTACTCATGTGCTGCTGACCACCGACATGGGGCAGATCGAGATTGAGCTTGAAGACACCAAAGCACCGATCAGCACTCAAAATTTCCTCGGCTACGTCGACAGCGGTTTCTACAGCAACACCATTTTTCACCGGGTCATCCCTGGGTTTATGATTCAGGGCGGCGGCTTCACTTCGTCAATGATGCAGAAGCCGACCAAGGACCCGATCCAGAACGAAGCGAGCAACGGCCTGCATAACGTTCGCGGCACGATTGCCATGGCACGCACCTCGGATGTGAATTCGGCCACCAGCCAGTTCTTCATTAACCACCGCGACAACGAATCGCTGGACAGCACGCCAGGCCATGTTGGTTACGCCGTGTTCGGCAAGGTGGTCAAAGGTATGGACGTGGTCGACATGATCGCGCAGACCCCAACGACCACCAAACAAGGCATGCAGAACGTGCCCGGCGTGCCGATTCTGATCAAGTCAGCAAAACGTATCGACTGAGTCAATCCACATCGACTGTGTGATCCGCGTGGCTAACGCGGGTTCATGCAGTCGGATGAGGGACGTTTTTCACCTGCAAGGAGAGCCCGCTGCGGTGGGCGTCAGCGCTAATGTTTTATCGTCGTTTCGAGCAACTGATCGATATCTTCCGTGATGCCCCTACGGAAGCTCCTCCGAGTAAAGTCCTCTCGTTTTACGTTTACTACCTGCGTCAGGTCTGGCCCAGCTTTGCTGCGTTGCTGATCGTCGGCCTCATTGGTGCGCTCATCGAAGTCGCGTTGTTCAGTTACTTGAGCCGCATTATCGACCTGGCTCAAGGCGTGCCCGACCCGAATTTCTTCAGCGTGCACCGCAACGAACTGATTTGGATGGTGGTCGTGACGCTATTGTTGCGCCCGATTTTTGTCGGCTTGCACGACCTGCTGGTCCATCAAACCATCAGCCCCGGCATGACCAGCATGATTCGCTGGCAAAATCACAGTTACGTGCTCAAGCAGAGCATTAACTTTTTCCAGAACGATTTTGCCGGGCGCATTGCCCAGCGGATCATGCAGACCGGCAATTCACTGCGCGATTCGGCGGTGCAAGCCGTGGATGCGTTGTGGCATGTGTTGATCTACGCCATCGGCTCGCTGGTGCTCTTCGCTGAAGCCGATTGGCGGCTGATGATTCCGCTGCTGACGTGGATCTTTTTGTACATTTTGGCGCTGTGGTATTTCGTGCCTCGGGTCAAAGAACGCTCGGTAGTTTCTTCAGAAGCGCGCTCCAAACTGATGGGGCGGATTGTCGACGGCTACACCAACATCGCGACCCTCAAGCTGTTTGCGCACACTAATTTCGAGCAGCAGTACGCCCGCGAAGCCATCAGCGAACAGACTGAGAAAACCCAACTCGCTGGCCGTGTGGTCACCGAAATGGACACTGTGATCACCAGCCTGAACGGCATTTTGATCGTCAGCACCACCGGCTTGGCGTTATGGCTGTGGACGCAATCCTCGATCACCGTGGGCGCCATCGCGTTGGCTACAGGCTTGGCGATCCGCATCGTTAACATGTCGGGCTGGATCATGTGGGTGGTCAACGGCATATTCGAAAACATCGGCATGGTGCAAGACGGTCTGCAAACCATCGCTCAACCCGTCAGCGTCACCGACCGCGATCGAGCGCCAAAACTGAAAGTAGACCGGGGTGGCGTGAAGTTTGAAAACGTCGATTTCCACTACGGTAAAAGCAGCGGAATCATTGGCGGCTTGAACCTGGACATCAAACCGGGAGAAAAAATCGGCCTGATTGGTCCCTCTGGAGCGGGGAAATCGACACTGGTCAACCTGCTGTTGCGTCTGTATGACTTGCAAGGTGGGCGGATCCTGATTGATGGGCAGGATATCTCGCACGTCGCGCAAGAAAGCCTGCGTGAACGGGTCGGGATGATTACTCAAGACACCTCGTTGCTGCACCGATCAATTCGCGACAACTTGCTGTACGGCAAGCCGGATGCCACCGACGCCGAACTGTGGGAAGCCGCGCGCAAAGCCCGGGCTGATGAATTTATTCCGTTGTTGTCCGACGCTGAGGGCCGCACCGGTTTCGACGCCCATGTGGGTGAACGCGGGGTGAAGCTTTCGGGCGGACAACGTCAACGCATCGCCATCGCCCGCGTGCTACTCAAAGACGCGCCGATTCTGATCATGGACGAAGCAACCTCCGCGCTGGATTCGGAAGTCGAAGCGGCGATTCAGGAGAGCCTGGAAACCTTGATGCAAGGCAAGACCGTCATCGCCATTGCCCACCGCCTGTCGACCATTGCCCGAATGGACCGCCTGGTGGTGTTGGAGATGGGACAAATTGCCGAAAGCGGCACCCACGCTGAACTGCTGGCCCACGGTGGCCTGTACGCAAGGCTATGGCAGCACCAGACGGGCGGGTTTGTCGGGATTGATTGATCGCGGAAGACCGGCATCTGAAGGATGCTGCCGAAAGCTGCGATAAGATTTCCAGTGCCTACTCTTCCGTGTGTGCCAAAAAACTCTGTGGGAGAGTTGGCTTGCCAACGAAAGCGTCAATGCAGGCGACCCAGGTTTCAGGTCGACATTAGCGGCGTGATTTTGGGCCTCTTCGCAGGCAAGCCTACTCCCACAGTATCTACAGCTGGTTGCTATCAACCGTGCCAATGAAACCCCAGAGCCGTGCCGGCTTCGCTGCCCGAAGGACCTTCGCCAACAAGTTGGCTACAGAGGGTTGAGCTGCGCATTCTTCAGCCGCTGTTCCCATCAAACCTGGCGATACGGCAATGCAGCCCGGGCTTCTTCTGCGTAGGCCAAAATCCCCACTCTTTCTTGCTTCAAGAAGTCGCTGACTGCCGCCTTTAATCCCGGATGCGCCAAGTAATGCCAGGAGTGAGTAATAACCGGTTCAAACCCGCGAATCAGCTTGTGCTCACCCTGCGCTCCGGCGTCAAAGCGTTGAAAGCCCTTGTCGATGGCGTACTCCATGCCCTGGTAGAAACAGGTCTCGAAATGCAGCCGGTCGAACTCCGCCAAGCAGCCCCAATAGCGACCATAAAAGCTGTCACCGCCCACTAGGCTGAAGGCCATTGCCACTGGGCGTGTACCTTGTTTGGCAAGCACGACTCGAATCGCCTCAGGCATACGTTGCGCCAAGAGGCTGAAAAATGCTCGGGTCAGGTACGGTGTCTGCCGACGAACCGCATAGGTATTGGCATAGCAGGCGTAGACAAAATCCCACTGCACCTCGCTTAGTTGATGGCCTTCGAGCCATTCAAACTCAATCCCCTGCCCCGCCACCTGTTCGCGCTCTTTGCGCATTTGCTTGCGCTTGCGCGAACTCAAGGCATCGAGAAAATCCTGAAAGTCACGATACCCACGGTTCTGCCAATGAAACTGGCAGCCCAAACGCTGCAACCAACCTGGCTCCTGAGCCAACAACGCATCGGCGGCCGGATCGGTGAAGTTGATGTGAACGCTAGAAAGTTCTTCGATGTCGATGTAGCCGGGCAGGCTCTGCAGCAGGTCTATCGCCGCTTCGGGCGTAGCGGACAATAAACGCGGCCCGCTCACCGGACTGAACGGCACCGCCACCAACAACTTGGGGTAATACGCGATGCCCGCACGCTCACAGGCCTGAGCCCAAGCGTGATCGAACACGTACTCACCGTACGAATGCCTCTTTCGATAGCCGGGTAATGCCGCAATCAACTGCCCGTCTTCGTAATGCAGCAGGTGCTCCGCACTCCAACCGGAACGTGGCCCAAGGCTGCCGCTGTCTTCCAGCGCGCTGAGAAACGCGTGCCGCACAAACGGCTGGGCGTTGGGCACCAAGGCATCCCATAACTGCGGAGCCAGCGCCGATAGACTGTCCAAACGTTGTAGCGGCATCAGCATTCCCCCAATCGTTATTGCTGTACGCCTGGCGAGTATCGCGCATTCGCTGAATAAGCCGAAATAAAAACCCGGTGCAGCCGCTGTTCGGGACTGCCGCGTGGTGGGTTATCTGCGCACGGAAGAGACCTTTCCAACCGCAATACTCGACGCAATCTGGCGGGTCAATTGCAAACCCAGTTGGTTAGTCGCGTCGGCTCGCTCCTTTTGAATCAGCTCTATCTGCGCCATGTACTCATCCGTGCGCAAGGTCGCATAGGCGCGGTCATCAAGATCATTCAAGCGTTCGTGGAACGGTGCCTGAACCGGTTCAAAGCGCGTTGCGTAGTGCTTCTCTAGATATTCCATCCAAAAATCTCGGGCGATCATCGCTTCAAAGAAGGCTGGTGTCTTTTCCCGGTGCAAGACGTGTTGCTCAGCGGTATTGATCGCCTCTTCGGTCACTCCCGCTAAACGGCTGAATAACATGCCGGAAGGTTGTAGCGGCAGTTTCAGCCGTTGCGCGAGCCCAATGCGATAAGCCAACCGAACCTCGGCATGGTCAAGCAACGGGTCGCCTATGGACCTGAAAGCGATATCGTCGCGGGCAATTTTTTCGATCTCATCAAGCCGCTCCAGCCCTCGGGCCAGCTCAAACAGCTCGTTTTCTTGTGCCCCCACGCGGGCTAACGCCGTGGCCTTAAACACCAGCACGCGAACTTCCACGTTATTGAACACCAGCATGACCCCATCGCTGCACGTCTGCGGATGGGCCGCCAAGATGAATAACTCATCGCGCAAGGCGCTATGAGCGGTGGCAGCGTCTATTACGGTCCAGACACGTTGAGCGAGCCTCTGCGGGCTATCGCGGTAATCGGCGGACGTTGTCAGGTCACCTAATACGCGAAAAAAATCAGCGCTTCCCTGCTCCGCCAAAAGATCGTTCCAAACCGCAAATCTAGCGCTTCGGTTCTCAGCCGGTAAACCTGGCAACCAAGACGAGAACGGCGACAGCGACACCTGCCCATGGGCTCGATAATGGGTAAGTCCCATTGTCTGTCTCGCTTCATCGCTGAATATCCGCTGAGCCCTTTGGCGGGTCTGTTCGCTGAGCGGATTGTCATGCAATTGAATGCGCCTGAAGATCGCTCGCGCGTCAATAAATGTGGCCTCAGGAATATCGACAATCTGGTTGTTACGCGCATCCAGACTGACCAAGTGGACGCAATCGACGAGACCAGCAGGCAACGCCACGATGCCGGTCGCCCGGATATTAAGCCTGACCAACCGGCGCATGCCGCTAAGGTCCAAGCGTGGCCCAATCGGGCAGTAATTTAAGTTGAGCGCTCTTAAGTGCGAAAAACGTTGTAAACGAACGACTGATGCTTGATCCAGATACAACGGGTTACCGCGCAATGACAATTGTGCAAGTTCGAGATGTGCCGTTAGCGCCTCTGGAACCGAGGTGAGTTCATTGCCCTTCAGGTATACCTCACGCAGGTTACTGAATTGACCGAGGAAGCTATTAACCTCTTCGGTAGTGAGGCCAATGTCATTGAGCAACAGTGAAGTTACATGGTCAAAGCGAGCCGTCAACGCAGGGAGTTCACCCACCGTCAGATGACTTAGATCCAACGTGTAACCGAGAAATCGCCCACGCTCGGAATAATGCATATCGGTCAGTCTTCGCCAGCAATTTCTAATGCGAGCTGCAGCTGCACGCTTATCCTCAGCCATCACAAATTGAATAACGTCACCCCTGATTCGAGCCTCGCTGCGCATCTCGAGCCATCGTTCAAGGGTTGATTCCAACTGTTGACATTCGAGTTCAAGCGCACGGATCCGCCCCCGAACGTAGGCCCTCACTTCGCTGGAGCGTCCCGTGAACTCTGCGCGTAAATCGTCAATGAACGTCCTGACTTCAGCCTCATCCATTCCAGGAAACAGGGTTTTCACCGCCAACTCAGCAGAGTGACTACTGGCGCCGAGTCCGAATCTGGCAAATAACCGCCTAATCCTTCCGCTCAGGGGATAGCCGATACGGCCGTCTGCCAGGCGTTGCGGTGCTTTGAATCCGGGCTTGATCGCTTGCATGCCGAGCGCCGTCGCGACCTCATCACGCTGGACGACTGCGATAGCGCCCAGCGCCTCACGCAGCTCTTGCTCAGACGCCTTGCGCGACAAGCCTATTGCCACGCGCGTATCGGCCGGCAAGGCCTGCAACAACGCCTCGAAGAACGAATGATTGCCAGCATCGATCATGTTGCCCATGCTGTCGAACGCTTGGTAACGCTCGCCGGATTTCACTAGCACCCACCGTAAGGTCGCGGTCTGGCGATTCCCCACGCTGTCGAGCAGCTCGCCGGAAAAATTACCCTCGCGAATATCAAGCGCCAGGTGCTCAGGCCAACCGGGCAAGCGTGGGAGTAATCGAAAACCGGCGGTGGCGATGTCCGGGTGATCGGAACCCTTGAAGAAGAAGCCCTCATTGACACGATTCAAGCGCAATTGCTGCTGATGCTCCCGCGCCTGTTCGGCAATGCGCAGCGGCAAACGCGACGAGACGCTCATCTGCGTGACTTCTTGGACGCTGGCTGACTCGACGATCTCTCGAGCCACTACGGTGGGAATTGCCGGAAAATAGCGCTTGATGAGTGTGACTGGAGCGCCATCCGACACGGTATCGACCGGATTAATCAATGCACGCAAAAAGCCTCTTCGCTCGCTTGCGACCTCGGCTATCTGCCAAGCCAGACGATCGCTCTGGCTTTGCCGCCTGGGGTTGTAGTCGCCCAACAAGGTGTCTTTTTCAGCTGGCGTGAGTGCGTCCAGAACTGACGTGATGACATCATCCATTTGCCCTGGCAAATACTTCAGATCGACTGCAGGCAACGTCGCCTCAGCCTTGCCAAATACCTTGAACACAGTGCCCTTCGCATCGAGCAAACGTACCAGTCGGCGTTGCGGCCAACCGGGCAAAACCGTCAGCAGTTCAAGATACAGGTCAATGTGCGGCCTCCTGATGTCCTGCAGGTTACCGCTGTGCATCGCGGTCATAAACTGCTCAAGTCCATCCTCAATCTGAAACCTGAGAATCGAGTCAATCAACAAGGCCGGCGGTTTGACGTTTTCCACATGGACCTGGCGCAGCAGTGTTTCGTCTGCGCGGGTGACGGCGATGATGCGGTCGATGGTTCGTTCGGGGATGGCATCAAACCCCGGATGCAAACGCTTGAATAACGTGTGCAGATCCCAGGCCATGGGGTTCTCGCCCTCATGGCGCCACGCTCCAGCATCGTTATGACTAAGGATGGGCGAATAGGCGCCGGCATCGGCAGGGTGAAGCAGGCGCCATTTTTTTAAAGCGCTATCGAAATTGACTTGGTAAAGCTTGCCCGCTATCGGCAAATAGGTTTTGCCATCGACCTCAACCCGTCCCTCGGCACTCGCCATGACCCAGTTAGGTAACGCCAGGTTTTGCTGGAACGGGGCCAGGTCCGGCTTCCAGAGTCGGCTCTGGCCGTTTTTCAGCTTGATTGACACCAGGTTTTCGATAAACGCAGAAGAGCCGCTGGCAACGGAGGAAGCGCTCGCCGCAGCAACCCCCATCGCACCTGCTAGCGCAATATTTTCAGCGGCCTCGAATAGATGCGTCAGGGCTTCGTCGATTTCGCCGTCTCGCCACTCGATAACCCCAACGAAAATATCGGACAACACCTGCTCTACCGCCACCACGGCCATCGCGGCGCCCAAGATCGGAATAAAAAACGACGCGATATTGAGCAAATCCAGACCAGACGATTCATAGGCGTGCAGCCGTCGCATACGGCTTTTTTGATCCTCCTCATCCGTGGAAACCGCCAGCACCTGTGAGTCGCCATAGGTTTTAAGCAACAGGTGCTCATACAACATCTGGAACGGCGCCGGGGTGTACGCAAACTTCTCCAGCGAAAGCTCAGCCTGCGGATCGAATACCCGCCCGTGCAGGCCGCGACTGAGGGGATTGCCGTCCAACGCACGCAATGGGGTAAGCCGCTCGTTAAGCCTTTCAAAAAACCGCTGATGTTCGCGCAAACCAATAAAGCGCCGAAAATACTGTTGGTAGGCCTGGACCGAGAGCTTGCGGCGTAGCGTGTCGGCAAAGGCCTTGAACGATTCATATTCTTTGAGCGGGTGCTCAGGCTCCCCCGGCATGTACACCACGCACGGCAAGGCGCCATCGTCCTCTCTGTCAGGCTCGATCAACATCGCGCCAAATAACATGTCCCCGTGCTCGCCGACCGAGTCCAGTAGTCGCAACCAACAATGGCGAACTGCTTCAGCGCCCCACAAGGGGGTGCTTCCCGGCGAGGTTAACGCCAGCAACATTTCGTAGGCAGACTGGGAAATTTGGTTTTTCATGAGTGCGATGTGAGCCAGCACTTGCACGCTGTCTTGCTCGCCGCGCTGAAACTTACCTGCAACCTCAGACGCCAATTCCTCAGCTGACTGACCTGGCAAAGCGGTCGGCTTGAAAATGCTGTTTAGATGGTTTTGATAAAGGGCGCCTAAATCAAGACTGCGGCACATCGCGGCGAATTGCGCAGGCTTGATACCGATAATCCCGGAATAGCGATAACGAAACCGCGGATAGCGGCCATTGACGCCTGTTCCGGCGACCAGTTGCAGTTGCAGGCCGTCATCCGGTAATAACGCAGCGCCGCGTTCAAATCCGCCCTCTTGCGCTTCGAACGCTTCAAAGTTTTGCAGGGCGGCATGAAGCAGGCTTTGCCTGAACGGGCGACGTTGGTCCATGCCCAAGAACGTTTGACTGTGTACGGTCACCAAATCGTTTTTGTGCAGGTCGAGACGAAGATCGAAGGTTTTAATCAACGCCTTTTCCAGCAAAGGCTCGGCAAACGCGGTTACAGACATTAACTTTCGATGCAGCGGTTTAAGTTCGCGTCGAGAAAACAGACTAAACAACTGACTTTTGCGCAGCGCCGCCCTAAGTTCCTTGGACGCAGCGCTGTACCAGACTGGCAGATGACTCTTTATGAATGCATGGTTGGCTTGATCGTCCTTCCACACTGTAAAAACATCATCGTCAGGGGACGTTGAGGGGGACGCTGAAGAACTGCTTGATTGGTCGGTCATCGAAAAGGCCTTATTACAACTCGGAAAGTTGTTCAGGCTATGTTTTCGAACCGGCGACTCAGACATAAAAAAATAGCACCCGGACTTTTATGCCCGGATGCCAGTCAGCAAACGTTGATCAGCGTTTACGCAGAATCACACTGCCTATGGAGTACCCGGCGCCGAAAGAACTGAGTACCGCCAGTGCGCCCGTCGGCAAATCGTCTTGGTACGTGTGAAACGCGATGACCGAACCCGCCGAACTGGTGTTGGCGTAGGTGTCGAGAATCACCGGCGCTTCTTCCACCGTGGCTTCGCGGCCCAGCAGCCTCTTCACGATCAGGTGATTCATGCTGAGGTTGGCCTGGTGCAGCCAAAACCGCTTGATATCAGCGATGTTGAGGTTGTTTTCCTGAAGGTGGGTGGCGATCAGCTCGGCGACCATGGGGCACACGTCGCGGAATACCTTGCGGCCTTCCTGGACGAACAGTTTGTCTGGAGCACCGATGCCCTCTTCCGCTGCGCGGTTGAGGAAGCCAAAGTTATTACGGATGGTGTTGGAAAACTTGGTCAGCAGTTTGGTGCTGACAATATCGAACTGATGGCCCGATGTCGCCAAATCGGCTCGTTCAACCACCACGGCCGTCGCGCCATCGCCAAAAATGAAGTGGCTGTCACGGTCGCGAAAATTCAAATGACCCGTGCAGATTTCCGGGCTGATGACCAATACCGCGCGGGCCTGGCCCAATTGCACGGTGTTGCAGGCTTGCTGGATACCAAACGTGGCGGACGAGCAGGCCACGTTCATGTCAAAACCAAAACCCTGGACGCCCAGCGCTTCCTGGATTTCGATGGAGATCGCCGGGTAAGCACGTTGCAGGTTAGAGCAGGCAACGATCACGCCGTCGATATCAGCTGCGGTCTTGCCGGCGCGAAGCAACGCTTGCTCGGCGGCGGCGACGCCCATCTGACAGAGGATCGACCACTCATCATTGGAGCGCTCTGGCAATCGCGGCGCCATGCGGTGCGGATCAAGGATGCCTTCTTTGTCCATGACGAAACGGCTTTTGATGCCGGACGCTTTTTCAATGAACGCCGCATTGGATTCAGTCAGGGCCTGCACGTCGCCGCTTTCGATGGCGGCCGCGTTCTCGGCATTAAACAGTGCGACATAGGCATTAAAGGACTGCACCAGCTCATCGTTGGAAATGCTGTTGGCTGGGGTAAACAGGCCAGTGCCACTGATGACGACGTTATACACGGTCGTTCCTCTCTTATTTGATCGTCGCGAACAACGACCTGCGGGGCATGAGCATTGGTACCAACGTACCAATGCATAAAATTAGGCGCGAAGTGTGCCATAACGGGCCGCTTTTGGCGCTATTACGGCGCGTTAATGGCCTAAAGCCGTCAGCCCCCATCAACCGTCGACCTGACCCCACTGTTTGCTCAGTCGCTTATCGGAAATCGGCACTTTGGTACCCAACTGCTGCGCAAACAGTGACACCCGATATTCCTCCATCCACCAGCGATAGATCACCAGTTCATCGTCGCGTTTACCTTCCTGCGCATGTTTCTTGGCGCGGGTTTGATACTGATCCCACAGCCCTGCCAGCTCGCCACTCCAGACGCGGTCTTTCTGCGCTTGAGCCGAGAGTTTTTCCAGACGCAGTTCGACGGATTTCAAATAACGCGGCAATTCCTTGAGCCAAGGCATCGGGGTTTCGCGGACGAAGCCCGGGTACACCAGATGACTCAGTTGGGATTTGATGTCGTTCAGCGCCACGGCTTGGGCCAGGTCAATCTTGCCCTTGAAGCGCTTCTGCAAACCGTGCCACAGCGTCAGGATTTCCAGCGCCAGCTTCGCCAAACGCTCGGCGTGCTCAGTCCAGCCGCCACGCTTACGCTCAGCCAAGCCCGCCAGCCCGGCGCCATCGCGCGGCAGGCTGGCTTCGCCGTCGAGAATGCAGCTGTCGAGGCTGGCGAGCAGGATGTCTTCGATCAAGCCATCGACCCGGCCCAGCTCGCGATGCAGCAACGCCAACTCGGTTTGCCCCGGCAACTTGCCGCGCAAGAACTTGGCGGGCTCGGCGAGCTGTTGTAGCAACAAGCGCTGCAGGGCGCGTCGGTGTTGGAATTCGGCTTCGGCGGGGGTTGAAAACCGGCCTTCTTTGACCGTGCCCGATTCCTCCACCAACGCCGGATAGACCGTCATCGACAGCCCGGCGATGCTCTGTTGAGTTTTTTGCGCCACTGGGGCGAAGACTTTGGCTTCCACCGGCAACTGGCTTTTTGCGGTTTGCGGCACCGCCAACGCCGCTTGGCTGGCCTCGGCGAAGCGTGCCGTCAGGGCATCTAGCTCACGCCCTTCACCGAGGAATTTACCGTTGCCGTCAAGGATTTCCAAATTCATTTTCAAATGATTTTCGAGCTGCTGAGCCGCTTCGACCCACGCTTCGTCCGCCACCCGTGCGCCGGTCATGCGCAGCAATTCGCGACCTAGCGCCTGAGGCAGCGAACCTTCGCCGAAGGTAATGCGCTCCAGCGCAGCCTTGATAAAGTCCGGCACCGGCACGAAGTTTTTGCGGGTGGCTTTGGGCAGGTTACGCACCAGGGCAATGCACTTGGTTTCCAGCAGCCCCGGCACCAACCACGCCAGTCGCTCGGCGGGCAGCATTGGCAGTAATGGTGCAGGCACGCGCAACGTTACGCCGTCTCGGGGATGGTTGGGCTCGAAGTGGTAACTCAACGCCAGAGTCAATTCACCCAAACTCAGCGTGTCCGGGTAATACGCAGCGGTGATTTCGCTGGCTTCGCGGGCCAGCACATCTTCCTCGCGCATGATCAACAGCTGCGGGTTTTTCTGGCTTTCGACCTTGTACCAACTGTCGAAGGTCGCGGTTTGATGAATCTCTGCCGGAACTCGCGCTTCATAGAAGCTAAACAGCGTGTCTTCGTCGGCCAGAATGTCACGGCGACGGGCCTTGGCTTCCAGCTCGTCGAGGGTTTCCAACAGTTTGGTATTGGCGGTCAGGCACTTGGCGCGGGACAGAATCTCACCCCGTACCAGGCCTTCGCGAATAAACAATTCCCGTGAAACCGCCGGGTCGATAGGGCCGTAATGCACCGGCCGCCGAGCGACCACGATCAGTCCGAACAAAGTGATTTGCTCGAACGCGACCACCTGCCCGCGCTTCTTTTCCCAATGCGGTTCGAAGTGGTTTTTCTTGATCAAATGCCCGGCCAACGGCTCGATCCAGTCGGCGTCGATCTTGGCCACCATGCGCGCGTACAGCTTGGTGGTTTCCACCAGCTCGGCAGCCATCAGCCATTGCGGACGTTTCTTGCCCAACCCGGACGACGGGTGAATCCAAAAACGCCGCTGACGGGCGCCGAGGTAATCACCCTCTTCGGCTTTCTGCCCGATCTGGCTGAGCAACCCTGAGAGCACGGCCTTGTGCAGCTTGGCGTAATCGGCGGGTTCTTTGTTGATGGTGAGCTGCAAGTCCCGGCAGATCAGGCTCAGTTGCCGATGGGAATCGCGCCACTCGCGCAAGCGCAGGTAGTTCAGGAAATTTTTCCGACACCAGTTGCGCAGCGGGCTGGCGGTCAAGGCCAGACGTTGTTCTTCAAAACCACGCCATAAGTTGACCAGCCCGGCAAAGTCGGAATCGATGTCCTTCCATTGCGCATGGGCCTGATCGGCAGCTTGTTGCCGCTCGGGCGGACGCTCGCGGACGTCCTGCACGGACATGGCGCTGGCGACGATCAATATCTCTTGCAAGCTGCCTTGGTGAGCGGCTTCGAGCAACATGCGGCCCATGCGCGGGTCAACCGGCAGCCGCGCCAATTGGCGACCCAGCGGCGTCAGCTGGTTATCCCGGTTGACCGCCGACAGCTCTTGCAACAGGTTAAAGCCATCGGTAATGGCTTTGCCGTCAGGGGGCTCGATAAACGGGAAGTCGGTGATCTCGCCCAGACGCAAATGCAGCATTTGCAGGATCACGGCGGCGAGGTTGGTCCGCAAGATTTCCGGATCGGTGAATTGCGGCCGACCGTTGAAATCTTCTTCGCTGTACAAGCGTACGCACAAACCCGGCTCGACCCGGCCGCAACGGCCTTTGCGCTGGTTGGCGCTGGCCTGGGAAACGGCCTCGATCGGCAAGCGCTGAACTTTGGAGCGATAGCTGTAGCGACTGATCCGCGCTGTACCGCTGTCAATCACGTAACGAATGCCTGGCACGGTCAGCGAGGTTTCGGCCACGTTGGTCGCCAACACCACACGACGCCCCGGATGGGACTGAAATATCCGCTGTTGCTCGGCCGGCGACAGGCGTGCGTACAACGGCAAAATCTCGGTGTGGCGCAGTTGCGCCTTGCGCAGCATTTCTGCCGCGTCGCGGATTTCTCGCTCTCCGGGCAAAAATACCAGTACGTCGCCGGGACTTTTGCGCTCGCTGCGTTCGAAGTCTGCCAGCTCTTCCAGAGTCGCCAGAATCGCCTGATCGACAGTCAAGTCGTCTTCAATCGCGTTGCCCTCCTCATCCTGTTGCGAGGTCAGGGGGCGATACCAGGTGTCCACTGGGAACGTACGGCCAGAGACTTCGACAATCGGTGCATTGTCGAAATGCTCGGAGAAGCGCTGCAAGTCGATGGTCGCCGAGGTAATGATCAGCTTCAGGTCCGGGCGGCGCGGCAATAGGGTTTTCAAGTAGCCCAGCAAAAAATCGATGTTCAGGCTACGTTCGTGGGCTTCGTCGACGATGATAGTGTCGTAACGTTCCAGGTAGCGATCGTGCTGGGTTTCGGCCAGCAGGATGCCGTCGGTCATCAACTTGATCAGGGTGTTGCTGTCGCTTTGGTCTTCGAAACGGACCTGATAACCCACCAACGCGCCCAAGGGCGTACCGAGTTCTTCGGCCACCCGGCTGGCGACGCTACGGGCGGCAATCCGACGCGGCTGTGTATGCCCAATCAAGCCATGCTGGCCGCGACCGATTTCCAGGCAAATCTTCGGCAACTGGGTGGTCTTACCCGAACCGGTTTCGCCAGCAATGATCAACACTTGATGCTTGAGCAGCGCCGCCTTGATTTCATCGCGCTTGGCGGCAATCGGTAGGCTGTCGTCATACCGAATCACCGGCAGACTTTCACCCCGCGCCGTGACCTGGGCGATAGACGCTTGCGCACGCCCCGCCCATTGCGCCAACTTGGCCTCGTCGGGCTTTTTACGCAGGTCGTGCAACTGCCGGCGCAAGCGATGACGATCAGAAATCATCGCGTGGTCGAGGTTTTTATACAGTTGGTCGATGGAGGGCGATTCGTCGGTCATCGGGTACGCAAAGTCTTTTGAGGGTGCAAAGGCGGGGATTGTCGCAGATTTGAGGGGGGCAATGCAGCACGCCGCCGTGTTGCCGCGCTGTCGCGCAGCAAACACCGGACTACTTGCAGGAGCGCGCTTGCCCGCGATCGGCTGCGCAGCAGTCGTAAAATCAGCGAATGGGTTCTTTCAGGCGAAACCGACACAGCCCAGTGGGACCGCTTCGCGCTCCATCGCGAACAAGTTCGCTCCTACAGATTCGTGGCGTCGCCCATTCTAAAACAACCAAGCCCCGCATTGGCGGGGCTTGGTGTATAGCGTTTAGACTTTACTTGGCCAGACCCAACTTTTTCAGTTCTTCAGCACGCAACTCGCGTCGCAGGATCTTGCCGACGTTGGTGGTCGGTAACGCATCACGAAACTCCAGCATTCTCGGCACTTTGTAAGCCGTGACGTTGGCGCGCATATGCTCCGTGACCTGTTCTTTGGTCAGGTTCATGCCCGGTTTGACGACAATGAAAATCTTGATCGCCTCACCCGATTTTTCGTCAGGGATACCGATGGCGGCGCACTGCAGGACGCCGGGCAGTACCGCCAGTACGTCTTCCAATTCGTTGGGGTAGACGTTGAAACCGGAGATCAGAATCATGTCTTTTTTGCGATCGACAATGCGCAGGTAGCCATCCGGTTGGATGATCGCGATGTCGCCGGTTTTCAACCAGCCGTCAGCGTCGAGCATTTCTTCCGTGGCTTCTTTGCGCTGCCAGTAGCCCTTCATCACTTGCGGGCCTTTAACGCAAAGCTCACCGGTGGCGCCCAGTGCCAGCTCGTTACCAGCGTCGTCGATCACCTTACACAGGGTCGATGGCACAGGGATGCCAATGGTGCCGATCTGGATTTTTTGAATCGGATTGACCGTCGCCACCGGGCTGGTTTCAGTCATGCCGTAACCTTCGCAAATCTCGCAACCGGTCACTTCCTTCCAACGTTCAGCCGCCGCGGATTGCAGGGCCATGCCCCCGGACAACGTGACTTTCAACGCGGAGAAATCCAGTTTGCGAAACTCTTCGTTCTGACACAGGGCCACGAATAAGGTGTTCAGGCCGACAAAGCCGCTGAACTTCCACTTCGACAGCTCCTTGACCATCGCCGACAGATCCCGCGGGTTGCTGATCAGGATGTTGTGATTGCCAATCAGCATCATCGCCATGCAATGGAAGGTGAACGCATAGATGTGATACAGCGGAAGTGGCGTGATCAGAATCTCGCAACCTTCGTTGAGGTTCGAGCCCATCAGTGCCTTGCATTGCAGCATGTTCGCAATAAGGTTGCGGTGCGTCAGCATCGCGCCCTTGGCCACACCAGTAGTGCCGCCGGTGTATTGCAGCACCGCAACATCGTTACTGGAAGGTGAGGCGTCTTTAACCGGCAGGCCACGACCTTTGCTCAGCACATCGTTGAACTTGATCGCCTTGGGCAAGTGGTACGCCGGGACCATTTTCCTGACGTACTTGATCACGCAATTGATCAGCAGACGTTTGATTGGCGGCAACAGGTCGGCCACTTCGGTGATGATGACGTGTTCGATTTTGGTCTTGGGCAGTACGGTCTCGGCCAAATGAGCCATGTTCGCCAGACACACCAAAGCCTTGGCGCCAGAGTCATTGAACTGGTGCTCCATCTCCCGCGCGGTGTAAAGCGGGTTGGTGTTAACCACGATCAAGCCGGCGCGGATGGCTCCGAACACAGCGATCGGGTATTGCAACAAATTGGGCAGTTGCAACGCGATACGATCACCGGGCTGTAGCGTGGTGTGCTGCTGCAAATAAGCGGCAAACGCACCGGACAATTCGTACAGCTCACCGTACGTGATCGTCTTGCCCAAATTGCTGAAAGCGGGTTTGTTGGCGAAACGCTGGCAGGACTGTTTCAACACCGCCTGGATATTTGGGTACTCATCAGGATTGATCTCGGCAGCAATGCCAGACGGGTATTTATCCTTCCAAAAATTTTCGATCATGGAAGCCGACTCCTCAGCGAGCGAATTCTACACACCGCTTTAATGCGGTGATTTTTTGTTTGGTTTACAGGCTTTTTTCGCTTACCGATTGGTCAAAAAGCGGGCCGAGAGTACCAGCTTTGCCAGAGGCCGCCTAGAGCCAAAAGAGGCCCGCACGGTCATAAAAATGACCGAATAAGTTAGTCCGGTCATTTTTAGAGCAACCATACACCATGGTAAGACAAAGGATTGCAGAGCTTAAAAATAGATCATCGTGCAACACGCTGCTCCCAAGAACATCCTCATCCTGTGGCAGCAGCAGGCGCGCAAGCGAATGCTTTGGCGCGGACGGTTGAATCAGGCGATGTCCCGCAGTTCGCGGCGCAGGATCTTTCCTACTGGCGTCATCGGCAATGATTCACGCAGCACTATTTGCTTCGGTACTTTATAACCGGTGAAATTTTCTTTGCAGTAGGCTTTTAGCTCTTCAAGACTGACGCCCATCTCCCGCGCCACCACGAACAACTTCACCGCTTCGCCCGTGCGGTCATCCGGGACACCGATGACTGCGCAGCTCGCCACTTTCGGGTGGGCCATCACCACGTCTTCGATTTCGTTAGGGTAAACGTTGAAGCCCGAAACAATGATCATGTCTTTTTTGCGATCAACGATGCGCACAAACCCGTCCGGGTCGATGACGGCGATGTCACCGGTTTTTAACCAACCTTGGGCGTCCAGCACTTCGGCGGTGGCGTCGGCACGGTGCCAATAGCCCATCATCACCTGCGGGCCTTTGATGCACAGTTCGCCGCGCTCGCCCAAGTCCAATTCATTACCGATGTCATCGATAACTTTAAACGCAGTGCCAGGTACGGGAATCCCGACCGTTCCCAACCGCGCTTGGTCACCATAGGGGTTGGTGGAAGCAACCGGGGAGGTTTCGGTCAGACCGTAACCTTCGACGATCCCGCACCCGGTCAATTGCTGCCAGCGTTCGGCGGTGGCCTTGACCAGCGCCGTTCCCCCAGAGTTGGTCAGCTTCAGGCTGGAGAAGTCCAGGCTTTTGAAGTCTGGGTGATCCATCAACGCCACGAACAGCGTATTGAGCCCGATCAATGCCGAGAAACGCCACTTCTTCAGCTCTTTGATAAAACCGCCGATGTCTCGCGGATTGGTGATCAGCACGTTGTGATTGCCGGTGACCATCATGCACATGCAGTTCGCGGTGAAGGCATAGATGTGATAAAGCGGCAGCGGCGCAATCATCACCTCTTGACCTTCCTTGAACATCGGTGCGCCGTCTGGCCCGTGCTGCAAGAAGCAGGCATGCACCTGCTGCATGTTGGCGACCAAATTGCCGTGGCTGAGCATTGCGCCTTTTGGCAGACCGGTAGTGCCGCCGGTGTACTGCAACACAGCGATGTCGTCGAGGCTGAGTTTGACCCCTTGCAACGGGTGACCACGCCCTAGCTTCAATACACTTTTGAAGGGGATAGCCTGGGGCAGATCAAACGCCGGGACCATCTTCTTGACCTTATCGACGACGGTATTGACCAACCAGCCTTTAGCCGCCGATTGCATATCGCCCATCTTCACTTCGATCAGGTACTGAATGTCGGTATCGGGCAGCACTTCCTGCACCAACTTGCCAAAGATATTCAGGTAAACCAGCGCCCGGGCGCCCGAGTCTTTGAACTGAAGGCGCATTTCACGGGCGGTATAGAGCGGATTGGTGTTAACCACAATCAGCCCAGCACGCAGCGCCCCGAATACGGCGATGGGGTATTGCAGCAGGTTGGGCATTTGCACGGCGATGCGATCCCCAGGCTGCAAATCAGTCTGCTGTTGCAGGTAAGCGGTGAAGGCGGCCGAGTGGCGCTCCAACTCGGCGTACGTCAGAGTGACCCCCATATTGCTGAAGGCCGGCCGGTCTGCAAACTTTTTGCAGCACCGCTCGAAAACCTCGACGACCGATCTGTAGGCGTTGAGGTCTATCTCAGGCAGCACGCCGGCGGGGCGTTTATCGTTCCAGAAATCAGGATGCATTGTTTTTATGTCCTCTTACCTGAGTATGTCTGGCCCGCCGTATTCAAGCGCGGGGCTTGCCGGACGTTAGCAGCTAAAGCCAACAAGGCAAATAGTAGGCGGCGCGTCATCAACCGCGTGAATCTTGCAGGTGATCGGACTGCGATTTGTCCATAAGCCTACACTGATCAACACCTGTCACTCGGGGCACAAGGAATCGCCATGAACCGCACTGCTTTCTGGCTTGACGCCAGTGACCACAGCCGACTCTATATCAATCACTGGCAACCGACGATCACCCCCAAGGCGGTGGTGATGCTGTCCCACGGCATGGCTGAGCACAGCGGCCGTTACGCGCGTTTCGGTGAGGCATTAAGCGCCGAGGGATTCGCGCTCTACGCGCCGGATCAGCGCGGCCACGGTGAAACAGCCGCCCACGGCACGCTGGGCCACTACGCCGATGAGCAGGGCTGGAGCAAAGTGGTCGGCGATTTGGCTAGCCTGAGCCAATACATTCGGCAAAAACACCCGTCGGTGCCGATCTTCCTGATGGGCCACAGCATGGGCAGTTACATTGCCCAGGCCTATTTGCTGCACCATAGCGCCAGCCTGCAGGGCGCGATTCTCAGTGGGTCGAATTTTCAGCCGGTTACGCTTTATCGCAGCGCCAGCATGATTGCCCGCATGGAGCGCTGGCGCCAAGGCGGCACAGGGCGCAGTGCCCTGATCGAATGGTTGTCATTTGGCGCATTCAACAAGAAATTCAAGCCTGCACGTACAGCCTTTGATTGGTTGAGCCGCGACCCGGTTGAAGTTGATCTCTACATGAACGATCCGTTGTGTGGCTTTCGCTGCACCAACCAGCTCTGGATCGACATGCTGGCGGGCCTGCAACAAATCAGCAAGCCGGCGAACCTCGCGCAAATCGACCCGAACCTGCCGTTGCTAATAATCGGTGGCGAATGTGATCCGGTGAGCGAGGGTAAGCGTCTCAAAGACCTTGCCAATGCTATGAGGCAATCGGGCAATCAAGGGTTGCAGCTGAAGGTTTACCCTCAGGCGCGCCACGAACTGCTCAATGAAACCAACCGAGACGAAGTCACTCGTGATCTACTCGCGTGGCTCAATGAAGCTTTGACCAGCCCTCGACCACCGCACGTTGAGTAAATCGAGCCTCATGCTGTTGATACGTTGATCACCACTAACACGCCACAGGATCAGTTTATGACTCAAGTTACCAACACCCCGTACGAAGCGCTTGAGGTCGGCCAGACCGCCAGCTACAGCAAAACCGTCGAGGAGCGCGACATCCAACTGTTTGCTGCTATGTCAGGCGATCACAACCCGGTGCACCTCGACCCTGAGTTTGCCGCGCAAACCATGTTCAAAGAGCGTATCGCCCACGGGATGTTCAGTGGCGCGTTGATCAGTGCCGCTGTAGCTTGCGAACTGCCTGGCCCCGGCACTATTTATATTGGCCAGCAAATGAGTTTTCAAAAGCCGGTGAAGATTGGCGACACACTGACGGTGCGCCTGGAGATCCTGGAAAAACTGCCAAAATTTCGCGTACGCATTGCGACTCGCGTGTTCAACCAGCGTGATGAGTTGGTGGTAGACGGCGAAGCCGAGATCCTCGCGCCCCGCAAACAGCAGACGGTCACATTACCGACGCTGCCAGCCATTACCATTGGTTGATTAGCGCTATGTACTGACACCTGTGCAGGCTGTGCAGCCTGCGTGGGACCGAATTTATTCGGGAAGAATACGACGCGGTTTGTCAGGCCAATAGCGTCACGGCGTTCGCGAATGAATTCGCTCCCACAAAACACTTTCACTTTTCAGCAAACGAAAAAAAGGCGACCGAAGTCGCCCAAAGTGCCTTGCGTGCTCGTGTACCAGACCGACCCCAGCGTTATTTACGCTTTTTTGAATCATTCCAGATAAATAGTCCAAACCCTACGAAGAACAGCACCATCAGGCTGACGGTACACACCCCCGCTACAACCACATTATCGAGAAACATAACCGCCCTCCCTGATGAACTCTGTTCGATAGAGCTAGGTTAACCAAGGTGTCTGGGGGTGAAGTTGACGCAGATCAATGGCGACCACGACAGGCTAAGGCGCCCAGCGAATAACTGATCTGCATCAAAAAACGGGGGGTGGGGACAGGAGCAATCAAGGCTTTTTTGGTTTGCCTTTGGGCTTTTTCTTGCCTTTGCCCATCGGCAACGCTTGTTCAAAAGCCTGACGGACTTCATTTAAACGTTTGTCGTTCAGGTCGTGGGTACGCTTGGCGCGCTCGGCGCCCAGGTCGATCAATTTATCGTCTTCGCTCATGGCCTATACGTCGTGAACACGGGAGTGCTGACAATAATGCGTGCAGACGGCGGCTGTGACTAGCAATGAACAGCGTTGTTGCGAGACAAAATGTTGAGGGCGGCTGGACAGCGCCATTTTGCTGAATGGATCAGACCTCCACGTCCACCCACAACCCCTGCCTCGGCTCATCATCAATCAACGGCACGACCGGCACGGTGTTGTCAGCATTCAACAAATTGCCGGGTTCTGCGAAATGGTCTTCTGGATCATCAGGCTCGCCGTGGCGGCGTTTTTCCTGACGACGCCGCTGCTCTTCTCGCAGCATCATCGCGCTTTGTTCGGGGTCGCGATTGCGTAGATCAATGGTGCTTTCGTTGGAGGGCGGCTGCACCGGCACCACAGGCGGAATATCAGGCCGTTGCTTGACCGGGTCGAGCTGCGAGGTCACGGGGACGACGCTCAGCGGAAGCATGGGTGGCAGCATGAATTTGATCTCCTGTGGCAGGCTGTCGGCTGCCGGTTCGTCGACTTGAGCCACCGGGCACGAAAGTTTCGACTATGGTCTTGCCAGCAAGTGCCCGGCACCGCCTGCTCAACGGCACTTAGCCAATGAATACAGCCGTTTTGACAGTGCCCTTTGGTTTGAGTGGCATGATCCGTTAATATAGTCGGCTTTTTCACGGCGGGAGTCAGGCAGCATGGCGCAGCAGTATCAACCGGGGCAACGCTGGATTAGTGACAGCGAAGCTGAGCTGGGTTTAGGCACCGTTCTGGCGCAGGACGGCCGCTTGTTAACCGTGCTCTATCCGGCCACTGGCGATACTCGCCAGTACGCGCTGCGTAACGCACCGCTCACTCGCGTACGCTTTTCGCCAGGCGATACGATCACCCACTTCGAAAACTGGAAAATGACCGTACGCGAAGTCGACGATGTCGATGGCCTGCTGGTCTATCACGGTCTCAACGCCCAGAACGAAGCCGTTACGCTGCCGGAAACCCAGCTGTCGAACTTCATTCAGTTCCGCCTGGCCACTGATCGCCTGTTTGCCGGGCAAATCGATCCGCTGCCGTGGTTCTCCCTGCGTTACCACACGCTGGAACACACCAGCCGTCAATTACAGTCGTCACTGTGGGGCTTGGGCGGCGTTCGTGCGCAACCCATCGCGCACCAACTGCACATCGCCCGCGAAGTCGCTGACCGCATCGCCCCTCGGGTACTGCTGGCCGACGAAGTAGGCTTGGGTAAAACCATCGAAGCCGGCTTGGTGATCCACCGTCAGTTGCTGTCGGGCCGGGCCAATCGGGTATTGATTCTGGTGCCGGAAAACCTCCAGCACCAATGGCTGGTGGAGATGCGCCGCCGTTTCAACCTGCAAGTGGCGCTGTTCGACGCCGAGCGTTTTATCGAAAGCGATGCCAGCAACCCGTTTGAAGACACCCAGCTGGCGCTGGTTGCACTGGAATGGCTGGTCGAAGACGAAAAAGCCCAGGACGCGCTGTTTGCGGCGGGCTGGGATTTGCTCGTGGTCGACGAAGCGCATCACTTGGTGTGGCACGAAGAACAAGCCAGCCCGGAATACTCGTTGGTCGAACAGCTTGCTGAAGTCATTCCGGGCGTGTTGCTGTTGACCGCGACCCCGGAACAACTCGGTCAAGACAGCCACTTCGCCCGTCTGCGCCTGCTGGACCCAAACCGTTTCCATGACTTGCACGCGTTCCGTGCCGAGAGCGAAAACTATCGCCCGGTGGCTGAAGCTGTTCAGGAGTTGCTGGATAAGGGCCGCCTTTCACCCCAAGCGCACAAGACCATTCACGGTTTCCTTGGTGATGCCGGCGAAGCGTTGTTGGCTGCCGTCAACGATGGCGACACCGATGCCAGCGCACGACTGATTCGCGAACTGCTCGATCGTCACGGCACAGGCCGCGTGTTGTTCCGTAATACGCGTGCCGCAGTACAAGGTTTCCCCGAGCGCAAACTGCACCCGTATGCCCTGCCCTGCCCGGTTGAATACCTGGAGTTGCCGGTTGGCGAACATCCCGACCTGTACCCGGAAGTCAGCTTCCAATCGCAGCCCGACCTCGCCGAAGAACAACGCTGGTGGCGCTTCGACCCCCGTGTTGATTGGCTGATTGACACGTTGAAGATGCTCAAGCGCGTCAAAGTGCTGGTGATCTGTGCCCACGCCGAAACCGCGATGGACCTGGAAGACGCCTTGCGCGTGCGCTCAGGCATCCCGGCGACCGTGTTCCACGAAGGCATGAACATTCTGGAGCGTGACCGCGCCGCCGCCTATTTCGCGGATGAAGAGTTCGGCGCGCAAGTGCTGATCTGCTCAGAAATCGGCAGTGAAGGCCGCAACTTCCAGTTCGCTCACCACTTGGTACTGTTCGATCTGCCGGCACACCCGGATTTGCTGGAACAACGCATTGGGCGTCTGGACCGAATCGGCCAGAAACATATCATCGAGCTGCACGTTCCTTATCTGGAAACCAGTCCACAACAGCGCCTGTTCCAGTGGTATCACGAGGCGCTTAACGCGTTCCTTAATACCTGTCCCACCGGCAACGCCCTGCAACACCGCTTCGGTCCGCGTCTGCTGCCGCTGCTGGAAAGTGGCGACGACACTGAGTGGCAAGCACTGGTCGACGAAGCCCGGGAAGAACGTGTTCGTCTCGAAAGCGAACTGCACAGCGGCCGCGACCGCTTGCTGGAGTTGAACTCCGGCGGTGCGGGCGAAGGCGAAGCGCTGGTCGAAGACATTCTTGAGCAAGACGACCAATTCGCGTTGCCGATCTACATGGAAACCCTGTTCGATGCGTTCGGCATCGACAGCGAAGACCATTCGGAAAACGCACTGATCCTGCGCCCTAGCGAAAAGATGCTCGATGCCAGCTTCCCGTTGGGCGACGACGAAGGCGTGACCATCACCTACGACCGCAACCAAGCGCTCGCCCGTGAAGACATGCAGTTCATCACGTGGGAACACCCGATGGTTCAGGGTGGCATGGACCTGGTGCTGTCCGGCTCCATGGGCAACACCGCCGTGGCCTTGATCAAGAACAAAGCGCTGAAACCCGGCACCGTGTTACTTGAGCTGTTGTACGTCAGTGAAGTGGTCGCGCCGCGTTCATTGCAGTTGGGTCGTTATCTTCCGCCGGCAGCGCTGCGCTGCCTGTTGGACGCAAACGGCAACGACCTGTCGGGCCGCGTCTCGTTCGTGACCCTGAACGAACAACTGGAAAGCGTGCCCCGTGCCAGCGCCAACAAGTTCATCCAGTCGCAACGGGATGTGCTTAATCCACAGATCAACGCCGGCGAAGCCAGAATCGCGCCGAAACACGCTGAACGCGTAGCCGAAGCGCAACGTCGTCTGGCGGCAGATACCGACGAAGAGCTGGCGCGCTTAACCGCATTGCAAGCGGTCAACCCGACCGTGCGCGACAGCGAGTTGATCGCCCTGCGTAAACAGCGCGAACAAGGCTTGGCGATGCTCGACAAAGCCGCTCTGCGACTGGAAGCGATTCGGGTGTTGGTCGCGGGGTAATGGACGAAGCGGTGTGCCCGACACACCGCTTTCCCGAATGAATTCGGTCCCACAGGGAATTCAGCGTCATGCTGAAATTCTGTGGGAGCGAATTCATTCGCGAATGGCCTGACGCGGTGGATCAGGCCGTCACCGCAGGCATCAGCGGCTCATTCGCAGCCATTCCCGCCTTCATCCGCTCGGCATCCTTGGCGAAGCTGCGGGACGCTTGAAGCAAGAACAACAGGGTCAGGAACAACGCCACCGGAATCAGCAGCATTGCGTCGTGCAGGCCGTCGGCCTTGAACACTTCGGTCATTTGCCCAACACCCGCTGCGGCCATCGCTGCATGGGAGAAGTAGTCGGACAACAACCCGACGACCACCGGCCCCAGCCCCCCGCCCAGTAGATACAGCCCAGCGAAGAATACCGCCATGGCGGTCGCGCGCAAACGCGGCTCCACCACATCCTGGATCGCGGTATAGACGCAGGTATAAAAGTTGTAGGAAAACAGCCAGCCCACACTGAAGACGCCAATGAACAGGCCGATTTCAATTCGCCCGGCATGCAATGCGTAACCGGTGGTTGCCGTCGACACAATCAAACTGAGCGCCGCGAATATCAAACGCCCACTGGCATAACGCTGGTGAACCTTGTCCGCGATCCAGCCGCCGAGGGTCAGGCCTATCAAGCCGGTCACACCGACAATCAATCCCGTCGCCACAGCCGCTTGCTGCAACGGCAACAAAAAGTAGCGTTGCAGCATCGGCACCATGAACGAATTGCAGGCGTAGGTGGCGAAGTTGAAGCTAAGCCCCGCCAAGACCAGCCAACCAAAGGTTGGAATCGCCAACACCCGACGGATCGGCTTGTCGATTTTTTCCTGAGAGATGCGCACGCTTTCGGCGGCGCCACGCTGGGGTTCTCGGATAAAAAACATGAAAATTGCCAGCAGCAAACCCGGTACTGCCGCAATGAAGAACGGCGCGCGCCACGAGTCGAACGCCTTGACCATCGCCCCCGTGGTAAAAAACGCCAACAACAACCCCAACGGCAGGCCGAGCATGAAAATCCCCATGGCCCGAGCACGGCGATGGGCCGGGAATAAATCGCCGATCAGTGAGTTAGCCGCCGGTGCATAACTGGCTTCGCCGATGCCGATCCCCATGCGCACCGCCAGGAACCCCCAAAAGCTGCCGACCAAGCCATTGGCCGCCGTCAGACCACTCCAAACCGCCAGGCCCCAGCCCATCAATTTACGACGCGAGCCGGTATCGGCCATGCGACCTAGTGGCAGTCCGGCAATGGCATAAACGATGGTGAACGCAGTGCCAATGATTCCGATCTGAAAGTCGCTGAGGCTCCATTCCAACCGAATCGGCTCGATGATAATGGCGGGGATCGCACGGTCGTAGAAGTTGAACAAATTTGCCAGGAACAACAGGAACAGAATGCGCCAGGCATTCTCCGCTTGGGTCGAGTTCTGCATGGGGTCCGTCTCTTTTATTGTTATTCGGTGTCCTGTGCACTCGAATGAGAACCCTCGCGCAAACGCCGGATTTCGTCGAGCCTGGATGCTCAATCTAGAACTCGCCAGGAAATCTGTCTTTAAACATTCGTTACGCTGATAACAGGTGATCGACGTTGGTTACATGGGCTGTGTCCGCAAGCTCGTGACGCGCTGTAAAAGTCGTCATTTCTTACTCCGCGATGGCGCGGCAACCTCAGTCGTGCGGCCATCCACTCCAGCATATGGCTAACGATGACTCATAAAAACGATATGGCCAGCGCGGCCTCAGGGTTACTGTTAACCGCTCCTAGCGCTCCGGCCATCCGCAGCGCTTACAGCCCCCAGCCGATGCCCGCGCACCAGGATCTGTACTTTACCGAGACCGACACCGACACCGATCGCATCCTCGACAATCTCGACGGCCTGCGTGACATCGTGTTCGCGCTTTCGGCTCATGTCGAAGACCCAGAAGAACTAGGTCGCGACCAACAGTTTCCATCAGTGTGCCTGATAGGTTTGGGTCGCTGTGGCTCGAACATTGCGTTGGACGTTGATTCCCCGCGACAGCGTTAAAAAGGCAGTCAAATACCTGAGAGAAATTTACCGTCACCGGATTGGTAAGACCAAAGTCATCTCGCTCAATCAGCACACCGGGAAAACCGCATACTGAGGCGCAGGAACGGTTTGAAACAGGTGGGTTTTTTCGCTACTGCACTTCGCCATCGTCGTGATGGCGGTTACCGGGCTACCCACCCGCCCGGCTCGCCGCACTTTTTCAGGGCGATAATTCAGACGTGCGCCCTGTCCTGAATCAACACCCAAGGTGCCACCACCACCGTCCAAAGCGGCGGATCGCGCTCTAAAAGATCCAACGCCCTTGATTCGTCTACCTTGCTGACCTGTCCCGTTAAAAGCCACGCGGCGACTTTGTCTGCTTGGTTAACAGCCACGGCTTCTGCGACCTCGATCAAATCCAGAGGCGCCTCGACCCACAACAGGGCACCCCTGGCAAAGAATGGTTGCAATTCATTCCACGTAATAGAAGCCGTCTCGACGAGCAGTTTGGCATAGAGGGTGCTAGGTTCTTTCGTCATGGGTTTCACCAAAGAGAAAATTGGCGCAATCATAGCGCCGCTGTTTCTTCGGACAAACCCAGATTTAAGTGATTGATTGCATGGGAAGTTCAGAATTGCGGGGGTGCGAACTCAATTGTGCGAACGCTGAGCGCAAGAAGTTGGTGCGATTCTGTATCTTTCTGTCGATTAAGCGACATCACCCGGTTTTGCCCCCAGTAGCCCGCTTTTCAAGCGACAAACCGGCGCTCTACACTGTACCGGTACAGTTGCCGGGGGGATGACCGGGCGTTTTTTATCTGGTCCTGCAGCCTTGGCCGCCAGGATTATAAAAATTAAAACAGAAGAGTGGAGCATCATGACTAAGGGTATTAAGCAGGTTTCCAAGCTGTTTGCCGCACTGGTTTTGGCCGGGGTAGCCAGCCATTCGTTCGCAGCTGACACCATCAAAATCGGTATTGCCGGTCCTAAAACTGGCGCAGTCGCTCAATACGGCGACATGCAGTTCAGCGGCGCAAAAATGGCCATTGAGCAAATCAATGCCAAAGGCGGCGTAGACGGCAAGAAACTCGAAGCCGTTGAGTACGACGATGCCTGCGATCCAAAACAAGCCGTAGCGGTCGCTAACAAAGTCGTCAACGACGGCGTGAAGTTCGTGGTCGGTCACCTGTGCTCCAGCTCGACTCAACCGGCGTCTGATATCTACGAAGACGAAGGCATCGTGATGGTCACTCCAGCGGCCACCAGCCCTGAGATCACCGCTCGCGGTTACAAAATGATTTTCCGCACCATCGGTCTGGACAGCGCTCAAGGTCCAACCGCTGCCAACTACATCGCTGACGTGGTTAAACCGAAAGTGGTTGCTGTCATCCATGACAAGCAGCAGTACGGTGAAGGCATCGCTACCGCAGTGAAGAAAACCCTCGAAGGCAAAGGCGTGAAAGTTGCCGTGTTCGAAGGCATCAACGCTGGCGACAAAGACTTCTCTTCGCTGATCGCGAAACTGAAACAAGCCAACGTCGACTTCGTTTACTACGGCGGCTACCACCCGGAACTGGGTCTGATCCTGCGTCAGGCTAAAGAGAAAGGCCTGATCGCTGGTTTCATGGGTCCAGAAGGCGTGGGCAACGCGTCGATCTCGCAGATCGCTCAAGATGCTTCCGAAGGTCTGCTGGTAACACTGCCGAAATCGTTCGACCAAGATCCTTCGAACAAAGCTCTGGTCGCCGCGTTTGCAGCGAAGAAAGAAGACCCAAGTGGCCCGTTCGTGTTCCCGGCTTACGCTGCAGTTGAAGTGATCGCTGATGCCATCACTGCCGCTAAAAGCGAAGACCCTGTGAAAGTAGCCGCCGCTATCCACGCGGGCACGTTCAAGACCCCGACTGGCGACCTGAGCTACGACGCCAAAGGCGACCTGAAAGACTTTAAATTTGTGGTCTACACCTGGCACAAAGACGGCACCAAAACCGAAGCTCCAATGAAATAAGCTTCGAGTTTGTGACTCACCCAAAGCCCACTGCATCCACAGTGGGCTTTGTTTTACGAGGTAAACGGGTCGAGACCTGCGCTACAGCAACTCGTCCCCTCTGAAAATCTTGAAACCGTCACCAGTGCCCCACTGAGCTCACGTCAAACGTGGACGAATACCATGACGCGCGAGCGGCAAACGACTTCACCAGTGGACACTCGTAGGTTTTTAGGAGCGTTGTAATGCCTGAGATAGATTTCTATCACTTTTTTCAACAGCTGATTAACGGTCTGACCGTTGGCAGCACGTACGCCTTGATTGCCATTGGCTACACCATGGTTTACGGCATCATCGGCATGATCAACTTCGCCCACGGCGAGGTGTACATGATCGGTTCGTATGTCGCGTTCATTGCCCTGGCCGGTTTGAGCGCCATGGGCCTGGACAGCTTGCCGCTGCTTATTACTGCCGCTTTCGTCGCAAGCATCGTTGTCACCAGCGCCTATGGTTACGCCATTGAGCGCGTTGCTTACCGCCCTTTGCGCGGCAGCAACCGGCTGATTCCGTTGATCTCGGCCATTGGTATGTCGATCTTTCTACAGAACACGGTGTTGCTCGCCCAGGATTCAAAAGACAAATCGATCCCCAACCTGATTCCAGGAAACTTCGTGTTCGGCACCTCCAGCAGTCATGAGGTGGTGATTTCGTACATGCAGATTCTGATTTTCCTCGTCACCCTGGTTGCCATGCTCGCGCTGACCTGGTTCATCTCCCGCTCTCGCCTGGGCCGCGCCTGCCGCGCCTGCGCTGAAGACATCAAGATGGCCAACCTGCTCGGCATCAACACCAACAACATCATCGCCCTGACCTTCGTGATCGGCGCCGCATTGGCTGCGGTCGCTGCGGTGTTGCTGAGCATGCAATACGGCGTGATCAACCCCAACGCCGGCTTCCTCGTGGGCATCAAGGCGTTCACCGCGGCGGTACTCGGCGGCATCGGCAGTATTCCCGGCGCCATGCTGGGCGGGTTGGTGTTAGGTGTGGCCGAAGCCTTTGGTGCCGACGTGTTCGGCGATCAATACAAAGACGTGGTGTCATTCGCGCTGTTGGTTCTCGTGTTGCTGTTCCGGCCAACCGGCCTGCTTGGCCGTCCGGAGGTTGAAAAAGTATGAGCAAGAATCTCAAATCAGCACTGTTCAGCGCCTTGCTGGTATTGGCCGTTGCCTACCCGATCCTCGGCCTGAAGCTGGAAATTGTCGGTGTCAACCTGACCGTCATTGGTGCAAGCCATGCGATGTTGGCGGCGATCTTTGGTTGTTCCATCGCGATGTTTTTTCGGGTGCTGTTTCAGGACCACATAAACACTGCATGGCGAGCCACCCCGGACTTTCCAAGGGTTCCCGCCAAGACCACCCGTTTTCTGACTCTGCCCTCCACGCAACGCTGGATCGTGCTCGGCCTGGTGCTAGTGGCGCTGGTGTGGCCGTTCTTCGGCTCACGCGGCGCAGTGGACATCGCCACGCTGATCCTGATCTACATCATGCTCGGTCTGGGGCTGAACATCGTGGTTGGCCTGGCCGGGTTGCTCGACCTGGGCTATGTCGGGTTCTACGCCGTCGGTGCTTACAGCTACGCGCTGTTGTCGCATTACTACGGATTGGGTTTCTGGATCTGTCTGCCGATCGCGGGCTTGATGTCGGCGCTGTTCGGCTTCCTGCTCGGCTTCCCGGTGTTGCGTTTGCGCGGTGATTACCTCGCAATCGTGACGTTGGGATTCGGTGAAATCATCCGCTTGCTGCTGCGCAACATGACCGACCTCACGGGCGGCCCGAACGGCATCAGCAACATCCCGAAACCGACCCTGTTCGGCCTGTCGTTCGAACGTGTGGCGGCTGAAGGGTCACAGACGTTTCACGAGTATTTCGGCATTGCCTACAACTCGGTGAACAAGGTCATCTTCCTGTACCTGATTGCGTTGCTGTTGGCGCTGTTGGCCCTGTTCGTCATCAACCGTTTACTGCGCATGCCCATCGGGCGGGCGTGGGAAGCGTTGCGCGAAGACGAAATTGCCTGCCGCGCACTAGGGCTGAACCCGACCATCATCAAGCTTTCGGCATTCACTTTGGGGGCTGCGTTCGCCGGCTTCGCTGGCAGCTTCTTCGCCGCTCGCCAAGGATTGGTGACGCCGGAGTCGTTCACGTTCATCGAGTCGGCCATCATCCTGGCCATCGTTGTGTTGGGTGGCATGGGCTCGCAACTGGGGGTCATCCTCGCTGCGGTGGTGCTGATTCTGATGCCTGAACTGATGCGTGAATTCAGCGAGTACCGCATGTTGATGTTCGGCGCCTTGATGGTGCTGATGATGATCTGGCGACCACAAGGTTTGCTGCCAATGCAACGTCCCGAAATGAAACTGAAAGCGGAGCCGCATTCATGAGCCGTCCGCTTCTGCAAGTCAGCGGCCTGAGCATGCGCTTTGGCGGCTTGTTGGCGGTCAATGGCGTAGGCCTGACCGTTAACGAAAAACAAGTGGTGTCGATGATCGGCCCCAACGGTGCGGGTAAAACCACCGTCTTCAACTGCCTGACCGGTTTCTACAAACCGACCGCAGGCACCATTTTGCTGGACGGCGAACCCATTCAAGGCCTCGCCGGCCACCAAATTGCCCGCAAAGGCGTGGTGCGCACCTTTCAGAACGTACGGCTGTTCAAGGACATGACGGCGGTGGAGAACCTGTTGGTTGCCCAACATCGTCACCTCAACACCAACTTTCTGGCTGGCCTGTTCAAGACGCCGTCGTTTCGCAAGAGCGAGCGCGAGGCGATGGAATATGCCGAGCATTGGCTGGAACAGGTCAATCTTAAAGAGTTCGCCAACCGTCCGGCAGGGACTCTGGCCTACGGCCAGCAACGCCGACTGGAGATCGCTCGTTGCATGATGACGCGCCCGCGCATCCTGATGCTCGACGAGCCGGCAGCCGGTCTGAACCCGCGCGAAACCGAAGACCTCAAAGCCTTGATCGGTGTTTTGCGCAACGAACACAACGCCACCGTGCTGCTGATCGAGCACGACATGAAACTGGTCATGAGCATTTCCGACCACATCGTCGTGATCAACCAAGGCACACCGCTGGCCGATGGCACGCCTGCGCAAATTCGCGACAATCCTGAAGTGATCAAAGCCTACCTGGGGGAAGCGTAAATGCTGCAATTCGAAAACGTTTCCACCTTCTACGGCAAGATCCAGGCGCTGCACTCGGTCAACGTCGACATCCGTCAGGGCGAAATCGTCACCCTGATCGGCGCCAACGGTGCAGGAAAATCTACCCTGCTGATGACCCTGTGCGGTTCACCGCGCGCCCATGCCGGCAGCATTCGCTACATGGGCGAAGAGCTGGTCGGACTGGAGTCGGCACAGATCATGCGTAAAAGCATCGCGGTGGTGCCCGAAGGCCGTCGCGTGTTTGCTCGCCTGACCGTGGAAGAGAACCTGGCCATGGGTGGCTTTTTTACTGAAAAGCACGAATACCACGAGCAAATGGACAAGGTCTTGCACCTGTTCCCGCGTCTCAAGGAGCGCTTCCATCAACGTGGCGGCACCATGTCGGGCGGAGAACAGCAGATGCTCGCCATCGGCCGCGCATTGATGAGCAAACCCAAGCTGCTGCTGCTCGATGAGCCGTCGCTGGGCTTGGCACCCATCATCATTCAGCAGATTTTCGAGATCGTCGAACAACTGCGCCGTGACGGTGTAACCGTGTTCTTGGTGGAGCAAAACGCCAACCAGGCCCTGAAAATCGCTGACCGTGCCTACGTGCTGGAAAACGGCCGGGTGGTGATGCAGGGAACCGGAGAAGAGTTGCTGCACGACCCGAAAGTGCGGGATGCGTACTTGGGTGGTTGAATCGGTGGGGTGTTAAAAAAACGGCCTGAGGGCCGTTTTTTTGTGGCTTTTTTAATCACAGGGAAAATCCGTAGGACGCCTCCTTAGAGCTACGAGAAAAATCCTACATAACCTGTCTAACCCGCCCGATATACATCGCCGACATCGCCTCGCAAAGTTGCCGCATCTTTTCGACACGAAGAAATGCGCATGCCACACGCCGCCGTCCCAACCTTCACGCTGAATGTGAAAGGTGTTGAACCCCGCCATTTTCAAGTATTCGCATTTGATGGCACCGAAGCCGTCAGCACGCCTTACGCCATCACCGTCGAACTGGTGAGTCAGTCGTCTGGTATTGAGCTTTCGGATCTGCTGCACAAGGCGGCTTTTCTCGGTTTTGGCCCGAACGGCGAAGGTATTCATGGGCAGATTCACTCCATCCACAAAAGCGATTCCAACGCCCGGCTGACGCACTACATCGCGGTGCTCAAACCCTCTCTCGCGTACCTGGAACACAGCAGCCACCGCCGCTCGTTCCAGCAGATGAGCGTGCCGGCGATCATTCTTGAAGTGCTCGAAGCACACGGCCTGTTTGACGGCCTGGATGTGCAGTTCAACGGTGACGTGACCCGCACCCCGGAAACCATCCCGTTTCGCCCCGTCTTGCGCCATCCCAAACCGCTGATCCACAGCACCCAAACCGCCAAAGTCACCGGCCCGGAAGGCGAAGAAATCCACTGCGATAAATTCGGCCGGGGGAAGGTCAAGTTTCACTGGGACCGCCGCGAACTCAATGACGACACCACCAGTTGCTGGGTGCGGGTGGCGTCCAGTTGGGCGGGAAACAGTCATGGCGCGGTGACCTTGCCTCGGGTCGGCATGGAAGTGCTGATTTCTTATTCGGAAGGTGACGCGGATCGGCCGATTGTCATGGGCTGTTTGCCCAACAGCCTGAACCCCGTTCCTTACGAGTTACCGGCGAACAAAACCAAAAGCGTGTTCCGCAGCCGGGACCGTGCATGAATATCTGGATGCTGTTGGAACCTAGAAAATCGCTGCTGGCCGAGCTTTTTCAGCACGTCGACCATCCGGAATTTACGCCGCTATTTGCATCGACAGAGATGGCTGCATACGTGGAATTTAGTCCGTTGTTAGTCGCGGACGAGAGTAGACAGGCGCTCTCGCGCTCAGTACGACCGGCGCCTGGTGACTGGCCCGGGCTGATTATCGAAAGCGAACATTCCTGCGAAGCGTTGCTTGCACACTTGCGACACATCCTCATCGTCCGCTTTGAGCAAAGCCGATCACTCAATCAGCCACTTCAATCAACGATTTCCAACGGACAGGAGTCCTGACATGACGCAGAGCACACTGAGCAGCGGCCCTTGCTGCGAAGTCAACAAGCTGATCGTGCAGGTCATCGGCAACGGCCATTCAGATACCCAGCGGTTGGCGTTTTATGAGCACGACAGTTTGAAACGACTGGATGCCCTGACTGATTCGGACCGCCCTGAAACCTTAACCGGCGGGTACTTACTGAACAGCGCCTTGCATGTCTGGGCCTGGTCCAACACCGTCAAACACCGCTTGTGGTTAGATATCGCCAGCGTCGACGGCGCACCGATTCGGGTGCCGCTCCCTGAAGTCTCGATCACCCCGCGTCAGTTCGACGGTCAATGGAATCAGATCGTCCCGGTCGTGCCCTTCGTCGCGCTGCCCGGTGTCAACAGCACCCAGGATAGCGGCACCCCGGTGTTGTGCCGCGCGGGTTTCATCTACGTGTTCCTCAACGGTCGAGTGTGGCGCGAGCTGGAAGTGCGGGTCGACGATGAACGGACCACCTACCACGACGTCGATTTCAATGAATACCGCATGGGAGACGAAATCGAACCCCGTTCACGGCTCGCGACTGGGCAAGCACTGGAAGATATCTGGCTGCCGTCTAGCTGGAATAACCTGCCGGTAGCGCCTCAACTGTGCTTCAGCGAAATCCAATTGTCCGGTCCGCGATTGCGCTGTCTGGAGAACGACTCGGCGCTGCGCAGACAACGCTGCCAAAGCCCGAACCTGCGAAGTTCTCTTGCCACGTTCGAGCGGCTTTTTCACAACAAACCTGATGGCACTGCAATGCTTGAGGCATTTGGTGCACTTGACGCTCACGATAAAGTGCGCCCTCAAGCCGCCGCCGATGCTCACGTCAGTTGGCTAAATTACGACACTCACGCATTTCCAGTCAGCAGGGTCGCGCCACAACGAGCACGCCAGCCAGGTTATGAGTGGCTGCTGGACCAACCGGCCCGTTATCTGTGTGACTTGAGTGGACAGTTTCCGGTTCGGGCGCTGAGCGAAGCGCATGCCCACGTCACCCGCTCTGAGCGCGGCGAGACGGCCTACCAAGCGACGCCCCTCGAAACCGGCGCGTGGGCGCATTGGATAGGAGAACTGTGTACGCCGCAGCTTGGCGACGAGCTCTGGCACGAACAGCCAGAAGTCCCGGACGTGCTGCACCGCGCACGCCAACGCAATCTGTACGGCGTGATGCTGCAAGACCCACATTATCGGCTGCGCCACCTGCACACCCGGGTCAATGATCAACAGAACCTGCTGCAACTTTGCGCCGCCCGCGCCAGCCGCCACGCGCATCACGCCAGTGCCTTGCTGGTGCAACAACTGGTCGTACCAACCACCCTGGGCGGCGGTATCAATCCGCTGCATAAACAACTCAATGCACTGAAGCTTCAAGGTCGGATCGACGTCAATCGGTTCACCGCCAGCGGTGAACGCCAGCAGCTCTGGCGGTCGCTGGAGATGAGCCAGGCACTGCTGAGCGAATGCCTGACAACCCGACGAACCCAACAGACCCTTGCCGATCACCTGAGCTTGGAAGGCTTCGATTATGTAGCCGCGCTGCATTTTGTCAGTCAACTGTTTGCCAGCTTGGCGACCCGGCCCTCTCAGACCGACCCCCTGGCAGTCAATGGTGAGGTCGGCGACGCCGTAACGGGTCTGAGCAAAAGCGGCTCAGACCCCAGCGACGGACAACGGCTAATCCAACACATTGCCAATGATGAGACCCATCCGCTGCATCGGATGTTATGGCCAGCGCTTGAGTCCCAGGATACGGACGCACCCTATGTTCAATCCGCCGTCCCAGACATCAACAGTGGCGATGGGCTGTTTCGGCCCAATGCACTGCTGGCCGCTGTCAGTTGTGAGGTCATTGACCCGAAGCAACTCAATACGCTCGACGCTTATTTACTGGCCGGTTTGGTGGAAAGCGGCAGCCTCAACAACACCCTCACCGGCACCCTAAAAGCAGCGGCCGCCGCGCTGGGAAATCTTTTTGAAAACCTGCAAGGCTCGGTGGATACCGCAGAGCGCGCGGTGCAGGCAGCACGAAATATTCCAATATCGACCACATCCCCAGCCCCAGTAGTAAACCTGACGCAGCAAAAGCGAGCCGTGGCGCAACTGCGCAGCATGCTGCCGGGTGGTTTCGGTGCCCTGCACTTCCTCACCCATCAAGAGGCCAGAAACAAGAATCTGTACATCTTTGGCTTGACCGACCTGCCGGAAATCCCGGAGCGCCTGCGCAGGCCGAGCCTTGACTATCGATCCGCGTCCGACATATCGATGGTTGAACCTCAGCACTATCGCAACGGCGGCGACCTACGCCCCAACACGATCGTCATTGCCATGCCCCGCGAGCATCGGGTTGCCCAGCTAGTTAGTAGCGTGAACCAACGAGTAAATGCGGCGTGGCAGGAGAATATGGCCGAACAAGAAAAGGTCAGGGGCAATGCGATTCAGCAGGCGGTTAAACACCAACAGGCATTGAAGAGCGAGTGGATGTACAAGGCGCTGAACTCCACACCGTTTGCCGCGATGGTGGGGATGTTGGAAGTTTGGAATTTGAGGAATGAGTGGAGCAGTCGGGAACAGACCTTTAAAGAGAAGGGAGGAGTCAGAGCGGGATTAGGTCTTCTCGGCGCCGGAGTTGATTTAACGATAGCGATGGAAGCATTAACCGTAAAACTGGCCGGAAGCCAGTCAATCCTGGCCGCAGCAACCCGCAAGACCCTTTTCTCTATCTCGGATGCGGCTGCAAAAAATGTATTAGGTTCGTTAAGTGAACACTTCATAAAAGAGTTTTCAGCCCGCCTGATTGGTCAAGTAATTGCCGGATCAATCTTTGTCGGCCTCAACCTGTACGACGCTTGGCATGCCTATCAATGGGGAGACGATGCACTGTGGGGCCATCTGCTGATGGCCGCCGGCGGCCTAACCGGTATCGCAGGCACGCTATTGGTCGGGGGGTCCACGCTCTTGGGCTTGGGTCCTCTGGGCTGGATCAGCCTGATTTTAATCAGTATCGGTTTGGGCGTCGTTTACTGGCTCAGTTCTACACCCATTGAAGACTGGCTTAGCGCAGGGCCCTTCGGCCCTAACAGTGACCAAGCGCCCCATCTGCAAGCCCCGGAAAATGCGTTCTACTACTTGGTCAGCCTGTTTGCCAACATCCGAATCACTGTTGAAGCCAACCCGGAATACAGCCTCCCGGCCTGCATCGAGAGCTTTAATCCGGTGCCCATGGATATACGCGCATCCGATACGCGCATCCGAATCGAGAGCAACCTGCCCGGCCTATTGACCGGACTGGGCGACCTCAGCACCAAAGCCTCGTGCGTGCTGCTGAAAGTTCGCCGATCCCGCGTTCGCTTTGATGGGCCGCCTCGCGAAGAAACCCACCTATTTCCCGAGGCCAAGCCTAAGGCGTACCGGCCGAAGCCCGATGGAATGGAAATATTCTTGCAAACACCTTGGGAAACGCTGGTTGAAGTTTCACGCTCAAACGACACCGTATCGGTCCACACAGAATGGCAAGTCCGTGCCCAACTGACACTAAGCGATGGCAGTTCATCCTGGGTATTTCCCGCACCAAGGCCTAAAGACCCAACCCCTTTTGGCTTAGCCCACACCACACCCAACTTCAAAGAAATCGAACAACCGTTCTGGGCAGATGAAACCACCCACAAAGCGCAGGACGACCAATGACTACAAATAATTCGTCCTATTACGCCGCCACCGCATACCGCTCTGATCGTATTCCCAACCAACCACCTTCAGCAGAGCGCTCGTGGATACGGCGCTTTGCTAAATTTCGCCTCCCCTGGGGGCTAACCCAAGAAGTTGCGCTGGATGACTTTCTAATTCGGCGCAAACCCAGCAGCTTGCGATTTCAGGAGGAAATGAACAAAGAGCGTGAAGAAAAGCAAAAGTTGGGCACCTACATTCCGGCTCCATATGAACATGTGGACTTTCATGACAGGCATGATCACGAACGTTTCAGGTTTTCTTTATGGTCAAAACGATCACAGTTTTGGGCATACCTACTAATCTTTGGGAAAGGCTTCTTTTTGTTTCTTTTCCCGTTAAGCGTAATAACATTCATCGCACTTGGACTTTCATTGGACGTATCTTGGATCGATTTTGCTGATGAATTAATCTCAGGACTTTACTCTTGGCTTCTAGGCGTCCCTCTGTTCTGTTGGGCACTCGCTTCAATAGTCATGCGCTATTTCCCTAAACTCTGGGTCAAACCCTCCCGAGGCCCCATCTGGGAAATCAACCGCCGCACTGGCCTTGTCACCCTTTTCGATTACGACAACAACGGCGAGTACAAAAAGAACGGCACCATCGGTGAACTCACCGCGCCGTTTTACGAGTTCGATGCCTACATCGCGACCATCCCGGATCGTCAGGGTTTAGTGACGAACGTGCTGTACATCGCCCATCGCTACCGCAACATCGTGATTAACTTTCGCCCTTTGCTGGCACCCGGTGAAGGTCAGTTCTGCTGCGCGTTATGGGACTTTTTACAAAACTACATGGACACCAGCCGCCCGCTACCGGACTTGCCGCGCTATGAACAATACCGCCATCTCGACCCAACAACAGCTGAATACGACCGCAAAATAGGCCGCAACCCAAGGTTTTGGATCGATATGGACGATGCCGCATTCAAGCAAGCACTCTACGAAATGCGCGGCAAGATCGATCAGATCGACACCTTCCAGCGCCCGAACTTGATGGCGCGGTATGTGGAGTATGTGGATTGAGTCCCTCGAATGCCATGTGGATTAGTGCTTGGCTTAGTGCGGGGCCCTTCGGCCCTAACAGTGACCGAGCGCCCCATCTGCAAGCCCCGGAAAATGCCTTCTACTACTTGGTCAGCCTGTTTGCCAACATCCGAATCACTGTTGAAGCCAACCCGGAATACAGCCTGCCGGCCTGCATCGAGAGCTTTAATCCGGTGCCCATGGATATACGCGCATCCGATACGCGCATCCGAATCGAGAGCAACCTGCCCGGCCTATTGACCGGACTGGGCGACCTCAGCACCAAAGCATCGTGTGCGCTGATGATGGTCCGTCGATTCCAGACTCGCTTTGATGGCTCCCCTCGCGTAGAAACCCAGCTATATCCCGAGACCAAACCTATTACGTATCGGCGGACAATTAACGGCTTAGAAATCTTCATCGTGACACCGTGGGAGAGGTACGCCGAAACAGCTCGCTCTAACGATGCAGTCTCGGCGCATATCGAATGGCAAGTCCGTGCACAATTGACATTAAGCGATGGCGATTCGTCGTGGGTTTTTCCGGCGCCAAAGCCTAAAGACCCGACGCCGTTCAATTCCACCCACGCAGCACCTAACTTCAAGGAAGTTGGACAACTCTACTGGGCTGATGAAACCACCCATAAGGCAAGGGGCGACAAATGAAGTCGCTCAACTCGCCTTACTACGCGGCCACAGCGTATCGAGTAGATTGCATCCCCAAGCAACAACCATCATCTGAGCGTTCGTGGATACGGCGCTTTTCCAAGGTGCGCTTGCCGTGGGGATTAACTCAACAAGTCGCGCCCGATGACTTTTTGACAGAGGCGTCACCTGAGGATCTCCGGCGGGTAGAAAAAGGTTTGCAGGAGAAAAAAGAAAAGTTGGTTTTAGGTACTTATGTACCCGCTCTATATGAGGATGTCGACTTTCATGATCGTCACGATCAGGAGCGCTTTAGGTTCTCTTTGTGGTCTGCGCGGTCACAGTTTTGGATCTACTTACACTCATTTGGAAAGTGGCTTTTCCTTATCGGTCTGATTCCAGGCTTATTCACTCTTTTGGTGGCTATCAAAAAGCTCAAAGGAACATGGATAGAAATAGCTATAGATAGTTTTTATAGCTTCTTCATTTGGTTCTCAGGGATCCCCATTTTCTGCTGGGCAATCGCCGCCCTAGTCATCCGCTACCTCCCCCACCTCTGGGTCAAACCCTCCCGAGGCCCCATCTGGGAAATCAACCGTCGCACCGGCCTTGTCACCCTTTTCGATTACGACAACAACGGCGAATACAAAAAGAACGGCACCATCGGTGAACTCACCGCGCCGTTTTACGAGTTCGATGCCTACATCGCGACCATCCCGGATCGTCAGGGTTTAGTGACGAACGTGCTGTACATCGCCCATCGCTACCGCAACATCGTGATTAACTTTCGCCCTTTGCTGGCACCCGGTGAAGGTCAGTTCTGCTGCGCGTTATGGGACTTTTTACAAAACTACATGGACACCAGCCGCCCGCTACCGGACTTGCCGCGCTATGAACAATACCGCCATCTCGACCCAACAACAGCTGAATACGACCGCAAAATAGGCCGCAACCCAAGGTTTTGGATCGATATGGACGATGCCGCATTCAAGCAAGCACTCTACGAAATGCGCGGCAAGATCGATCAGATCGACACCTTCCAGCGCCCGAACTTGATGGCGCGGTATGTGGAGTATGTGGATTGAGTCCTTCGAATGCCATGTGGATTAGTGCTTGGCTTAGTGCGGGGCCCTTCGGCCCTAACAGTGACCGAGCGCCCCATCTGCAAGCCCCGGAAAATGCCTTCTACTACTTGGTCAGCCTGTTTGCCAACATCCGAATCACTGTTGAAGCCAACCCGGAATACAGCCTGCCGGCCTGCATCGAGAGCTTTAATCCGGTGCCCATGGATATACGCGCATCCGATACGCGCATCCGAATCGAGAGCAACCTGCCCGGCCTATTGACCGGACTGGGCGACCTCAGCACCAAAGCCTCGTGTGCGCTGCTGAAAGTTCGTCGATCCCGCGTTCGCTTAGATGGGCCGCCTCGCGAAGAAACCCACCTATTTCCCGAGGCCAAGCCTAAGGCGTACCGGCCGAAGCCCGATGGAATGGAAATATTCTTGCAAACACCTTGGGAAACGCTGGTTGAAGTTTCACGCTCAAACGACACCGTGTCGGTTCACACACAATGGCAAGTCCGTGCCCAACTGACACTAAGCGATGGCACTTCATCCTGGGTATTTCCCGCACCAAAGCCCAAAGACCCAACCCCTTTCGGCGCAGCCCACGCCGCACCCAACTTCAAAGAAATCGAACAACCGTTCTGGGCAGATGAAACCACCCATAAAGCGCAGGACGACCAATGACTGCAAATAATTCGTCCTATTACGCCGCCACCGCATACCGCTCTGATCGGATGCCCAAACAACCACCTTCAGCAGAACGCTCGTGGATACGGCGCTTTGCTAAATTTCGCCTCCCTTGGGGGCTAACCCAAGAGGTTGCGCTGGACGACTTTTTGAGCGAAGCAGCACCGGTAAAGTTACGTCGAGTGGAAAAAGCCGAGCAAGTAAAGAAGGAAAAATTAGCCTTAGGTACTTACGTGCCGGCTCCTTACGAGCATGTGGACTTTCATGACCGACACGATCATGTAAGTTTCAGGTTTTCGCTATGGTCAACACGATCACAGTTTTGGGCATACCTACTAATTTTTGGAAAAGGCTTCTTTTTGTTTCTTTTCCCGTTAAGCGTAATAACATTCATCGCACTTGGACTTTCATTGGACGTATCTTGGATCGATTTTGCTGATGAATTAATCTCAGGACTTTACTCTTGGCTTCTAGGCGTCCCTCTTTTCTGCTGGGCACTCGCTTCAATAGTCATGCGCTATCTCCCTAAACTCTGGGTCAAACCCTCCCGAGGCCCCATCTGGGAAATCAACCGCCGCACCGGTCTCGTCACCCTCTTCGATTACGACAACAACGGCGAATACAAAAAGAACGGCACCATCGGTGAACTCACCGCGCCGTTTTACGAGTTCGACGCTTACATCGCGACCATCCCTGACCGCCAAGGTTTGTCGATGAATGTGCTGTACATCGCCCACCGCTACCGCGATATCGTCATCAACTTCCGGCCCTTATTCGCTCCCGGTGAAGGCCAGCTGTGCTGCGCCCTGTGGGATTTCCTGCAGAACTACATGGACACCAGCCGTCCACTTCCAGACCTGCCGCGCTATGAGCAGTACCGACATCTCGACCCAACAACGGCTGAATACGACCGAAAAACCCGCCGCAATCCAAGGTTCTGGATCGATATGGACGATGCTACCTTCGAGCAAGAACTCTACGCCATGCGCGGCAAGATCGATCAAATCGACACCTTCCAGCGCCCGAACCTGATGGCGCGGTATGTGGAGTATGTGGATTGAATACCCCAAATTTGATAACACCTTATTACGCGGCTACTGCATACCGATCAGACCGTATTTCCAAGCAAAAACCCTCTGCTGAGCGCTCATGGATACGGCGCTTTTCCAAGGTGCGCTTGCCGTGGGGATTTACCCAGGAAGTTGCTCTGGATGACTTTTTGATAGAAGCGTCACCTGAAGAGCTTCGAAGGGTAGAAAAAGGCCTGCAGGAAAGAAAGGAGAGTTGGCTTTAGGTACTTATGTACCAGCGCCATACGAGCACGTGGACTTCCATGATAGGCACGATCAAGAACGCTTCAGGTTTTCGTTATGGTCTAAACGATCACACTTTTGGATATATTTAACCGGAGGAGGTCGGGCGCTATTTTATCTAGCATTAGTAGTATCTGTTATGACTTATTTCATGGCGCTATATGCAAGCAGTGATACATGGCAGCAAATAACGAAAGATGGCACTCCAATATTTTCCGTATGGGTGAGTGTTCCTCTTCTTTGTTGGCTTTTGGGCTCATTAGTCATCCGCTACCTCCCCCACCTCTGGGTCAAACCCTCCCGAGGCCCCATCTGGGAAATCAACCGCCGTACCGGTCTCGTCACTCTCTTCGATTACGACAACAACGGCGAGTACAAAAAGAACGGCACCATCGGTGAACTCACCGCCCCGTTTTACGAGTTCGATGCCTACATCGCCACCATCCCGGATCGTCAGGGTTTAGTGACGAACGTGCTGTACATCGCCCACCGCTACCGCGATATCGTCATCAACTTCCGGCCCTTATTCGCTCCCGGTGAAGGCCAGCTGTGCTGTGCCCTGTGGGATTTCCTGCAGAACTACATGGACACCAGCCGCCCGCTGCCAGACTTACCGCGATACGAACAATACCGACACCTCGATCCAACAACGGCTGAATACGACCGCAAAACCCGCCGCAATCCAAGGTTCTGGATCGATATGGACGATGCTACCTTCGAGCAAGAGCTCTACGCCATGCGCGGCAAGATCGATCAAATCGACACCTTTCAACGCGCGAACCTGATGGCGCGGTATGTGGAGTATGTCGATTGATCGTCCGTTTCAGCCGCAGAGTTTGTGTTGGCTGCTTTGGCGCTTTCGTTGGCAAGCCAACACCCACAAAGTTGATTTTGTTCGGTTGAACCTTCGCCGCGCCCATTTCTGCAGGCGACTCCGTCCCCCTCGCGCAGTAAAAACAGGACCTGTAGGAGCGCGCTTGCCCGCGATCGGCTGCGCAGCAGTCGTAAAACCATCGACTCCACTTTTTCAGTTGGGACCGTATAGGCCTTTTGGGACCGCTTCGCGATCCATCGCGGGCCAGCGCGCTCCTACAATTCGATATCTGAAATCAATGAGTTATGCGTTGTTTGAGGGCGGGAATCCAGTCCGGCGTTGATGTTGTTCTGGAGCCGAGGCTCGTCTGCAATTCTCTCTATCGCCGGTGTGTTCTGTTAAGCCTATCAAACGCGCTACTACTGCGAGCAAACCAACTCAACAAGTAATCAGCCATGACCTGGGTACGACGCGGCAAGCCGGCTTCGTAGGGGTGGACCAGGAACAGCGGCAAGCTGGGGGTTTGATAATCGCGCAGCAGCCAGCGCAGACGTCCGTCGGTGATTTCGGCGTGAACCATGTAGGACGGTAGTCGGGCGATGCCGGCACCGACCAGCGCGGCTTTTTTCAACAGGCTGTAATGGTTGCTCGCGAATGGACCCGCAACGCGTACCCGTGTCAGTTGGTGATTCTGGTGGTAAAGCCATTCGTCACGGCCGCTGTAGTGGCTGTTAAGCAAGCAAAAATGCTCGCTCAACGACACCGGGCGCGTGGGCTCGCCGTGGCGTTCGAGGTAGGCCGGGCTCGCGCAGGTGAGTTCTTGCATGTCGAGCAATGGTTTGGAGACCAATCGTTCATCGCTGTCAACGTGAGTGCGGATCGCCAGATCATATCCGTCCCGGTACAGGTCCCGAAACCCATTGTTCAGGTCCAGCTCTATCTGAACCAATGGATATTCTTTCGAAAACTCCATCAGCAAACCGTCGAAGAATGTTTCGCCCATGGACACCGGTACGGTGATCCGCACCGAGCCGGCGACCTCATCGTGTAACCGGGCTAACGCTTGCTGGGCGCGCACGGTTTGATTAATTAGCGCCCTCGCTTGAGGCAATACGGCTGCACCCGCGGCCGTCAGGCTTAAGCGACGAGTCGTACGATGCAGTAGCGTCACGGAATAACGGGTTTCCAGAAACTTGATGCGCTTGGACAATTGGCCCTTGCTGCACCCCAGCCGCTGGGAGGCCAACGTAAAGCTCCCGGCTTCGACCAGGATCGCAAAGGCAACCAAGTCATCCATCTCGCTCATTTCGATTGTTTCCTGCTGAAAACGTGAAGTTGCCAATTAGCATGTTTATCGACCGCAATCTCGCACTCTACACTGAGTCCTTGTTAAACCATTTCAAGGAAACGCGATGAAAATTCTTCTGATTGGCGCCACGGGAACCTTAGGCTCGGCCATTGCGAAGGAATTGGCCCCGCGCCACGAGATCGTCAGCATTGGCCGCACGAGCGGTGATTTCCAGGTGGATATTAGTGACAGCGCGTCCATCAGAAAACTGTTCGAACGGGTAGGTAGATTCGACGCGTTGGTGTGTGCAGCCGGGAACGTGAATTTTTTGCCCTTGGCCGACATGACTGAACAGGACTTTGCGCTGGGCCTTCAGGACAAACTCATGGGCCAGGTCAATTTGCTGTTGATCGGACGCGAATTCGCCAACGATGGCGCTTCGTTCACCTTCACCACCGGCGTCACCAGCCATGACCCGATCCGCACTGGGACCTCCGCCAGCCTAGTCAATGCCGCTATCGACGGTTTTGTTCGGGCGGCTGCCATCGAATTGCCTCGCGGCTTGCGCGTAAATTCGGTGAGCCCAAATGTTTTAGTGGAGTCAATGGGCGCCTACGCGTCCTATTTCCGGGGCTTCAAGCCCTTGCTGGCGGCGGATGCTGCACTGGCTTACGCGAAAAGCGTCGAAGGTTTGCAGACCGGTCAGACTTATCACGTCGGCTGAGCCCTTGTGATCGGGCAGCAGCCTGAGTAACGTGGCGCCACTTGTTTGGAGACCGACCCACCATGTTCGCTGCCCGTACCCTGTTGATGATTGCCCTGCTGCCCGTGTTTGCCGGCTGTCAGATGTTCAGCGCCAAACCTGCGTCGTCCACGCAGGGCTTGACTCGCATGCAAGGCGACCTCACCGGTGAAGGTGGTCAGCTGTGGTTTCAGCCTTGCAACGAACAACGCCGGTTTTTGATCCAGGACAGCGGCAACACCAGCGTGCTGCAAGAGGCTACGGCGCTCGCGGCCAAAAAAGGCACGCTGTTCGCCGATTTACGCGGCAGCTTCAACGCCAGCAAAACCTCGGGCACCGATGGGGTGGTCAACCTGCAGCAACTCTACCGGGTTGAACGTTCCGCCACCGCCTGCAAGGACACCAACTTCAAGCAGTTGATCGTGCACGCCAGCGGCAACAGCCCGGCCTGGGACATCAACGTCAACGGCAAAGGCTTGATCCTCAACCGTGAGGGCAAAGACCCCGTCGCCCTGCCGTATGTTGAAGAAGAACTGCCTGATGGTCGTCTCAACCTGAGCACCGAAGCCAATGGTCAGCGCATCGAGTTGTGGGTCGCACCGCAACGCTGCGTCGATCCGGTTAGCGGTTCCGTACTGCACTTGACCGCTGAATTGCGCGTTAACGATCAGGTCCAGCGTGGCTGTGGCTATTACGGCGGCGCACGCAACGACTGAGTTCACCCGGAGCCTGGTTACGGCTAATGGATTTCAAATGCCTGCAGCGCATGGGACCGAAGGGGCCTATAATTGCCGGTTCGCGTAAAGCTGGCCCGGATACTGGACCCTGTCATGTTACGAATCACCGAACTCAAGCTGCCAATCGATCACCCGGAAGAAGACCTGCGCCCTGCCCTGCTGCGGCGCCTGGGGATCGACAGCGATGAGCTGCTCAACTTCACACTGTTCAAACGCAGCTACGATGCGCGGAAAAAATCGTCGGAACTGTGTTTCATCTACACCATCGATTTCGAAGTGCGCGATGAAGCGGCGCTGTTGCGCACGTTTGCCGATGACCGCCATCTCGGCGTGGCACCCGACATCAGTTACCACGTTATCGGGCATGCCCCCGAAGGTTTGAGCGAGCGTCCGATTGTCGTCGGCTTCGGCCCCTGCGGGATTTTCGCCGGTTTGCTTTTAGCGCAAATGGGCTTCAAACCGATCATCCTCGAACGCGGTACTGAGGTGCGTCAGCGCACCAAGGACACCTTCGCGTTGTGGCGCAAGAACGTGCTCAACCCGGAGTCCAACGTGCAGTTTGGCGAAGGCGGCGCCGGGACCTTCTCCGACGGCAAACTGTACAGCCAGATCAAAGACCCGAAATTCCACGGCCGTAAAGTACTGCATGAGTTCGTCAAAGCGGGTGCGCCGCAAGAAATCCTGTATGTCAGCAAGCCGCACATCGGTACGTTTCGACTGACCGGTGTGGTGGAAAACATGCGTCATCAGATCGAGGCGCTGGGTGGCGAAGTCCGCTTTCAACAGCGCGTTACTGACGTGCTGATCGACAACGGCCAGTTGCAGGGCGTGGTTTTGAACAGCGGCGAACAGATCGAATCCAAGCACGTGATCCTTGCGTTGGGCCACAGCGCCCGCGACACCTTTCGCATGCTCCATGGACGTGGCGTGTACATGGAAGCCAAGCCGTTTTCCGTGGGCTTCCGTATCGAACACCCGCAATCGCTGATCGACCGCGCACGCTTGGGCAAATACGCCGGCCACCCGAAATTGGGTGCGGCGGATTACAAACTGGTGCACCACGCGAAAAACGGTCGTTCTGTGTACAGCTTTTGTATGTGCCCTGGCGGCACGGTGGTGGCCGCGACCTCCGAGCTGCACCGGGTGGTCACCAACGGCATGAGCCAATACTCGCGCAACGAGCGCAATGCCAACTCGGGCATCGTGGTCGGCATCACGCCCGAGGATTATCCAGGCGGCCCGTTGGCCGGTATCGAGTTGCAAGAGCGGCTGGAATCGCTGGCCTACGTGTTGGGCGGCAGCAACTACGAGGCGCCCGCGCAGTTGGTGGGTGACTTCATTGCTGGAAAGGCGTCGAGCGTCTTGGGCAGCGTAGAGCCGTCTTACAAGCCTGGGGTGAAACTGGTGGACTTGGCAGACGCCCTGCCCGGGTATGCGATTGAGGCGATTCGTGAAGCGTTGCCGGCGTTCGATAAACAGATCAAAGGTTTCGCCCAGCACGACGCGATTCTGACCGGTATTGAAACCCGCACCTCGTCACCGCTGCGCATCACCCGCGATGACACCCTGCAAAGCTTGAACGTCAAAGGCCTGTTTCCGGCCGGTGAAGGTGCTGGGTATGCGGGCGGTATTTTGTCCGCTGGGGTCGACGGTATTCGAGTCGCCGAGGCGCTGGCTCGGGATATGTTGGGGATTGAGGGTTGATCCGAGGATGATCTGTAGGAGGGTCCGCCACGTCTTCGACACCGTATTGTCGCGCAGTGGCAGGACTGAAGCCTTCCCGAATGAATTCGGTCCCACAGATTTCTGGCGTTGCACAGATTTCTGTAGGAGTGCCGAAGGCTGCGACAAGGGCCGAAGGACCTTCGCCAACAAGTTGTCTCCTACAGGGTTTTCACTGTCTTAAATCCCGGCGCGCAACACGCCTTCGGGCAGGGCTTCACCCCGTTCGGCACAGGCCGCGATGCTGTCGATCAACCCGGTTAGTTCATACCCTTGTGCTGTTAACCACGCCTGATCGTAATAGGTAGTCGCATAACGCTCGCCGCCGTCGCACAAAATCGCCACGATGGAGCCTGACTCACCAGCAGCAACCATTCCCTTGGCAGCCAAAAGCGCGCCGATGAGGTTGGTTCCGCTGGACCCCCCTACACGCCGGCCCAAGCGCTGTGCCAAGTAATGCATGGCGGCCAGGGACAGTGCATCGGGCACTTTGACCATAGCGTCAATCACTCTTGGCAAAAACGAGGCCTCGACCCGAGGCCGTCCGATACCCTCGATGCGTGAACCGCAGTCCAGACGCAAGCTCGCATCGCCGGTTTGGTAATAGTCAAAAAACACCGAACGCTCGGCATCAGCGCATAACACCCGCGTGCTGTGCTGGCGATAACGCACGTAGCGACCCAGCGTTGCGGTGGTGCCGCCCGTGCCGGGGCTTGAAATCAACCAGCTAGGTTCCGGATAACGCTCAAAGCGCAGCTGTTGGAAGATCGACTCGGCGATGTTGTTATTGGCTCGCCAATCGGTGGCACGCTCGGCGTAGGTGAATTGGTCCATGAAATGACCACCGCTTTCTTGGGCGAGGCGTTCGGACTCAGCGTAAATCTGAGTCGGGTCCTGAACCAGATGGCTCTTGCCGCCATAGAACGCGATTTGTGCGATCTTTTCCTGAGAGGTGGTGGCAGGCATCACCGCAACAAACTGCAAACCCAACAAACGGGCGAAGTACGCTTCGGAAATCGCTGTCGAGCCACTGGAGGCTTCGATCACTGGAGCGCCGGGCTTGAGCCAGCCATTGCACAACGCATAGAGAAACAACGACCGCGCCAAACGATGTTTAAGGCTGCCCGTCGGGTGGCTGGACTCATCTTTGAAGTACAACTCGACGCCTGGCAGTCCCGGTAATTCCAAGGGGATCAAATGGGTGTCGGCGCTGCGCTGAAAGTCCGCTTCGATGATTCGGATCGCTTCACGGGCCCATGGTCTGCTATCGCTCATCATGACTTCTCATTCAAATTTAGGAATCGTTCCACCGCTCAAATCGCCCCCATCAAGAAGCCAATCGTCTTAAGCATTGGTGCCAATAAAAAGCCCGGACTTTTGGCCCGGGCTTTTTTATTACAACTTGTTGCAGTTACTCAAGTGTCACTCAATAACGACGTAAAACTTAGTGAGCAACTCGACTTGTACCATTCACCGTCATGATGCGCACGCGTTCACCGACGCGGAAAATTTCATTTTCCTGCACTTCCTGAACATAGGCGCGCATCGTGCCGTCGTCTTCACGCACGGTAATTTCTACGCCCTGCGCACGGGTCAAACCTTCTTCCGTGGCCGAACCCAGCAGACCACCCGCTACCGCACCGATCACCGCAGTGATGATGCTGCCGCGACCGCCACCAATAGCGCTACCGGCCACACCACCCACTACCGCACCAGCGCCAGCGCCGATTGGAGTCTTGGTGCCTTCGATTTTAACGGGGCGCAACGAGTCGATGGTGCCCATGCGTACGGTCTGTACTGTCCGAGCCTCATCGCGGGAATATGAGTCCCCGGTCAGACTTGAGGTACAGCCGCCCAGTGTCAATGCCATAGCAGTGAACGAAGCAACCAGCAGAACAGACTTACGCATAAGATCATCTCCAAAAAGAACAAGCAGCCATTAAACTCCGTGACAAGAAACCTGTCACGGTTCTGCACCGAAAAACTTGTTTCCATTCAGCGGACATACTGTGCCGCTTTACCCTCACGTCATAGACGTTCGGGCGTGAAAAAGATTCAAAGGATTTCTAGTGCAGAGAATGGCGATACATCAGGGCGCGAGCCGCTCCCGAATCCATGCCTCGTTTTGCAGACGATAGTTCAAACGATCATGCAACCGGCTCGGACGGCCTTGCCAAAACTCGATCCTTTCTGGCAACAAGCGATACCCGCCCCAGTGCTCCGGGCAGTGCGGTTGGCTGTCGCTGAACCGCTGCTCGGTGTCCTTGAGCAGCGCTTCAAGTTCGGTACGATCAGCGATCACCCGACTTTGCGGTGAAGCCCATGCCCCGAGACGGCTGCCCAGAGGCCGAACCTGAAAGTAAGCGTCCGACTCTTCCGGGCTCACCTTAACCACGCGCCCTTCAATCCGCACCTGACGCTCCAGCGAAGGCCAGAAGAAGGTCATGGCCGCAAAAGGACGCGACGCCAGTTGCTGACCTTTATCACTTTCGTAGTTGGTGAAAAACGTGAAGCCTTGGTCGTCGAGTCCTTTGAGCAGCAAAATCCGACAATGAGGACGGCCCTGTTCATCGACGGTCGCCACGGTCATGGCATTGGCCTCGACCGGTGCTTGCTCGGTTTTCACCGCCTGGGCGAACCACTGATGGAACAAGGAGAAAGGTTCGTCCGGTGCCTGAGCTTCGTTCAAACCATCTCGGGCGTAATCACGACGCATATCGGCCAAAACTTGGGTCATCACGTGCTTCCTTCGCTGCAATTCCTGGGAAAAGGTCCTTGGCTACGGTCAGGCTTAGTTGGCTTTCGCCTGATCGTCCGGTATGTCTTTCTTCGCTGGCGCGTCAGTTTTGGCGGGCACAGCGGGCGTCGTCTTTTTCACTGACGAAGCTTTTTTGACAACGGGCTTTTTGGCGGCGGCTTTTTTCACCGGTGCCTTTTTAGTGCTGGCTACGGTTTTAGCCCCTGGTGCGGGGGTAGCGGCTACGGGCGGTGTTGTCTGAGCGGCGGCCAGAGTCGGGCCTGGCGCTGGCATGTTGTATTTGCTCAGCAGGGCCACCATGGTGACTTGCGGCGTCATCACGATCTCGATCCGACGGTTCAGCTTGCGACCTTCGACACTGTCGTTGGCTGCACGCGGCATGATCGAACCCATCCCACGCATGCCCAAGCGGTTACGTTCCAGACCACTCAGGCGGAAAATGGCAGCAACCGAAGACGCTCGGTCTTGAGTCAGTTTTTGATTGTCAGCGCTCAAGCCAGTGGTGTCGGCATGGCCAAGAACGAGCACAGCGGTTGTCGGGTCGGCTTCAACAATTTTTGCCAGGCGGGTAATCGGGCCAAGTGTAACCGGCAGCAACATGGTTGGACGATCATGGTTGAACGAGCTGTCCGCTGGGGCGGTGATGACCAATATGTTCTCGCGGCGCTCCAGCTCAAACGGGCTGTCTTTGATCGCTACACGCAAACGTGGCTCGTAATTATCAAGCCAAGCTTGGGTGACTTTTGGATCAGGCATTGGCACCGGTTGAGCGCGTAGCGCGAGGAGCGGCTTAGCCGCGTCCTTTTGTTGTTTGGTTTCGAACGGCCACCACCAATGAGTCTCGGTAGAAGGCGCGGCCGCGGCAACCACCGGCGCGGCGGCAGGAGCAGGAGCAGCCTTGACGTCGACTTTAGCGGCGGCGACCTCTGTTTTCACCGCGACAGGCGCAGCTGGAGCAACAGCAGCGACCTTCGCATCAGGCTTGCCCGCCGTTGCTTGATCCGGCGCCTTATCCGCAGACTGATGAGCACCAAAAGGCCACCAGTTAATACCACCATCGGCGGAGCCATTCTGAGGCGTTTGAGCACAACCCGTGACAGCCAGACATAAGGCAAACGCGATAGTTTTGTTAGAGGACATTGTTAATCCATACCGTGAAAAAGCAGAAATAAAGCTTTGAATAAGCTCGTATAAACAGACAATTTGAAAACAAAATACTCCACCCAGTTCCTTGAACGCCAAGTTAACTGACCATCGGCTAAAAACAGCTCGCCAATACGCGCGCCAGCGATTGTGCGCGCGGGTCCATCAATACGTAAGGCCCAAGCGTGTTGGTGACAAAACCAAACGCCACCTCGCGCTCAGGGTCCGCAAATCCTATCGACCCGCCAGCGCCGGGATGACCGAAGGCTTTAGGCCCAAGACCGTAGGTCGCATTTGGCACCTGCGGTTGGTCGAGCATGCAGCCAAGGCCAAAGCGGGTGGGCGTCAGCAGGGTTTTATCCAGGCCCGCACTGTGTTCGCGAGTCAGCTCGCCTAGCAACTCGGCTTCGAGTAACCGACCGTCAAGCAATCCGGTGTAAAAGCCTGCAAGACTGCGAGCATTGCCGTGACCATTGGCCGCAGGTTGTTGCATGCGCCGCCACTCCGGTTTGTTGGTGCTGGTCATGATCGACGGCGGGTTGGTAAACGCCCGCGCGGTCATGGAAGAGGGTTCGCGCATAGTGGTTTGCAACAGACGCTGCGCGGCAGCGTCCCCCGGATTACCCTTGCCACGCGCAATGTGCGCAACACGGTAAAACTCTTCATCCGCCAGCCCGACATGAAAATCGAGCCCCAAGGGTTCGGCGATACGGGCCGCGATGGACTCTCCAGGCCCTCGCCCGTCGGCACGGCGCAGCATCTCGCCGACCAACCAGCCATAGGTCATGGCGGCATAACCGTGGCCATGACCCGGCGTCCACCACGGTTCTTCAGCGGCCAGCGCGTGGGTCATGGTGTGCCAGTCATAAAGCGCTTCGGCAGGCAACATTTCACGCAACGCCGGTAAACCCGCCTGATGGCAAAGCAACTGACGCAGCGTAATTTTATCTTTACCGGCAGCTGCGAACTCAGGCCAAAGGTGGGCGACCGGGTCGTCCAAGTGCAACTTGCCTTCACCCACCAATTGCAGCGCGGTAACAGCGGTAAAGGGTTTAGTGCAGGAAAAGACATTGGCAATGGTGTCGCTGTGCCAAGCCTCAGCACCGTCCTTGTCAGCCGTGCCGGCCCAGAGATCGACAACGGTTTCGCCGCCAATCTGAATACACAACGCGCCGCCGCGCTCTTGAGGGTCATCGAAGAGAGCGGCGAAAGCTTCCCGCACCGCTTCAAATTTAAGCTCGAAATGACCCTGAATCTGCACGCGCCCGCTCCCCCGAAATGACTGTTTCAACTGTTGACGCGCATTGTTCCAGCGATTGAGCGCTTTGGGAACAGACTCAAGCGTGATGGCGACGATTAACGTGTGCCATCGGCATCATCTTCGGCCCCGTTTTCCGGTTCTAAGGGGGTTGTATGCGCCTGGGTTTTATCCGCGCCGTTCGCTCGCGTTTCTTTGTTTAGCGTGACGGGAACTTGAACATTGGCTTTGCGCACGGCTTCAACGAAGCCCTGAAACGGTACGTCGGTGATGCCAACGAGGCCCACGTGACCATTTTCTCCGTCGAGCAAACGACCCGTGACCGGCTGATCGACGTACTCGAACCAATGCACACCCACAATTGAAGGCTCAGCCAGCGCCTGTTTCAGGAAGTTGGCGTAAGCCGGGCCACGGTCTTCTTCCCTGGGCACTTCTATCGCGCCAGCCCAAAATGGGCCGCGATCGCGTGAACCGAAGTGGAATTCGCCGATCAGCACCGGCTTGTCCAACTCACGCAGCTTAGCGAAGTCGTAACCGTCTTGAGGTTTGAGCGTATAAAAATTGAAGCTCAGCACATCGCAATACTGGGCGCACGACGCCACGGCCTCGGGGGTACTGACCGAGAAGCGGCCTCCCAATAACAGATGATTGGGCGCGTGCCACTTCAAGGAGTCGGAGATGGTTTTGAAGTAGGTGTCGGCGAACGCCTTTTGGAAGTTTTTGAAATCAGCTTCGATCTCCGGGTGATCGGCGCTTGGCAATGGCGGCTGGAAGCCTGGGTCCTCCAGCAATTCCCACGCGGGCAAGTCGATACCCCAGGCTTTCGACAACCCCTGCCGATTGCGATACTTGTCACGCAGCTGTTTGAGGAACGCACGTTTGGCCGGCGCATCCGTGCTCATTTTCAGCGTGCCGTACGCCAGCGCATAGCGGGATTTGGGGTCATTACCATCACCGGCCCACGCCAGTTCGTTGTCCGCGAAATAACCCACCAGCCATGGGTCATCACGATGATCTCGGGCAGCAATGGCGACCGCGCGCTCGGTGGCCATGGCGAAGCGCGGGTCGAACGGGTCGGGCATGCCACCCCAACGGTCGACCCCGGTGCTGATGCTGTTGTAGTCGCCGACGATAGACAGCGGCAAGGTATACGGCACGCGCTCATTGACCCCCAACTCTGGGTCACTCCAATTGCCAATGGTGTTGAAGCCCCAGGCCTGCAAGCGATCAAGGGTGTGAGCGGTCCAACGTTTGGCGTCGAATGCCGGTGACGCACACTGAGCGCTGACCTTGGCGGCTACCGTTTGATCAGCCGCAACGGCGCTGACGCACTTTTCCTGGCCGTTGGTGCGCTGCAGGTTTGCGCCATAAAAATCGAACCATTTACCATGAGCAAAAGCACGCGCACCGTTGGCCCCAGCGTTGCGGCGGTTGTCATCCTTGCCGTAAAAGATGGCCAACGGATCAACGTCGATGGGTAATGCCGAAAACATCGATTCTCGGCCTTCGACATAAGTACGACTGTCGGCTGCGGTGACCGCGTTCACACCCAACGAATAAAACGGATGGCCTTCGGGGGTGATCAGGTACCAGCGTCCATTGAGTTTTTCAGTACGGAAAAAACCCTTGGCTTCGAAACTTGGACCGCCGAGCCAGCCGCCGTATTTGTCTTGCTTAGGCCGATCGGCGAGCCAAGTTTTAAGCTGCTGGTGCTCCTTGACCGACGCCGCTTTGAGCTGTTCATCGCTGACGACTTTCTCAGGCCACTTGCTGCGCGTGAACTGGCCATAACCATCGACGATATTGGCGTAAGCGGCCTTCTGAATAACGTCACCTTCTTGCACGCCGAAACGCTCCAGCAGGATGCTCTGGGCAACGTCCGGCTGGTTCATCGATAAGGTCACCGAAACCACCTTGCTGCGATCCAGTTTGCCCTGGGCATCGGCCAGTAATACACGCTGACCGTCGTAGGTCCACGGCATCGGCGGTCCAGCGAACATGCCCTGACTTAGCGGCGAACTGGCGTTTAACGGGATGAACACAGTTTGGGCAGGACCAGCGGGCAAATCGACCCGACTGTTGATCACGCTGCCGTCAGCGCTCTGGATCTGAACATCAAGGGTGAGGGCCCAGTCCATGGCGCTTTGAACGCGCAACGTCATGCTGCTGTCGTCAGACCAATTCCACGAACCGGATTCAGGCGCCAAGCGCAAGCTCGGACGTGCCACAGGATTGAAGGTGACGCGGCGCAACACTTCGCCCTCGGCGGTTTGCTCAGCGTTGGATTGCGGCAGGCTGGCGTCTTGTGTGGTGATTTGAACCACATCGGCAGGGCGAACGAAGTTGAACAACGTCTGCTGCCCTTCGGTCGCAGCCAACAGCGGACCGGAAAAAACAAGCGCTAATACCGAGGACAGCGAACGGCGAATCATGTGTTTGGTTCCTTTAACGACCCGTTATAAGAACGGTCACACGCCGGACCGAGGTAAGACCCGGTCCGGTGCGAATGAGGCCCACGGTGACTCAGGAAATTTCGCGACGGAACGGCGGTAGCGCGTTAAGGATTGCCTTGCCGTAACGCTGAGTGACTACCCGCCGGTCGAGCAGCGTGATGGTGCCGCGATCTTCTTCTGTGCGCAGCAACCGGCCGCACGCTTGGACCAAACGCAATGAAGCATCCGGCACAGCGATTTCCATGAACGGATTGCCTCCACGGGCTTCGATCCACTCCGCCAACGCCGCCTCAACAGGATCATCCGGGACAGCGAACGGGATTTTTGCAATTACCACGTGTTCGCAATAAGCACCGGGTAAATCGACCCCTTCGGCGAAACTGGCCAGTCCGAACAGTACGCTGGACTCACCGCTGTCGACCCGGGCCTTGTGCTTGTTCAGGGTTTCCTGCTTGGACAGATTGCCCTGAATGAACACTTGTTTACGCCAGTCGCGCTCAAGGCCGTCGAAGACGTCTTGCATCTGTTTGCGCGAGGAAAACAAGACCAGCGTACCTCGTGAACCCTCGACCAACCTCGGCAGCTCACGAATGATCGCGGCGGTATGCGCTACCGCGTCGCGAGGGTCGGCCTTGAGGTCCGGCACCCGCAACACGCCGGCGTCGGCATGGTGAAACGGGCTTGGGACAACCGCCGTGACGGCGCCTTTGGGTAACCCGGCGCGCATGCGGTAGCGGTCGAACTTGCCCAACGCGGTCAAGGTCGCCGAGGTGACCAAGGCGCCATAGGCGACGTTCCAAAGGTTACGGCGAAGCATTTCCGCCGCCAGAATCGGGCTGGCGTTGACCTCGATGTCGAACAACGAGCCGCTGTCGGCCAAGGTCAGCCAGCGCGCCATGGGCGGACTGTCTTCGGGGTCTCCAACCGTGAACGCCGTCCACAGTTCCCAGTTACCGTGAGCCCGGGCCAACAAGCTGCCGAACAACGGATACCATTCCTCAGCCTGGTGACTGGCGATGCCGATGTTCACCTCGCCGTCCATGCCGGTCTTGAGCAATTCGGTCAGGCGGGTGAACAGATCATCGAGTCGGGCGAAGCCTTTTTTCAGCTCTGCGCCCATCTCACGCATGTGCTCAGGCACCAACCCTCCGATAAAGCGATGACGCGGCCGCTCACGGCCCTGCATGTCTTCACCGGGTTTGAAGTCGGCCAGTTGTTCGCAAGCGGCGAACATGAATTGCTGCTGGGTTTTGATCTCCCGCGCCAGCTCCGGAACCTGTTCGATCAATTTGCCCAGATCGCCCGGCAACGGGTGTTGGGCCAACAGTTTGGTCAGGTTTTTCGCGGTTTGTTCCAGCCAATCCGAGGTAGAGCGCAGGCGGGTGTAGTGAGCGAAATGGCCGATGGCCTTGTCAGGCAGGTGATGCCCTTCGTCGAACACGTAAAGCGTTTCACGCGGATCAGGCAATACCGCCCCGCCTCCCAGTGCCAGATCAGCAAGGACCATGTCGTGGTTGGTGACGATGACATCGACCTTGCCCATCCCCTCGCGGGCCTTGTAAAAGGCGCACTGCTGAAAGTTTGGGCAATGGCGGTTGGTGCATTGACTGTGGTCAGTGGTGACCCGCGCCCAGTCTTGATCTTCCAGGGCTTGCGGCCAGCTGTCGCGGTCGCCGTCCCACTTATTGCCAGCAAGCTTTTCGATCATGCTGGTGAACAGCTTCTGACTGGCCTCGTCGACTTCGATCTTGAAGCCTTCCTCTTCAAACAGCTGGGCAGTGGCGGTTTGCGCGTTGCCTTCTTGCAACAGCATGTCGAGTTTGGACAGGCACATGTAACGGCCGCGCCCTTTGGCCAAGGCAAACGTGAAGTTAAGCCCGCTGTTGCGCATCAGGTCCGGCAGATCCTTGTAGACGATCTGCTCTTGCAGGGCGACGGTCGCTGTGGCAATTACCAAACGTTTGCCGGCCGCCTTCGCCGTGGGGATCGCGGCGATGGCGTAGGCAACCGTTTTACCGGTACCAGTGCCCGCTTCGACCGCGACCACAGCCGGATCGCCCGAGCGTCGACCTTCTTCATCGGTGTCGATATCGCCGAGCACTTTGGCGATCTCGGCGATCATCAAACGCTGGCCATAACGCGGCTTCAGGCTCTTGGCTTCGAGGAAACGCGAATAAGCGCCCTGAATCTGGGATTTGAGTTCGTTACTGATCATGGGCTTCGGGGCGCTACGAATCGGGTTAAAAGTGCTGGATAAATTTTCAGTGTTTCTAAGAGGCGGCTATCATACCGCGCTAAATCATCCCGCGCAGATCGGAGTACCGAATGACAGCTTTTGCCCTTGTTTACACGCTGCATGTGCTGGCGGCCCTGGTCTGGGTCGGCGGCATGTTTTTCGCTTGGATGGTCCTGCGCCCGGCGGTGGGTGCGGCATTGGAGGGTCCCAATCGGCTTAAATTGTGGGTCCAGGTGTTTCCTCGGTTCTTTTTCTGGGTTTGGGTGGCGGTATTGGTGCTGCCTATCACTGGGGTTGGCATGATCAACCAGCGCTTTTCAGGCTTTGAGACCGCGCCGCGTTACGTGCAAATCATGATGGGTTTGTATGTGGTGATGGTGGCGTTGTTCATCCGTATCTACTCGCTGCAACTACCCGAACTGCGCCGTGCGGTGGAGGCTGAACAATGGCAAGAAGGCGCCGCAGTGCTGGGGCGCATACGCCGGTTGGTGGGGATTAATTTGATTGTCGGGTTGGTGCTGGTGGGCGTAGCAGCGAGCCGGCCAGGGTTTTGATGGCGTCAGCCAGCTTGTTGGCGAGGCGGTCAACCTGACACATCCTCGCCAAAGATCCTTCGCCAACACGTTGTTGGCTCCTACAGGTCTGTGACTTACAACCGCTGTACCGTTAACGAACCATCGCGACCCGGCGCACCGGGCTGACCTGGTTGGCCTGGCCTGCCAGATTTGCCACCATCTGCGCGGTAAACCAGGCAACCCTTTGAGGCCCCACCCTTGCCTGCCAACCCCGCAGCACCGGCTAGCCCTCCCACTCCACCGTTGACCAGCACTTTGATGTGTTCGGCGGGAAATGCGGCGGGCAACTCGAGACGTACCAGTGCACCCGGCGCGCCATCGTGACCGTTGCTGCCGTTGTCGCCGTTGAAACCACGACTGGCTTCACCCCATAAACAACCAGGGTCTTCGCCGTTGGCGCCATCCAGACCGAAATACCCAGGGGCGCCTGAACCGCCACGGGCATCGATCGACAATTCATCAGCGTTCAGGTTTTCCAGGCGCAGGGTCAAATTACGACCCGGCAACGCGGGTTTGAGAAAGGTACCGGGCGCACCGCGAGCCGTGATTTGGCTGCCAGACGCCAGTTCGCCACGGCCGACGACCATGTTGAACCCTTGTCCACTGGGGATAATTGCGATGCGCGCTTCATGGCCCAACACCAATTCACCGACTCTGACTTCGTCGACGCCTGCAGGGATCAGCAAAGTCCCATAATCAGCGACTTCAAGGCGGTCGAGTTGCAAGACGCTGGTTTTAACGGGCAGACGCAACAGAGAATGCGCTTCAACTACCACCGCCTCTGCCATGACCACCGGGGTGAATATCGCGGCGCTGCATGCAACCGCCAGCAAGCGAAGTTTACGCATGAGCAACCTCCGCCGGCGCTCGGGAAAAGGTCTGCATGTGAAAAATGCCAAACAGCAGAATCTGCCCACGATCCAACCAAGGCCGCGCCCGTCCGCGCAGGCTGCCGTTGAACAAAACCAACTCCAGCAAATGGGTCAGCAGCAGCAAGCTGCCCGCCATGTTGATCAATAAATCAAACGGATTTGGCAATGCAGTGACCGTATTAATCAGCACTACCAGCCAGAAACCCAGCGTCAACATCTTCCCTAAACCCCAAAACAACTTCATACATGCCCCTGGCGGTTATTCTTTTGCGCACAGTAACGGCAACCGCGCGAATTTTGCCAGCGACCATTGAAAAATGTTCAGGTGCGCCGATTAGAGGCGCTACCCGCGACACAAAAAAACCGGGCCGGCGTTCAACCATGACCCGGTATAGGTAACGCAGTATCAACTTCAATGGTTGAGGCGTATCTCCACGCGGCGGTTTTTTGCTCGGCCCTCGTCAGTCGCGTTGTCCGCCACCGGTTGAGTTTTACCCATGCCTAGGGTGGATATTTTCCCCGACGGCAGTCCCTGGCTGATCAAAAATGTTGCCACGGCAGCGGCCCGACGCTCGGAGAGCTTCTGGTTGTAGGCAACAGAACCCTTGCTGTCGGTATGACCAACCACCTTGATGCTCACTACATCGGCGCTTTTCAGAGTGTCCATGATCGCGATTAATTGATCACGTGCTGAGGCCGTCAGCTCGTACTTGTCGAACGCAAACAGCACGGCCCCCTCATCGCTGAGGGTAATGACCTCCGGCGGTGCAGGTTCTGGGGGTTTGACAGTCGCAGGGTATTGCGGGAGTGGGCAGCCATTGTTATCAACGGGGGTATTGGGAGGCGTGTGAGGACAGGTATCGCGACGATCGAACACCCCATCCCCGTCCTCGTCACCGTCCTGGGCGAAACAGATAAGGCCACCGGCCAGCACGCCCAGTGCCGCGCCGCCACCTGCCCAAGCACCACTTTCTATGGCACCCAGCCCTCCTCCGACCAAGCCACCAATCACACTACAAATGGGCCAATTTTGTTGATTGAGCGGCGCCGTACCATCGCTGTGGGTCGCACAACCAGAAAGGACACCGCTGACCAAAATGAAAGGAAGTACCGCTCTTGCGCATACGCTCATAAGTCAATGCTCCTGAGTTACCGGCCCATGCCGGCACTCAGGAGTAAAGACGCACAACGTTAAGTACACAAGCCACGGAATACGGGCGTTTATCGGTTGATTTTGATCTCTACGCGACGATTCAGTGCTCGCCCTTCGGCTGTTTTGTTATCGGCCACAGGTCGGCTTTCGCCTTCACCGACAACTGCCACAAAACTGCTGCGCGCGATGCCAGTGCTGACCAGATAGTCGGTCACCGACTTCGCGCGTTTTTGCGAGAGGGTTTTGTTGTACTTGTCGCTGCCAACGCTGTCGGTATGACCACTGACGCGCAACTGGGCGCTCGGTGCTTCGCGTTTCAGACGGGTACTGATCAGATCAAGTTTCTGTTTGTCTGCCGCCGTTAATTGCGCCGAATCGAACTTGAAGTAGACGTCATTGATCACGATCGTCTCTTCTTTGACCACAACGACTTCTTCAACCACTGTAGGTTCGGTCGCTGCTGGTGCTACAACAGGTGGGCAACCATTGGCGTCGACACTGACACCTTTAGGCGTACCTGGGCACTTGTCGCGGCTGTCCGGCACGCCGTCGCCATCTTCGTCGCCATCGCCATGTACCCAGCAATACGCCGCTGCCACACCGCCGCCGATCAACACACCCCAACCGGCATAGGTTGCATTCTGAATTGCCCCCAGTCCGGCACCAGCCACCCCGCCGACTGCGGCACATTTAGGCCAATCGGTCTTTTGCAAACCCGCGCATCCAGTCAACAGACTGGTCACCAGGATCAAAGGTAACGCCACCCGAATCATACTCATTGACTTCATCTCCTATGGGATCGGTCCAAACCGATGCAGTGGGAGTAAAGACGTCAGTTCCACAGTCCGCCAATTAGCCATCATAAAAGCTGCGGATGAAGCAGCGCCGTCAGGGCTAGGCCAATACGTCACGGCACGCTAGTCTTGCAGCTCAATTGAGGAATTTCGATGACTGATGGCTTTTCTACGCGCACGCCGCAGCAAGCGCTGGCCGCATTGCTGGATCGATACGCCCCTAAACGCTTGTTGTTGATCGGCGCCGGCAGTTTCCCTGCGCTTGAAGCATTTTTAGCGGCTCATCCAGGTACCGAATTAGCCCACGCCACGCCCGGCCCATTGCCGCCAGCGCTAGCCGCACAACGCTTTGACCTGGCGCTGGCGCTGGATTGCCTGGAGCACCTGCCCAAACGCACCGGGTTAGAGTTGCTGGGCGGGATCCGTAATTTGAACGCAAGTCGTATCGCCGTATTAGCCGATCTGCACGCGTGTGGCTGGCAAGATACCGACTTCTATTCCTTGGCATTGCAAGCCAGCGAACGCTTTGCCCGAGACGAGCAGGTCCTGACGCTGTACACCTACGACCTGCGTGACTATAAACAAGTCCCCGATTGGCTGAACGCGAAGTTTTGGGCCAATCCGGAGAATTTTGGCAAGTATTGGTGGTAGCCATGACGAATGCGATCTGCCCCTGCGGCAGCGGAAATTTGCTGGACGCCTGCTGTGGGCATTATCACGGCGGGTTGCCCGCCCCCTGCGCAGAAGCGTTGATGCGCTCGCGTTACAGCGCTTACGTGCTGGGGCTGATCGATTATTTGGTGAGCACGACGCTGCCTGCGCAGCAAGCCAGCCTGGACCGCCAGTCCATCAGCGATTGGAGCGCGCGAAGCACGTGGCTAGGGTTGGGCGTGGAGCACGTCGAGGTATTTGGCGGCAAACCCGAGCATGCCTTCGTGACCTTCGTCGCGCGCTGGCACGACGGTGCAGGGGAACACAGCCATCGTGAGCGCTCGGCATTCGTCCAAAATCAAGGCCGCTGGTATTTCATCGATCCCACGGCGCCGCTCAAGGCAGGACGCAACGATGCGTGCCCCTGCGGCAGTGAGCAAAAATTCAAAAAATGCTGTGCGGGTTATCTCGCGTAGCCCGACCGATGGACTCAGCAGAGTTTTAGATGTGAGGTGTCGGGCGCCGGGCCGGCGGGTGGTTTTTTGATCTCATGCAGGTCACTTCCCACCGGAGCCAGACTCATTTGCGAAAGGTCAAGACGGGGTGCGGGCGCAGGGGCTTTTGGCTCTTGCAGCGCGCTCCCTACTTCAGCGACTGAATAATTGGGCGCATCCACGTCCACAAATGCAGCCATATAGGCGTCGCGCGGTGCGACCTGCAGTCGACGGTTAACCTGCGCAGGACGGAAGAAACCTGGAGCATCCGGCGGTGGCGCCAGTTCCACTTCTTCCATGTCGAGGTGCATGTCGACTATCTCGACAATCGCCCCGGCGCGCTCAAGGGTCGAGCGGTACTTAAACGCGGCGGCCTGATCGAGGTTGTTTTTGAGCACCAGACGCCGCCCTGAGAACAACAACGCGATACGCTGCTCATCGGCGTGGAACAACGTGATCAGGTTTGCCTCGACCCGCTCTCGTAGCGCACCGGGCACAATCTGACCACTAAAGACGATTTCATAGAGGTTCATCGGACAGGCTCCAACGGCACAAGGTGCAAGTATGGCCGATAATTCTGGTTTGAATGCGTGCACCGGACACGTATTGGCGAGATAATTCGCGCCAATTATTCCGGAGAGACCTTGATGAACCAGGAAACCCACGTTCACGGCCCTGACTGCGCCCACGACCACGATCATCAGCACCACGACCACCAACACGCTCACGTCCACGGCCCAGATTGCGGCCACGCACCACAAGAGCCCGTGCGCAACACCCTGAAAGACGTCGGCCGCAATGATCCTTGCCCCTGCGGCAGCGAGAAAAAATTCAAAAAGTGCCACGGCGCTTGATCAACTAAATGCCTGTAGAAGCCAACGTGTTAGCGATGTAAGCCGCGCCGCATTGTTTCACGCGGACCGCGTCAAACGCCTCGCCAACACGTTGGCTCCTGCAGAGGTATTGCTGCTTGCGTGTGGCGTGCCCGCTCACTAACGTAGCGCCATCAAAAAACGTCAGCCCTCGCAGGAGCTTTGCCATGGCCTCGCCAGCCCTTTTTAATTTTATTCCCCGGTTCGGCGTTGCCGCAGCAGTGGTCAGTGTCCTGAGTTTGAGTGGTTGCCAGCTCGGCGGCGGCAGCAGCGATACACTGCCACCGTCCAGTGGTGTGTTTCCGATCAAAGGGTTGGCGCAGAACGTCTCAGTGCGCCGCAACAACCTCGGTATGCCGCTGATCGAGAGCAATACTTTTCATGACGCGCTGTTCACCCTGGGTTATGTGCACGCCAGCGACCGCATCAGCCAAATGGTCAGCATGCGCCTGCTCGCCCAAGGCCGATTGGCCGAACTGGAAGGCCCCAGCGCCTTGGAAATTGACCGTTTCATGCGTTCGGTCAACTTGAAGAAAAGTGCCAGTGAGCTTTACAACAGCTCATCGCCACGCCTCAAACGGTTCTTCGAAGTCTATGCACGCGGCGTCAACGCCTACCTGTTTCGTTATCGCGACAAGCTGCCCGCCGATTTGACGGCAGCCGGTTACCGCCCCGAATATTGGAAGCCTGAGGATTCGGCGCTGATTTTCAGCCTGCTGAACTTCGGCATGTCGGTAAACCTGCAACAGGAGCTCTCGTCGCTGGTGTTGGCGCAAAAGGTCGGCGCGGAGAAACTCGCCTGGCTGATCCCGACCTACCCTGACGAAGAACTGCCGGTCGCCGAAACCGACAAACTCAAAGGCCTGAACCTGAGCCAAATCCCCGGTCTGGGTGATTTGAATAAGGTCGCCCTGCAGCTGTCCGACCTGAACATGCTCGGCGTTGCGGCCTCGAACAACTGGGTGGTCGCTCCCCAGCGCAGCCGCAGCGGAAAAAGTTTGCTGGCTAACGATATGCACCTGCCCGCCGCCTTACCGTCGGCGTGGAGTTTTGTGCAGATCCGCGCCCCCAAATTTGAAGCGGCCGGGATGTCCATCGCGGGCCTACCGCTGATCCTGTCTGGCTTCAACGGCAAGCTGGCTTGGGGCTTGACCACAGCGATGGGTGATAACCAAGACGTATTTCTGGAGAAACTCAAACGCGAAAACAACACGCTGCTCTATCTGGTAGACGGCAAGTGGCAACCGGCCTCGGTGCGCAACGAAACGTTCTTCATCAAAGGCGAGCGGGCGGTTCGCGAAACCATTTACGAAACCCGCCACGGCCCACTGCTCAACAGCGCGCTGGGCGAGCGCAGCAGCCCAGAGCAATCGGTTCAATTGAGCAACGGGTTGGGTCTGGCGCTGCAAACACCCGACTTCAAAGACGACAAGAGCATGGACGCGTTCTTTAACCTGTCCCGCGCACAAAACGTCGACAAAGCCTCGGACGCCATCCGTGAAATTCGTGCCATGGCCCTGAACATTGTGTTCGCCGATGCCCAACATGTCGGCTGGCAAGTCACCGGACGCTTCCCGAACCGCCGCGAAGGTTTAGGCTTGCTGCCATCGCCGGGCTGGGACAGCCATTATGATTGGGACGGTTACGCCGACTCGATGCTGCATCCGTACGATCAGGACCCACGGCAAGGCTGGATTGGCACCGCCAACCAACGCACCATGCAGAAAGGCTACGGCATGCAGCTGTCCAACTCCTGGAACTACCCGGAGCGCGCCGAACGCGTTGCTGATTTGTTGAACGCCGACAAACAAGACAGCCGCAGTATGATTGCCATGCAATACGACCAATCCACGACGTTTGCCGCCAAGCTGAAGAAGATGTTCCAGGCACCTGGCATGGCCCAGCCGCTGAAACAGGCCATCGATGCGCTGCCTGCGGCTGATCGCGGCAAGGCTCAAGAAGCCTTGGCCCGCTTGATCGCCTTCGACGGCAAGTTATCGACAACCTCTTCCGACGCCGCGATGTACGAGCTGTTCCTGCAAGAAAGCGCCAAGCAGATCTTCCTTGACGAACTGGGCCCGGAAACCAGCCCGGCCTGGAAAGCGCTGGTTGAAAACGCCCGCTTCACCTACTCCGCGCAAGCAGACCACCTGCTGGGCCGCGAAGACAGCCCGTATTGGGATGACATCAAAACCCCGCAAAAAGAAGACAAGCCAACCATCCTCGCCCGCAGCCTGGCCGCCGCAATAACCGCAGGCGACAGCCAGTTGGGTGCTGATCACAAGGCTTGGCAGTGGGGCAAACTGCACCGCTACACCTGGTCCGCGAAAAACGCCCAAATGGCCAATCGCAGTCCGATTCCAGCGGGAGGTGATCACAGCACGATCAATTCGGCAGCTTATGCGTGGGGTCAAAACTTCGACACCGTGCTGACACCGGCCATGCGGATCATCATCGACTTCGGTCAACCTGAGCCGATGATGAGTCAAAACAGCGCAGGCCAATCCGGCAACCCGGCCAGCCCGCATTACGCTGACGGCATCGATCCCTGGCTCAAAGGGCAATACACGACGATACCGATGCAACCGCAGAACCTGGAACGGGCCTACGGCAAGGCACGGTTAACGCTAACGCCAGGGAAGTAAGGCACCTTTTAGCTTTTTGAGACCCCTGTATGACCCAACTTGTTGGCGAGAGGCTTGATACGGTGTGTCAGGTGAAATCGCCTCACCAACAAGTTATCTCCTACAATGGCGTGCGACGAACGCGATATATCAACGTTGCGAACTTCCTCCCACCGGCCGCCTCATAACTAACAAGCCCATTGCTCTGGTCATCCCATGGACGTTGTTATCGCGCGCCCCGAAGGTTTGTATTGCCCGCCGGGAGATTTTTATATCGACCCTTGGCGCCCGGTAGAGCGTGCTGTCATCACCCATGGTCATGGCGATCACGCGCGTACCGGCAACCACCATTACCTGGCGGCGGCGCCCGGCGAAGGCATTTTACGGGCGCGACTGGGGCAGGACATCAACCTGCAAACCCTGAATTACGGCGAAAAAATCATCCACCACGGCGTGACACTGAGCCTGCATCCGGCCGGGCACGTGCTCGGCTCGGCGCAGGTTCGGCTCGAGTATCAAGGCGAAACATGGGTCGCTTCGGGGGATTACAAAGTCGAGCCCGATGGCACGTGCGCGCCATTCGAACCGGTGCGTTGTCACACCTTCATCACCGAATCCACCTTCGGCCTGCCGATCTATCGCTGGCAGCCTCAGGCCGAGATCTTTGCTGACGTCAACCAATGGTGGCGCGGCAATATCGAGCTAGGCAAAGCCAGTGTGTTGTTCTGTTATTCCTTCGGCAAAGCCCAGCGAATTCTGCACGGCATTGATCCCGACATCGGTCCGATTCTGGTCCACGGCGCCATTGAACCGCTGAACCGGGTCTACCGCGAAGCCGGTGTTCGTATTCCCGAAACCCATTACGCAGGCGACTTTAAAAAGACCGACCCGTTATTGCGCCGAGCATTGATTCTCGCTCCGCCCTCTGCCGGCGGCAGCACCTGGATGCGGCGTTTTGGTGATCTCAGCGATGCATTTGCCAGTGGCTGGATGATGTTGCGCGGCACTCGACGTCGGCGTGGCGTGGATCGGGGCTTTGTGCTCTCGGACCATGCCGACTGGCCAGGGTTACTGTGGGCTATTGAACAAACTGGCGCCGAGCGGGTGATGGTGACCCATGGTTCGGTCAACGTATTGGTACGCTATCTGCGCGAAAAAGGCTTGGATGCTCAGGGGTTCAGCACTGAATACGGCGACGACGAAGACCTCGCACTCGGCCCCCCGAATCCCATGAGGTCCCGGCATGAAAGCCTTCGCTGCCCTGTATTCTCGCCTGGATGCCACCACGTCGAGCAACGCCAAGCTGGCCGCATTATGCGATTACTTTCTTGCCGCCACACCTGAAGATGCCGCGTGGGCTGTGTACTTTCTGTCCGGCGGCCGACCTCGGCAATTGGTGCCGACTCGGTTGCTGCGCGAACAGGCGATGGCCCTTTCCGGCTTGCCTGAGTGGTTGTTTGAGGAAAGTTATCAAGCCGTGGGCGACTTGGCTGAGACGCTTTCATTGATTCTTCCCGAGGTTCGGCACAGCTCTGATGCGGGCCTGGCGACGTGGATGGAAGACTATTTGTTACCGTTACGCGGCCTGCCACCTGAAGAACTGGCGGTGCGGCTTGAAGGGTATTGGGCGCAGCTCGACCGCGTTAGCCTGATGGTCTGCATCAAATTGATTACCGGCAGTTTCAGAGTGGGCGTTTCTAAACTGCTGGTAACCCGCGCGCTTGCTTCATTGGCTAACATCGACAGCAAGCGCGTGGCCCAACGTCTGGTGGGTTACACCGACCTTTCCCACAGGCCCAGCGCCGAGGGTTACCTCAAGCTGATTGCCGCTGAGTCCGACGATGAACACGCCCAGCGCGGTGGCCAGCCCTATCCATTTTTCCTCGCTCACTCCCTGCAGCAACCGGTGGATCAATTCGAAACGCTGCTCGGTCCGTGTGAAGCCTGGCAAGTGGAATGGAAGTGGGACGGAATCCGCGCGCAATTGGTCAAGCGCGAGGGTCGTTTATGGATCTGGTCCCGTGGCGAAGAACTGGTGACCGATCGCTTCCCGGAACTGCACAGCCTCAGCCAGCGCTTGCCGGACGGGACAGTGATCGACGGCGAAATCGTCGTCTGGAAAGCGCCTGCAGTCGAACTAAAACTAAAAGGTGATGAGGCGTTTGCCTTGGGACCACCCGAAACCGGGGACGCCGCTCAGCCCTCCGTGCAACCTTTCGCTTTGCTGCAGCAGCGGATCGGCCGCAAGACATTAGGTAAGAAGATTTTGCAGGACGTGCCGGTAGTGGTTCTCGCCTACGACCTGCTGGAGTGGCAAGGCCATGATTGGCGCAGCCGTCCTCAACACGAACGGCGTACCCAGCTCGAAGCATTGCTCCATGAATGCCAGAGCCCGGTCTTGCTGGAGTCGCCGGTGCTGGTGGGTTGCGACTGGATGGACCTCGGCCGGCAACGCGAAGCGTCCCGCAGCCTCGGCGTCGAGGGCATGATGCTCAAGGCGCGCGATGCGTTATATGGCGTGGGTCGCACCAAAGACATGGGCGTTTGGTGGAAATGGAAAGTCGATCCATTCAGCGTCGACGCCGTGTTGATCTACGCCCAGCGCGGCCACGGTCGACGCGCCAGTCTGTACAGCGATTACACCTTCGCTGTCTGGGACGGGCCGCCCGACGCCAGCGAACGAATGTTGGTTCCGTTCGCCAAAGCCTATTCCGGGCTGACCGATGAAGAGATGCGCAAGGTCGATGCAATTGTCCGTAAAACCACAGTGGAAAAATTCGGCCCGGTGCGCAGCGTGACCCCGAGCCTCGTGTTTGAACTGGGTTTTGAAGGGATCGCCTTGTCGAAACGGCACAAAAGCGGGATTGCGGTGCGTTTCCCCAGGATGCTGCGCTGGCGCCACGATAAATCAGTGGCTGAGGCTGACAGCTTATCGACGCTACAAGATTTGCTCAGCCAAGCGTGATGCGCTATTTTAGTGCGCTTATTTTTGAGCGCGCCATTTCTGTGCATGAGCGCATTTCTGTAGGGGCTAACTTGTTGACGACAGGGCGAACGCAGTTTGCCTGATAGGTCGCCTCGCCAACCCGTTGCTCCTACCGTATCGTTTCATGCTTGGCGTTCGAGGTTTCCCCGCCCCAGCAGGGCGTTTCAGCACTAAAGTCATGATTGCGACAACTCTGTACATTTAAAACGCACGTTCGTCTCTTTGGTTCAAATATTGCTATCTTCTTACCGTCTGGCGCTTGCCGGTAGCAAGAGATCCGCGTGTTCCCAACGCTCATTTTGGTTTTAAGGACTGATCAATGAAAAAAGCATGGCTGACCCTTTCCGCATTGGCTATTTGTCTGGCCGCTGGTAGTGCAATGGCCAAGGAATACAAGGAATTACGCTTCGGCGTCGATCCTTCTTATGCACCTTTCGAATCAAAAGCAGCCGATGGCAGCCTGGTAGGCTTCGATATCGATCTGGGCAATGCGATTTGCGCCGAGCTGAAAGTGAAATGCAAATGGGTTGAAAGCGATTTCGACGGCATGATCCCAGGCTTGAAAGCCAACAAATTCGACGGCGTTATCTCGTCGATGACCGTTACAGAGGCCCGTGAGAAGGTTATCGACTTCTCAAGCGAACTGTTTTCCGGTCCAACGTCGTTGGTCTTCAAGAAAGGTTCTGGCGTCACTTCCGACCCGGCAACCCTGAAAGGCAAGACCGTGGGCTATGAGCAAGGCACGATTCAAGAAGCCTATGCCAAAGCCGTTCTGGACAAAGCTGGTGTGACCACCAAGGCCTACGCCAACCAGGATCAGGTTTACGCTGACCTGACTTCCGGTCGTCTTGATGCTTCCGTACAAGACATGCTGCAAGCCCAACTGGGCTTTCTGAAGTCACCAGCAGGCGCTGGTTTTGAAGTTTCCAAGCCAATCACTGATCCACTGCTGCCAGCAAAAACGGCCGTTGGTATCTCGAAAGGTAACAAAGACCTCAAAGCACTGTTGGATAAAGGTATCAAAGCGTTACACGCTGACGGTAAATACGAAGAAATCCAGAAAAAACACTTTGGTGATCTGAACCTGTATAGCGGTAAATAACATCCCAACGCCCATCGATTTCAGGTGAGAATCCGTCACCCGTTTCGATGGGCGTTTTTTTGACCGCAAAAGGCTTGATCCATGCTCGACGAATGGCTGCAATACCTTGGTTTATCTGCCCTCAGCTTGAGAGGCTTTGGCCCCCTGCTGCTCCAAGGGACCTGGATGACCATCCAATTAGGAATTCTGTCGCTGCTGGTCGCCGTGATCCTCGGCTTGATCGGCGCCAGCTGCAAATTGTCCAGTCTGCGTGCGCTGCGTATACCCGCGCAGGTCTACACCACCTTGATCCGCGGCGTGCCCGACTTGGTGCTGATGCTGTTGATTTTCTACAGCCTGCAAACCTGGCTCACCAGCTTCACTGAAATGATGGACTGGGATTACATCGAAATCGACCCGTTCGCCGCCGGGGTGATCACCCTGGGGTTTATCTACGGCGCCTATTTCACCGAAACCTTCCGGGGCGCCATTCTTTCCGTGCCTCGCGGCCAAGTTGAAGCCGCCACCGCGTATGGCTTGACCCGCAGCCAACGGTTTCGCGTGGTGGTATTCCCGCAAATGATGCGTTTCGCACTGCCAGGTATCGGTAATAACTGGATGGTGATCCTCAAAGCCACTGCACTGGTCTCGATCATTGGCCTCGCCGATCTGGTCAAGGCCTCTCAAGACGCGGGCAAAAGCACCTACGAGCTGTTCTACTTTCTAGTCGTGGCTGCGCTGATTTACCTACTGATCACCAGCGCTTCGAACATTGTCCTGCGCTGGGCTGAACGACGTTATGCCGCTGGTAGCCGGGAGGCACAACGATGATCGAACTTCTTCAAGAGTATTGGCGGCCCTTCCTCTATAGCGACGGCCAACACATCACCGGTCTGGCAATGACCATGTGGCTGCTGAGCGCCTCTATCGCCATTGGTTTTGTGGTGTCGATTCCGCTGTCGATCGCCAGGGTTTCACCCAAGTTCTGGATCCGCTTGCCGGTGCAGTTCTACACCTACCTGTTTCGTGGAACACCGCTGTATATCCAACTGCTGATTTGCTACACCGGCATTTACAGCCTCGCGGCGATTCGTGCACAGCCGTTGCTCGATGTGTTTTTCCGCGACGCCATGAACTGCACCATTCTCGCGTTCGCGTTGAACACCTGCGCTTACACCACCGAGATTTTTGCCGGGTCGATCCGCAGCATGGCTCACGGCGAAGTCGAAGCGGCCAAAGCCTTCGGCCTCACCGGCTGGAAACTTTATGCCTACGTGATCATGCCGTCAGCCCTGCGCCGCTCGCTGCCGTTCTACAGCAACGAAGTCATCTTGATGCTGCATTCGACCACCGTGGCGTTCACCGCTACCGTGCCGGACATTCTCAAGGTCGCAAGGGATGCCAACTCAGCGACATTCTTGACGTTCCAGTCTTTCGGTATAGCCGCACTCATATACTTGACTGTCACTTTTGCCTTGGTTGGCCTGTTCCGGTTGGCCGAGCGCCGCTGGCTGGCCTTTCTCGGCCCGGCTCACTAGGACACTTTATGCGCCACCAAACCCACGAGATGCTCGCCCCTTTGCCGGGAACCGCGCGGCAGATCCACAGCTTTCATTACGGCCCCGAGCATGCGGGTCGCAAGGTCTATATTCAGGCGTCGCTGCATGCGGACGAATTGCCCGGCATGTTGGTGGCCTGGTACGTCAAACAACGGCTGGCTGAACTGGAAAACGCCGGGCGACTGCTGGGCGAAATCGTCGTGGTCCCGGTGGCCAATCCCATCGGCCTCGAACAAGTGCTGATGGACATCCCGCTGGGCCGCTATGAACTGGAGAGTGGGCACAATTTCAACCGCCGATTCCTAGACCTCAGCCAACAGGTCGGGGATGACGTCGAAGCCCAGCTCGGCGACGATCCACAACGCAATCTCGAATTGATCCGCAGCAGTTTACGCTCGGCGTTGAAAGCGCAGGTCGCCAGCACTCAACTGCAGTCCCAGCGCCTCACCCTGCAAACGCTTGCGTGTGACGCTGACATGGTGCTGGACCTGCATTGTGACTTCGAAGCCGTGGAACATATTTACACCACTCCAGAAGCCTGGTCCTTGGTCGAACCGCTGTCGCGCTACCTGGGCGCTCAGGCCAGCCTGTTGGCCACCGATTCTGGCGGCCAGTCGTTCGATGAATGTTTCACGCTGCTCTGGTGGCAGTTACAGCAACGCTTTGATGGACGCTTCGAGATTCCAATGGGCAGTTTTTCGGTGACCCTTGAGCTTCGCGGCCAGTGCGATGTTAGCCACGCGTTGGCCAGTCGCGACTGTCAGGCACTCATCAACTACCTCATGCACTTCGGCGTTATTGCCGGGGAACCAACGCTGCTGCCGGAGCTGCTATACCCGGCAACGCCACTGGCAGCCGTTGAGCCGGTAGAAACACCCGTGGGTGGTTTGCTGGTGTTTTGTGCCTTGCCTGGCGAATACCTGGAAGCCGGACAGCTGATTGCTGAAATCATCGATCCGATCACCGATCTGGTAACGCCGATCCACACTCTTAATCCCGGTTTGTTGTACGCGCGCTCCGTGCGACGCATGGCAACCGCCGGCATGGTCATCGCTCACGTTGCAGGCACCGAAGCCTACCGTAGCGGTTACCTGCTCTCTCCTTAAGGACTGCACGGCATGTACAAACTGACCATTGATAGCCTGCACAAAAGCTACGGCGACAACGAAGTGCTCAAAGGCGTGTCGCTCAAGGCCAATACCGGCGATGTGATCAGCCTTATCGGCGCCAGCGGTTCGGGTAAAAGCACGTTCTTGCGCTGCATCAACTTTCTCGAAACGCCGAACGATGGCGCCATGAGCCTGGACGGCCAACAAATTCGCATGGTCTCCGACCGGCATGGCATGCGCGTCGCCGATTCGGCTGAATTGCAGCGCATCCGCACCCGGCTGGCGATGGTGTTTCAGCATTTTAATTTGTGGAGCCATATGACCGTACTGGAAAACGTCGCCATGGCCCCGCGTCGTGTACTTGGCGTCAGCAAACGCGAAGCTGAAGAACGTGCGCGCAAGTACCTCGACAAAGTGGGGCTGCCGGCTCGCGTCGCCGAGCAATACCCCGCTTTCCTTTCTGGCGGCCAACAACAGCGCGTGGCGATTGCACGGGCATTGGCGATGGAACCCGAGGTGATGCTGTTCGACGAACCCACCTCGGCCCTTGACCCGGAGCTGGTGGGTGAAGTGCTGAAAGTGATTCAGGGCCTGGCTGAAGAAGGTCGCACCATGATCATGGTGACCCACGAAATGAGCTTCGCGCGCAAAGTATCCAATCAGGTGATGTTCCTGCACCAGGGCTTGGTGGAAGAACAAGGACACCCGGACGAAGTCTTGGGCAACCCGCAAAGTGATCGACTGCGCCAGTTTTTGAGTGGGAATTTGAAGTAACAGCAGCTGATACGCGTCGCGACATTCCCGAATGAATTCGGTCCCACAGGCAAATCTCGGCCCCCCTGTGAGACCGAATTCATTCGGGAAGCGGTTTATCGGCCGTCCAGGCACAAAACTAATCCCCAATCCTCGCTGTCTCTGAATTAAGCCACTCAGAGCATCCAGCGCGGCATGAGCACAACTCCTAGCGATTTCGCTCGACGATGGTTCTCTGCTCGCGGCTGGACACCTTTTGCGTTTCAAAAAGAAGTCTGGGCAGCGGTTAAACGCGGTGAATCGGGTTTGCTGCATGCCAGTACCGGCGCGGGTAAAACCTACGCGGTGTGGTTCGCGGCACTGAATAGATTCGCCCACGCCACCTTGCCTCTCGCCGCCGACAAACCGAGTAAACGTAAGCCACCTCCAGCGCCGTTAAGTGTGCTGTGGATCACACCGATGCGCGCCCTAGCGGCCGACACTGCCCGCGCCCTGCAAGCGCCGCTGCTGGATTTGAACATTCCCTGGAGTGTCGGCCTGCGCACCGGTGACACCAGCAGCAGCGAACGCGCCAAGCAAAGTCGACGACTGCCCAGTGTGCTGATTACCACCCCAGAAAGCCTAACCCTGCTACTGACCCGCGAAGACGCCCACGCAACGCTGTCCACCGTGCGCATGGTGGTGGTTGACGAATGGCACGAGCTGATTGGCAACAAGCGCGGCGTGCAATTGCAACTGGCGCTGGCAAGGCTCCGGCGCTGGAATCCACCACTGATCGTGTGGGGTGTTTCCGCGACATTGGGCAATCAAGCTTATGCTCAACAGGTTCTGCTCGGCGACGCGGGGGTCAACGTCCAGGGCAACGTTAGCAAAGACTTGATCGTCGACACGCTGCTGCCCCCTTCCATCGAACGTTTCCCATGGGCCGGGCACATGGGATTGAGCATGCTGGCGCAGGTGGTTGCTGAAGTAGACAGCTGCGCCAGATGCCTGCTGTTCACAAATACCCGCGCACAGTCAGAGATCTGGTATCACGCGTTGCTAGACGCGCGCCCTGATTGGGCCGGACTGATCGCTTTGCATCACGGCTCACTGGCCCGAGAAGTGCGCGATTGGGTTGAGATGAGCCTCAAGGAGGGCCATCTGAAAGCGGTGGTGTGTACGTCCAGTCTTGATCTGGGCGTGGATTTTCTGCCGGTGGAGCGCGTCCTGCAAATCGGCTCGGCTAAAGGTGTTGCGCGCTTGATGCAGCGTGCCGGTCGTTCAGGGCATGCGCCCGGTCGCCCGTCGCGAGTGACCTTAGTGCCGACCCACAGTTTGGAGTTGGTGGAGGCTGCAGCCGCTCGCAACGCCGTGGCCGCGAGGCGAATCGAACCTCGGGACTCGCCGCACAAGCCACTGGACGTATTGGTCCAACACTTGGTGAGCATGGCCCTCGGTGGCGGTTTTCGGCCTGATGATTTGCTGACGGAGGTCCGCAGCGCTTGGGCCTACCGCGACCTGACGGAGGAAGAATGGCAATGGGCGCTGGCCTTTGTTCGGCATGGCGGCCACTCCCTCACCGCTTACCCCGATTACCGCCGCGCAGAACCGGACGATCACGGCGTCTGGCGCGTTCCTGACGCACGTCTTGCCCGGCGCCATCGCATGAGCATCGGCACCATCGTCAGCGATGCCAGCATCAACGTGAAGTATTGGAGCAAGGGCGGCGGTGGTCGCGCCTTGGGCACGGTTGAGGAAGGTTTCATAGCGCGTTTGAAACCCGGGGACGGTTTTCTGTTTGGCGGCCGCCTGCTGGAGCTGGTGCGCGTGGAGAATATGACCGCTTATGTGCGGCGTGCCACCGGCAAAAAAGCCGCCGTCCCGCGCTGGAATGGCGGACGAATGCCGTTGTCCAGCGAGCTGGCGGATGCCGTGGTCAACCAATTTGACGAGGCGGCTCGGGGCGAGTTCGGCAGCCCGGAAATGCACGCCGTACGCCCACTGTTGGAGGTGCAGCAAAAGTGGTCCGGATTGCCCCGACAGCACACGTTATTGGCTGAGGTGCTTAAGTCCCGAGAGGGCTGGCATCTTTTTCTGTACCCGTTCGCCGGACGCCATGTGCATCTGGGACTGGCGAGCCTTCTGGCTTGGCGCTTGAGCCGCCATCGACCGCTGACGTTTTCCATCGCCGTTAACGATTATGGGTTCGAGCTGCTTAGCGCAACGGAAGTGGATTGGGTTGAAGAACTGGGCGCCGACGTGTTCAATCGAGAACATTTGCTGACGGACATTCTCGCCAGTCTGAATGCGGGTGAGTTGGCCCTTCGACGCTTTCGGGAGATCGCCCGAATCGCCGGCTTGGTATTTTCCGGCTACCCCGGCGCACCCAAAAGCGCGCGGCAGTTGCAGGCGTCCAGCGGTTTGTTTTTTGAGGTTTTCAAGCAGTACGACGCGGGCAATCTATTGCTGACCCAAGCCCAGGAAGAAGTCTTGCGCCAGGAACTGGACGTCGATCGACTCGAACGCTCATTGGAGCGGATTAATCAGCGCACGCTCGATGTACACAGGATCAAGCGACCAACACCGCTGGCCTTTCCGCTGCTGGTGGAGCGTTTTCGTGAGAGTCTGACGTCGGAAAAACTCGCTGACCGCATCGCCCGAATGGTCCGTGATCTGGAGAAAGCCGCCGGGTCTGAGCTCAACTCATGACGCCCCATTACCCAATAGAACTGGCAGGGGCGCAATTGTGGCTGCTGGCAGACAAGGCGATCTACTACCCGGCCTTGCGAGTGTTGATGATTGCCGATGCGCATTTCGGCAAAGCTGCCGCCTACCGAAAACTCGGGCAACCGGTGCCCCGAGGGACCACCCACAGCAACTTGCAACGAATAGACGCGCTGCTTGAGCGTTACCCGTCCGAGCACCTGATTTTTTTGGGCGATTTTTTTCATGCGCCAGGCTCGCGAGCGGCCGCGACATTGGCGGCGTTGCGGGAATGGAGGTTGCGCCACGAAGCGTTGCGCATTGTATTGATTCGCGGCAATCACGATCTACGCGCCGGTGACCCGCCCGTCGATTGGGGTTTTGAGGTTGTGTCAGAACCCTTGTTGCTCGGGCCGTTCGCGCTACAGCACGAACCGGATGCACATCCAACGCACACGGTACTGGCGGGTCACGTCCATCCGGTTTATCGGCTCCAGGGAAACGGTCGACAAAGCCTGCGACTGGCGTGTTTTTACATAAAAGAGCGAATCGCCGTGCTGCCGGCCTTCGGAGCCTTTACGGGAGGCATGGAGATAAAACCCGACGTCGCCAGCCAGATTTTTATCGTCGGTGACGGGGCCGTGTGGCGGGCGCTATGAACGGCCTGCCAATCAAGCAACCGGCGCAGGTGGAGGCTGATCCGGTAGCGTTGGCTCGCCGGGCTCTGTAGGTTGCATCGGGGTATCAGGCCCAGGCTGACCAGGGATTCCGCCTACCATATTGATCTGTGGCGGCGCGAGCAGCGACCACGCCAGCAGCCCCACATGATTGTTGTGTAAGTCCGCCGGAGGAACGATGGGCTTCGTATACGTCTTCATAGGCACTCCTGAAAATAGTCTGACTCAATGGGGGCGAGCCCGAACAGTTCAGTCAATAGAGTGCCGATCAGAAGACTAATTCCCTCGCTGCCTGATCAATGGTTATCAGGTACGTGGAAGGGTCACGCCACGCTGACCTTGATACTTGCCGCCACGGTCTTTGTAGGAGATTTCGCACTCTTCGTCGGATTCCAGGAAAAGCATCTGTGCCACTCCTTCGTTCGCGTAGATTTTCGCCGGCAAGGTCGTGGTATTCGAGAATTCCAGAGTGACGTGACCTTCCCATTCAGGCTCAAGTGGGGTCACGTTGACGATGATTCCGCAGCGAGCGTAAGTGCTTTTTCCCAGACAGATGGTCAGCACATTGCGCGGAATACGGAAATATTCGACGGTGCGGGCCAGTGCAAACGAGTTCGGCGGGATGATGCAGACGTCGCTGGTCACATCAACAAAGCTTTTTTCATCGAAGTTTTTTGGGTCGACGGTCGCCGAGTTGATGTTGGTAAACACCTTGAATTCAGCGGCACAACGCACGTCGTAGCCATAGCTGGATACACCGTAGGAAATCAATCGGTTAGCGCCTTCGCCCCGTACCTGACGCTCTACGAACGGCTCGATCATTGCGTGTTCTTGCGCCATGCGGCGAATCCACTTGTCCGATTTGATACTCATGGCGGTGTCCTGAATAGCGAGCTAGAAAAATCTGTCCGGCATCTTACCGGGCCAGGCCCTTGGGTTCAAAGACTCTGGTGGCCCAAACCGCCTGTCTGCTATAGCCCGTTAGTCACGAAAGTAAATAATCGTGAACAGACCATTGGCACGTTCCAAAAAACGCGTTAAGGTGGCGCCACTGTGTTGCTTGTGTCACTGAGAATCTCTACACGATGTTGAATTTCGATCCAACCATCTCCAAGAATTTTTCCTGCTCTTTGCACTCAGTCTCGGCCAGGGCTTTTCCTGAGTCGCAGTTAACTTTGTCCAAGGAGATACACCATGTCTAATCGCCAAACTGGTACCGTTAAGTGGTTCAACGATGAAAAAGGCTTCGGCTTCATCACTCCACAATCGGGTGACGACCTGTTCGTTCACTTCAAAGCAATCCAATCTGACGGCTTCAAAAGCCTGAAAGAAGGCCAACAGGTCTCTTTCGTCGCTACCCGCGGCCAGAAAGGCATGCAAGCTGAAGAAGTTCAAGTTATCTAACTTGTCCTTATTCGCTTAAAAAGAACCTCGCCCTTAAAAGCGAGGTTTTTTTACGCCTGTCGTTTATGTAGATAGGCGCGGCGTGCCGGACATAGCGCATCAATCCTTCCCGAATGAATTCAGTCCCGCAGGGATCGCATAACTCTGTGGGAGCGAATTCATTCGCGAAGCTTTGTGTAGAAAACTCAATCGTCGCTAACGGTGATGCTCGGCATGGCTTGTGACTGAGCTTCTTGCAAGACGATCCGCGCGCCTACGTGCCGCGCCAGCTCTTGATACACCATCGCGATCTGACTTTCAGGCTCAGCGATGACCGTTGGCTTGCCGCCGTCCGCCTGCTCGCGAATCAGCATGGACAATGGCAACGACGCCAACAGCTCCACATCGTATTGGGCCGCCAGCTTCTCGCCGCCACCCTCACCGAAGAGGTGCTCTGCGTGGCCGCAGTTGGAGCAGATGTGAACGGCCATGTTTTCCACCACGCCCAACACCGGAATGTTGACCTTACGGAACATCTCCACGCCCTTCTTCGCGTCCAGCAAAGCCAGATCCTGCGGCGTGGTGACAATCACAGCGCCCGCCACCGGGACTTTCTGCGCTAGCGTCAGTTGAATATCACCGGTGCCTGGCGGCATATCGATGACCAAATAATCCAGGTCATCCCAGGCCGTTTGCGTAATCAACTGCAACAAGGCACCGGATACCATCGGCCCGCGCCAGACCATCGGCGTGTTGTCGTCCGTCAGAAACGCCATGGACATCACTTGGATGCCGTGGGATTCGATGGGCACGAACCACTTTTGATCCTTAATCTTCGGCCGTGTGCCCTCGGCAATGCCGAACATCACACCTTGGCTCGGGCCGTAGATGTCCGCGTCAAGCATGCCCACGCGTGCGCCTTCCCGAGACAACGCCAGGGCCAGGTTCGCCGCCGTCGTGGATTTGCCCACCCCACCTTTACCCGACGCCACGGCCACAATGTTTTTCACATTGGCCAGGCCCGGTATTTGTTCCTGGGCCTTGTGCGCAGAAATCACACAGCGGACGTCGACCTTGGCCGACGACACACCGTCGAGCCCTTCGAGGGCGATTTGCAGCATTTGCGCCCAGCCATTTTTGAACAAGCCGGCGGCATAACCCAGTTCCAGCTGCACGCTGACGCGATCACCCTGGATGTCGATGCCGCGGACACAGCCAGCGCTGACAGGATCCTGATTCAAATAAGGGTCGGTATATTGGCGAAGAACGGCTTCCACCGCTGCGCGATTAACGGCGCTCATGGCTACTCCCGATAATAATGACTGAGTAAAACAGGCGGCTATCCTACGCCTTATGCAGCGCCTCGGCATGCTTTCGCCGAGCACCTAGCCGCCCAATAGGGATGAGCAATATGTGTCCGCGGGGTGAAAAATATCGCCCGGACCTTTATAGTGGCCGATCTCCGTTCCACTTCAAATAGCCGAGCCCCATGTCCGAGCCACGCAAGATTCTCGTCACCAGCGCCCTGCCCTATGCCAATGGTTCAATTCACCTTGGCCATATGCTTGAGTACATCCAGACCGATATGTGGGTGCGCTTCCAAAAGCATCGCGGCAATCAGTGCATCTATGTCTGCGCGGACGACGCTCACGGCTCGGCAATCATGCTGCGTGCTGAAAAAGAAGGGATCACCCCGGAACAACTGATCGCCAACGTTAAGGCTGAACACAGCGCCGACTTTGCCGACTTCCTAGTGGACTTCGATAATTTTCACTCGACGCACTCGGACGAAAACCGCGAGCTGTCGAGCATGATCTACACCCGACTGCGTGATGCCGGGCACATCGCCACGCGCTCGATCACCCAGTATTTCGACCCGGAAAAACTGATGTTCCTGGCCGATCGCTTCATCAAGGGCACGTGCCCAAAGTGTGGCACTGAAGATCAATACGGCGACAACTGCGAAAAATGCGGTGCGACCTACGCGCCAACTGACCTGAAAAATCCGAAATCGGCCATTTCCGGGGCCACGCCGGTTCTGAAAGAGTCGCAGCACTTTTTCTTCAATCTGCCCGACTTCGACGCCATGCTGAAAAGCTGGACTCGCAGTGGCACGCTACAAGAGGCCGTTGCGAACAAAATTTCCGAATGGCTGGATGCAGGACTTCAACAGTGGGACATCTCCCGCGATGCACCGTATTTCGGTTTCGAAATTCCAGGCGAACCAGGCAAATACTTCTACGTGTGGCTAGACGCGCCGATTGGCTACATGGCCAGTTTCAAGAATCTCTGCGCACGCCGCCCTGATCTGGACTTCGACGCCTATTGGGCCAAGGATTCCACCACTGAGCTGTACCATTTCATTGGCAAGGACATCGTCAACTTCCACGCCCTGTTCTGGCCGGCCATGCTTGAAGGCGCGGGTTTGCGTAAGCCAACCGGGATCAATGTCCACGGCTACCTGACCGTTAATGGCCAGAAAATGTCGAAATCCCGCGGGACGTTCATCAAAGCCCGCACGTATCTGGACAACCTGCCGCCGGAATACCTGCGCTATTACTACGCGGCCAAGCTCAGCCGTGGCGTCGATGACCTGGACCTGAACCTTGAAGACTTCGTACAGAAGGTCAACTCGGACCTGATCGGCAAAGTGGTCAACATTGCCAGCCGCTGCGCCGGTTTCATTCATAAGGGCAACGCAGGCGTGCTGGTTGCAGGCAACGCCGCGCCGGAACTGACCGAAGCGTTTCTCGCAGCCGCGCCCTGCATTGCTGAAGCGTATGAAGCGCGGGACTTTGCCAGGGCCATGCGCGAAATCATGGGCCTTGCCGATCGCGCCAACGCCTATATCGCCGACAAAGCGCCGTGGTCACTGGCCAAGCAAGAAGGCAAACAAGATGAAGTCCAGGCCGTTTGCGCCTTGGGCATCAATCTGTTCCGCCAACTGGTGATTTTCCTCAAGCCGGTACTACCGCTGTTGGCTGCCGATGCTGAGAAATTCCTCAACGTCGCGCCGCTGACCTGGGACGATCACCTGACGCTGCTGAGTAATCATCAGCTCAACCCGTTCCTGCCGCTGATGACCCGAATCGATCCGGTAAAAGTACAAGCCATGAGCGACGCCTCGAAAGAAGACCTGACTGCCAGCGATACCTCGGTTGCGCCGCAAGGCAACGGTGAGTTGGTCAAAGAGCCGCTGGCCGCCGAAATCGACTTTGATGCGTTCGCCGCTGTGGACCTTCGAGTGGCCCTGATTCTCAAGGCTGAACACGTTGAAGGCGCTGACAAGCTGCTGCGTTTGACCTTGGACATTGGCGACGAACAACGCAATGTCTTCTCCGGCATCAAGAGCGCCTACCCGAATCCGACTGAACTGGAAGGGCGCCTGACGATGATGATTGCCAACCTCAAGCCACGCAAAATGCGCTTCGGCATTTCTGAAGGCATGGTGATGGCCGCTGGGCTTGGCGGCGAAGAAATCTACCTGCTCAGCCCGGACAGCGGCGCCAAGCCGGGGCAACGAATCAAGTAAGCTTGACGCAAAGCCCACGAACATCGCCGTTCGTGGGCTTTTTCGCGCAAGAAGTAGCCGTGTTTTTTGCTGGCTACTATCTTCTTTAGGGACCCTCTGCCTGTTCGCTCACCCGGCACACCCATGACCGATTTCATTCTCACGCTCATCAGCGCTGCCCTGATCAATAACGTTGTATTGCAGTGGCCGTTGGGCGTCGATCCCGTAATCAATACCAGCCGCGAACCCTGTATTACTCGGGTGCAACTTCATGCGCTGGGGATGGCGACCGTCTGGGTGATGTTTTGCAGCACGCTGCTCAACTACCTGCTGTACCACTCGGTACTGGTGCCGTTGGAACTGGGGTATCTAAGGTTGTTCGTATTCCTGCCAGTCAGCGTAATGGCGATAAAGCCCTGCGTGTCAGCGCTATCGCGACTGTTCCCCCGGTTGTCGTTCGACGGATTTCAACTGCTGCTAGTGAGCAACGCCGGTATCCTCGGGCTTGCGTTGTTAAGCACTCAGCCCGACAAGGGCATGCTCTACGCGCTGGCGCTGAGCATCGGCTCGGGGTTGGGATTTTGGCTGGTTTTGAGCCTGTTTCATGATCTTCAACAACGGATTCAAACCCAGGACGTCCCGTTGCCTTTTCGTGCCTTACCGATCCAGTTAATCAGCGCGGGTTTGATGGGCCTGGCTTTTCTTGGTTTCAGCGGGCTGATCAAGCCATGAACCTGATCCAAACTATTGATGTGCTGCTGCCACAAACGCAATGCGGCAAGTGCGGCCATCCCGGTTGCAAGCCCTACGCCGAAGGCATCGCCAGCGGTGAAGCCATCAACAAATGTCCACCCGGTGGCGACGAAACCATTGCCTCGCTTGCTCGGCTACTGAACGTTCCAGTGGTGCAATTGGACCTTGAGCGCGGCCCGGCACCGGCGCAGATTGCGTTTATCCGGGAAGCGGAATGCATTGGCTGTACCAAATGCATTCAGGCTTGTCCGGTGGACGCTATCCTCGGCGCGGCGAAGCTGATGCACACCGTAATCATTAATGAATGCACCGGTTGCGATTTGTGCGTAGCTCCGTGTCCGGTGGACTGCATCGAAATGCACCCACTGCCGCTTTCCGGGGTAGTGCCTGTTGTGGGCGGCTTGGCCGTTAGCGATAAACAGCAACAGGCTCGGCGCATAAAACGCGACCACGCCCGCCGCCGCTTCGAAGTGCGAAATGATCGATTGCGCCGCGAAGAAGAGCAGCGCCAAGCCGAACGTCTGGCGCGTGTGCAGCGCACGGCTCAGGTGAGTGCAGCCCAGGAAACAGTACCGAGCCCGGTGCAGTCCGCCATTGAACGAATACGTGCGCAAAAAGCAGCGGCCACTGATCAGGCGCTGAAAAAAGCCAAGATCGCCCTGGCGATGAGCCGCGCACAATTAAATAAATCGTTAAAAGCCTTTGGTCACCCACCTACCCGGGAACAACAAGAACAACTGGTGGTGTTGCAGCGCGAGTTCGAAGCCGCCGAGCAAACCCTGATTTTTCTTGAATCTGCGGCCCAGGCACACACCCAGGTCAGCGCGCATGCCAACGCCTGAAGCCTTGCCCGACACCGTCGAGAAGGTCAGCGACGGCCTGCAGAAAACCATGACGCTGGTATTACTCGCGACGTTACCCGGGGCGCTGACGTTGCTATGGTTTTACGGTTGGGGAATCGTGATCAGCTGGCTCCTGGCCGCGAGCATGGCGCTGGCCGTGGAAGCCGCGGTGCTTACATTGCGCCAGCTGCCGCTCAAGCCGAGCTTAAGCGACGGCAGTGCGCTGGTCAGCGCCACCCTCCTGGCGCTTGCTCTCCCGCCGTATTCACCGTGGTGGTTGACGCTGGTGGCGACCGGTTTTGCCCTACTGTTCGGCAAGCATCTGTTCGGCGGAATCGGTAAAAATCCGTTTAATCCGGCCATGCTCGGCTACGCGATGGCGCTGGTGTCTTTTCCCCAGCACATGAGCCACTGGCCAGCCCCACACGGCCTGAATCTATTGGGCGGCCTGCAACAGATCTTCGGTGTGAACCTTGGTTTGGCAGCACCGCCCGATGCGTGGGCCCAAGCCACAGCACTGGATGCATTGCGGATCAATAAAAGCCTCACTGTTGAGGAGTTGTTTGCCAGTAATCCATCGTTTGGCCGATTCGGGGGCCGGGGTGCCGAGTGGCTCAATCTGGGGTTCTTAGCCGGCGGCGCCTTCCTGCTTCGGCAACGCGTGTTTACGTGGCACGCACCCGTGGGAATGTTGGGCAGCCTGTTTATTATCAGCCTGCTGTGCTGGAACGGTTCAGGCTCTGACTCTCACGGGTCGCCGCTGTTCCATCTGCTGACCGGTGCGAGCATGCTCGGCGCATTTTTTATCGTGACCGAACCCGTGTCCGGCCCCAAAAGTCCGCGTGCGCGGTTGCTGTTCGGGATTGGGGTGGGGGTAATCACTTACCTGATTCGCACATGGGGCAGCTACCCCGACGGCGTCGCGTTTGCAGTACTGCTCATGAATCTGGCCGTCCCCACTTTGGAGCGCCTGGAACGCTCGAAGCCCGACAGCGAGACAAAAAAAACGGGAGCCACGCCATGACCAAGCAGGCGAGATGGTTAAGCGCGTTAGTTATCGTCTTGCTTGCGGGTTTGGGCATTGGGCTGACGATCGCGCTGCAGCAAGCGGCAGCACTGCAAATCAGTGCGGCGCAGGAGGCGGCTCAAGCTCAAGCCTTTTTATCGGTTATGCCTCCTGACAGTTACGATAATCAACCGTTACAACACCCGCTGTCGCTGCCTGAGCGCACCGCCGACACCCATGCAGTGATCGCCGGTTATCTTGCGACGAAAGGGGGCAAGCCCAGTGCGGTTCTGTTTCATAGCCAGGCTCAAGGTTATTCTGCCCCCATCGAGTTACTGATCGCCGTGTCGATAGACGGCCAGTTGCTCGGCGTCAAAGTCCTCAAGCACAACGAGACCCCCGGCATTGGCGCCCGCCTCGTGACTGAACCGGCCTGGCTCAAGCGTTTTATCGGCCGCTCTCTCACTGATCCTCCCGAGTCAGAATGGGCATTAACGAAAGATCACGGCGACTTCGACCAAATCGCTGGCGCGACCATCACCTCTCGGGCAACCGTCGGCGCCATTCGTAGCACATTGCGTTTCTTCGACGCTTATCGGGCACTACTCATGGCGCTCCCGTCGGGTACGCCCCCATGACTCATCCCGTGCAACAGGTTAATCGACCTTGTATTCATGCCCTGCTCGGCCCCCTGAGCTTGACGCCCCTTCTGGGCGTTACCGACTCTTTTGCCCTGGCACTGGGGTTGCTGATGGTGCTGTGGGTCGTTGTTGGCGTGCACGCCGTGCTGATTGCACGGATACGCCAACTATTGACGCCCAGCGCCGAACTCCTCGCCAGCGCGTTGCTAGCTGCTTCGCTTGTCAGCTGTTCTGAGCTGGTACTACAAGCGTATGCATTGGCCCTTTATCAAGGGTTGGGGATTTACCTTCCTTTGTTAGGCATTTATTGCGTGCTGAGCAACGACTCACGCACTGCCGTGGACGTGCTGCGCCGCGGTCGCCCTCTGATCGCTCGATTCAGTGCCTTGATGGTGGTACTCGCCCTGTTCCGTGAGTTCTTGGGCAACGGCACACTGTTCAGCCACGCTCAGTGGCTATTCGGTGCTCGCGCAACGCACTGGGAGATACAGATGCTGCCGGAGGGCGCCCACTTGGCGCTGCTGACCCCTGGCGGGTTAATCCTCTTGGGATTGCTTCTTGCCGCGAACAATTACCGGGCTGATAGGCGGATTAAAATCCGACCGGCCGGTGCCGAGAACACCAATCAATCCTCCACCGCCAAGGAAACGCTGCACCCATGAACGCCGCAAAACGCCTGGAAATTTTCCGTCGCCTGCGGGAAGACACCCCGGAACCTAAAACAGAGCTGGCTTATAGCTCGTCTTTTGAATTATTGATTTCCGTGATTCTCTCGGCCCAAGCGACTGATGTCAGCGTCAACAAGGCCACTGCACGTCTTTACCCGGTGGCAAACACCCCACAAGCTATTTACGACCTAGGGGTTGCCGGGCTTTGCGATTACATAAAAACCATTGGTCTTTACAACGCCAAAGCTAAAAACGTCATCGAGACCTGCCGCCTTCTGGTGGAACGACACCACAGCCAAGTACCTCAGACTCGGGAAGAACTTGAAGCGCTGCCGGGCGTAGGTCGTAAAACGGCAAACGTAGTGCTCAATACTGCCTTTCGCCAATTGACCATGGCCGTGGACACGCATATTTTCCGGGTGAGCAATCGCACCGGCATAGCGCCGGGCAAAAATGTCGTTGAAGTAGAGAGGCAGCTAATGAAATTTGTGCCTAAAGATTTCCTGCTCGACGCCCATCATTGGCTGATCCTTCACGGACGCTATGTCTGCCAGGCCCGCAAGCCCCGCTGTGGCAGTTGCAGGATCGAAGATCTGTGCGAATTCAAGGCAAAAACGTCTGACGATTGAGTAATAGTCTTGTTTTGAGGTAATCGATTGAAAAAATCTTTTTTACCCAGCCAACAATTGCCGCTATAAGGTCCGCCAACGACAGCCTAAGCCTGGAGTCACTTTATGAGCACTGGCAAAGAGCAGCTGGACGAGGACGACGATTTCGTTGCAGTTGACGCGGACGATGACACACAGCCACCCGTGGAAACCGCGAAAACCAATTTGAGCAAACGTCGCACCATCGACAATATGTTGGAAGAACGACGCTTGCAGCGGCGATTGGCCGATTACGATTTCGACCTGTAAGCCTATGGTTTACCCATTGGCCGCGACCTGACGAACGCGAGGTAAAGCCTCTCGTCTTCGAGGGGCTTTACCGTAATGGGGAACAGGATTTGGCATCCATCTTGTGTTCCCCTCCAAATCCTCTCAAACCAATCCGTTTCGCTGAGCGAGCTCAATCAAGTCCACCAACGAGCGGGCGTTGAGCTTTAACAACAGACGGGTCTTGTACGTACTGACAGTTTTGTTACTGAGAAACATCCCGTCGGCTATTTCCTTATTGGTCTTCCCACACGCCAACTGCTGAAGAACCATCATCTCCCGGCCCGAAAGCCGATCAACCATATCTGCCTCGCTGGCGTTTCCCAGGCTCGAACGAACGGTGTGTAATGCCTGGTTAGGGAAATAGCTGTACCCCGATAGCACAGCCTTTATTGCACTCAGCAATTCGGTCAAATCCTGTTGCTTGCACACATATCCAGCTGCCCCCGCTTGCATGCATCGCATGGAAAAGTGACCTGGGGCTTGAGACGTCAGTATTAACACTCTGAAAGGAAGCGTCATCGCTGACAGACGAGTGATTACCTCCAGACCGTCCAATTTTGGTATTCCGATGTCAAGAATGACGATATCGGGTAAATGCTCGCGAGCAAGTTGCAAGGCGTCCACGCCGTTATCCGTTTCCGCGACGACTTCATAGCCATGACGCTCCATTAACATGCGTACAGCAAGTCTAATGACGGGGTGATCATCCACGATCAGCACTTTATTCATGAGCAAGTCCAATTTTCGCTGTTCGATTTTTCAGAGCCAGCACAATAGCCTAGTCGTTTAGTGCTTTGCATGGCGCACCCCTCCGAGGACTAACAGACAGAGACCTTTCCTACAAATACGACAGATATATCCTACAAAAACACTCAGGTGCATGATATTTTTCTGGTTTACTGACGACTGACTTGCTACAGGACCGTAAGAAATAGTTGCAGCTCCTTTTGGTGCTTCAATGCAGTTTGATTCAAGCAATATAATTTTTTTCGTTCCGTCAAGCATATCCCCAACTCCCTTTAGACTGTTCAGCGCTTGCCGTAATTCCCATTGGGAACATAGGTAAGCGCAGGCGCATGGCCACTGGCCGATGTTTTTTTTGAAAGGGCTCCAGTCTCGATTTCTTCTATCGAACCAAAACTGGCCGACGCTACATCGGTACGACTGGACCCTCAGGATTTCGTCGCTCTCTCTTGTACGAAGAATAAGTCGAATTGTCTGACATACCACAGGATAACGTTCAAAGAATTATTACTAATTCCATCCGAGCATCTGTAGATCCAGAACGCAAACTATACCTTTAAACAAGGCCTATTAATTCCACGCTTGGTTACAAGAGATGTACTACATTCCCATACGAATTTTCCTACGAATCAGCATGAGAACAGTTCGACATATTATCCGAATCAAACGGCTGTCGATCCCGCCAAGATTCCCAGAAAATTCCGCCTCGTATTTTAGTAAATAAGAGCCAGCACGTAAAAGAAAAAACTCAAATAGCGACCAGCCAGGTCGAGTCAATTTGTTGTTAGCACAGCGAAAAAAATACCGAATACCTGCACCTAAGGCTCGTCCGCCAATGAGTTAATGCTATTCCCTACATTCTAGCTAGCCTCAACCAGACAAAAAGGAAATGGACTACGACACATGGAGAAGACTTGCCACCTCCATGTAAGAAGCCAAAGACATCGACAATACAATTTATCTAATCTGCCGTTTTTACTTGCAAATCCTATTACCACTCGTTACTTTTTATCGACAGCCACTTCAATAACTTTCATTCAAGTGCTTATCAGAACCCCTAATACTGGATTTATTGACCCGCCGTTTTTTGTCAAAAAATCGCCCTCTGCCTGGATTTAACCGAGCCGATAGAGCTCGCCCATTTAATCTGGCCAGCCCAGAGCTTCACTGTTACCGCCTTCCAGCGGGTCGATACGCTGTGCGCTTCATCCAGCGAATTCGCTTATTTCCACTTTTAAACAGGTACATGCTCGTGACTAATAACAAAGACTCACGCACCTCGTCGCCATCAAAGTCTAAACCTAAACTCGACCTTGATACTGCGGTGGAACAGTACATTCAACGAGGAGGTGTTATCAATGTAGTGCCCCTTGGAGAAACAGCCGAATTCTCTGCCGAATCATTGCCCCCTAAAAACCCGCCGATTGAGACTGAGGAAGATGCCCTTAAAAAAATCGAACTTTTAAAAAACCTGGTCGCCAAGGGTGCTGGGGTTAGCTCCTTGCAATACTCGCTGCGAATGACAAAAAAAGATGTCCGGCGAATGGCAGGAGAACAAGGACTGAAAATCTCCTATAGCCGGCCCGTTCGCGGCGCTAGAACAGAAGGGCTGCGCGACCCTGATGCGGTTGACGACAGGGTCGCCGGCCACGCCATGCATTATTCCAGCCTAGGTTACACCGCGCTTGAGATCGCACAAAAACTGAATTTGAGCGTTCGCCAAGTATGGGAGATCGGTCGAGACTATCGCTTCGAATTTAAGCAAATGAAAGACACACCGTCGCCCGACGCACTACCGGGTGAGTGATGCCTATAAACATACCCACATGACGAACTGTTTATTGCATTCCTCTCCCGCTTACGTTTAAAGAGTCATTGCCCTGCACTTATGCGTTATCGAGTAATAACCATGATCAAAGCTTCAGTCAACGGAATGAACCCGGTCAGTGTCATCGCACTGTTTGCGGCGCTGTCCGAGGCATCGGCAGCCACCGCGCTGCCTTTTTTGGATGAGAGCAATCAGCGTATCTACGTTTGGTTCCTGATTGTCTTTCCGTCAGTGTTAACTTCTTTGTTTTTTCTGACATTGAATTTTAACTATAAAGTCCTGTACGGGCCTTCAGACTTCTCCAATGAAAAGAACTTTCTAAAGGTATTCAAAAAATCCGAGCTGTCGACTGTTCAACCAATAAAGCCTCCACTCCATCGCTCTGTATCAACGTGCCCAACATCCCAAAGAGCGGGACACTTGCGGTCTCACTCCAAACTGCTACTGCACCCCACCGACGAAATAGAAATAGCGTATGGCGGTCCCCTCTCGTGCAAAGAGGACGTCATCCACCTGATGTCGCTGTTGCACACTGACAACGAGCGTCGGCGCAATGACGTTCGATCAACACAATTGATTGTATTACTGAGCTGCCGAAGTGATGTTGTCAACGATGGAGAATTGGTCGCACGGGTCAGTGAATTTTCAAAGACCCTCAAACACATTCATACTTTCGCGCTTGTATCGATCACTACAAGTGAGGTGTTGTTTATTTGATATAAACAACGCCCCCCTGCGCGCCTGAGCGGCGCGCAAGAGGGGGCCGCAGGGGGTCAGAACAGCTTGCGGCCTTTGTTAGCCGCGATCCGCATGCGCAGAGCGTTCAGCTTGATGAAGCCGGCTGCGTCGGCCTGGTTATAGGCACCGCCATCTTCTTCAAAGGTGGCAATGGTAGCGTCGAACAGCGACTCATCAGACTTACGGCCGGTGACGATGACGTTGCCTTTATAGAGCTTCAGACGAACCACGCCGTTAACATGAGCCTGCGACGCATCGATCATTTGTTGCAGCATCAGGCGCTCAGGGCTCCACCAGTAGCCGGTGTAGATCAGGCTGGCGTACTTCGGCATCAGCTCATCCTTGAGGTGAGCCACTTCGCGGTCCAAGGTGATCGATTCGATGGCGCGGTGAGCGCGCAGCATGATGGTGCCGCCCGGCGTCTCGTAGCAACCACGGGACTTCATGCCCACATAACGGTTTTCGACGATATCCAACCGACCGATACCGTTTTCGCCACCGATACGGTTCAGGGTCGCCAAAACAGTTGCAGGTGACATTTCCACGTCATCGAGCGCGACGATGTCGCCGTTGCGATAGGTCAGCTCAAGGTAAGTGGCGACGTTCGGCGCGTCCTCGGGAGACTTGGTCCAACGCCACATGTCGTCTTCGTGCTCGGTCCAGGTGTCTTCCAGCACGCCGCCTTCATAGGAGATGTGCAGCAGGTTCGCATCCATCGAGTACGGCGACTTTTTCTTCCCGTGACGCTCAATCGGGATGTTGTGCTTCTCGGCGTAATCCATGAGCTTTTCACGTGACAGCAAGTCCCATTCACGCCAAGGGGCAATGACTTTAACGCCGGGCTTAAGCGCATACGCACCCAGTTCGAAACGAACCTGGTCGTTGCCTTTGCCAGTGGCGCCATGGGAAATGGCGTCCGCGCCGGTTTCGTTGGCGATTTCGATCAGACGCTTGGCAATCAGCGGACGCGCAATAGACGTACCCAGCAGGTACTCGCCTTCGTAGACGGTGTTTGCGCGGAACATCGGGAACACGAAATCACGCACGAATTCCTCGCGCAGGTCATCGATATAGATTTCTTTAACGCCCATGGCCTGCGCCTTCGCGCGTGCGGGCTCGACTTCTTCGCCTTGACCCAGGTCAGCCGTGAATGTCACTACTTCGCAGTTATACGTGTCCTGCAGCCACTTGAGGATTACCGAAGTATCCAAGCCACCGGAATACGCGAGAACTACCTTGTTTACGTCCGCCATGCCTTCACTCCACCGGGTTGTACGCAAAGCGAAGGATTCTACCGCTCAAACCGATGGCTTTACAGAGGCGCGACAGCTTGTGACGACCAAGCGACAGTTAATGTCGAGCGGGGCATCAGTCGCAGCCGATTACGACGTAGCGGCAGCCGATCCCGCTGCAACCACTGACGGGGCTTTATCGTCCGGTGGCAACCGATCCAATTGAACGGTGACTCGTCGGTTGCGCGAGCGATTGGCCGCGTTGGTGTTAGGTGCCAAAGGATAGCGTTCGCCATGAAACCGCATGGTGATCTGCTTCTCGGGAACGCCTTGGGCCGTGAAGAAATCCATCACCGCCAGCGCTCGGCGGCGTGACATGTCCCGGTTGGTCAATCGATTCCCGCTGTTGTCGGAATGGCCGTCGAGTTCGATGTGATTCACCGTAGGGTCGGCCTTCAGGAAATCAGCAATAACTTGTAGCTGGGCCCGCGCGTGAGCGTCAAGATCGGCATCTTTACCCGGAAAGCCTATCTGCGCTTGCTTGACCTGTTCGTAGTTCTTGGGCAGCAGCTTGGCGGTACATGCCTGGTAATCGCTGAACGCTTTGGCAAACCGCACGGGTAACAAGCGAATTTCCATCACGCTGCCGCCCTGCCCATGATGACGGATCACTGGGCTGCGACCTTCCATCAACCCTGCAAGTAACCCGCCTGCTTGCCCTTGGGAGGAATTGAACGGAATTGTGCTGTTATTCACCCTGACAGCACCAAGGTTTACGTCACCACGACCGGGCTGCCAAGGGGCGGCCGCAGCGAGCAGTGTGGCGGAACCTGAACCCAGCATTCCACCGCTGGCCTTAATTCGGAATGTGGCTTGTTCTCCCGCACGACGGACGAATTCGCCAGCACCGAAATCGGTGATGGGTTGGGTCAGGCGACACTCAAACTTATCGCCTTCGACTTTCCATTCGATACTTTCCAGACGTGTCTGGAACGTAATAGCCACTGCCGGCAAACTGGCAAACACACTGAGCAAGGCTAAATATCGTTGGCGCACGGGAGGCTCCACTAGAAAACTGCATACGTCTGGCTATCGGTTAGTTCCCGGAAAACTTGATAGCGAGTGCTCGTATGAGTGTTTTCCGGTAGCATTCCCAGCGAGTTTGACCCGCCTGGAATCCCCAATGTCCGATCGCCTGACCCTTCTGCGTCCCGACGACTGGCACATTCATCTCCGCGATGGAGCTGTTTTGCCTCACACCGTTGCTGACGTAGCGCGCACTTTTGGCCGCGCCATTATCATGCCCAACCTGGTACCCCCGGTTCGCAATGCTCAGGAAGCTGATGCCTATCGCCAGCGCATCCTCGCTGCGCGCCCGGCCGGCAGTCGTTTTGAGCCGTTAATGGTGCTTTATCTGACCGACCTGACACAGCCGCAGGATATCCACGCGGCCAAGGCCAGTGGTTTCGTTCACGCTGCAAAACTGTATCCAGCCGGAGCGACCACCAACTCCGACTCAGGCGTCACCAGCATCGACAAGATTTTTCCGGCGCTGGAAGCCATGGCGGAGGTCGGCTTGCCACTTCTGGTCCACGGCGAAGTGACGCGCGGTGAAGTCGACGTGTTCGACCGCGAAAAGATGTTCATCGATGAACATCTGGGTCGCGTTGTGGAGCGCTTTCCCACGTTGAAAGTAGTCTTCGAGCACATCACCACCCACGAGGCCGTACAGTTCGTCCACGAAGCCTCAGCCAATGTGGGTGCAACGATTACGGCGCATCACCTGCTTTACAACCGCAATCACATGCTAGTCGGTGGCATTCGCCCGCACCTTTACTGCCTGCCGGTTCTCAAGCGCAATATTCACCAGCAAGCATTGCTCGACGCCGCCACCAGTGGCAGCACGAAGTTTTTCCTGGGCACCGATTCTGCCCCGCACGCCCAACACGCCAAAGAAGCGGCGTGTGGCTGTGCCGGTTGCTATACCGCTTACGCGGCCATCGAGCTTTACGCCGAGGCCTTTGAACTGCGTAACGCACTGGACAAGCTGGAAGGCTTCGCCAGCATGCACGGCCCGGCGTTTTACGGCCTGGCAAGCAACCGCGACACCATAACGCTGGTCCGTGACGAATGGACCGCACCCACCAGCCTGCCATTTGGCGAGCTGTCCGTAATTCC